>CAZGUW010000255.1:0-7007 GCA_964528705.1 uncultured Geminicoccaceae bacterium
GGCAGGGTCACCAACCGACAGCAGCGCTCGACGGGCTTGACGCCACACCGACCAGTCGGTATGGCTCTTAATTGATACCGACCAGTGGGTATGCTTGACGATGGCGGCACGGCACGATTCGAAGACCCGGCTCCTGGACGCGGCGCTCAAGGTCGTGCGGACCAGGGGCTACAACGCGACGCGGGTCGAGGACATCTGCGCCGAGGCCGGCGTCACCAAGGGCAGCTTCTTCCACCACTTCAAGAGCAAGGACGAGCTGGCGCTGGCCGCCGTGGACCATTGGGTGGAGATGACGAGCGGCTTCTTCGCCGCCGCGCCCTATCACGCGCCTGCGGACCCGCTGGATCGACTCCTCGCCTATGTCGAGTTCCGGAAGTCGATCATCGCGGGCGACATCGCCGCCTTCACCTGCCTCGTCGGCACCATGACGCAGGAGGTTCATGAGTCGCACCCGGCCATCCGCGACGCCTGTGCCGCCAGCATCCTCGGCCATGCGGCAACGCTCGAGCCGGACATCGAGGCGGCGATGCGGGAACGCGGCATCGAGGCCGACTGGACGCCGGCGAGCCTCGCCCGCCACACCCAGGCGGTGCTGCAGGGCGCCTTCATCCTCGCCAAGGCGACGGGCGACAGCGCTGCAGCGCGCGAAACCGTCGACCACCTCAAACGCTACATCGAGCTGCTCTTCGCTGCACCAGCCGCAAGGAAGGACGCGCCCTGATGCCGAACACCGTTCGCCTGCATCGTGTCATCGCCGCCCCGCCCGAGAAGGTTTACCGGGCGTTCTTGGAGCCCGACGCCCTCGCCCGCTGGCTGCCGCCCGACGGCTTCACCGCCAGGGTGCACGCCCTGGATGCGCGGGTCGGCGGCAGCCATCGGATGAGCTTCACGAACTTCACGACCGGCCAGACCCATGATTTCGGTGGCGACTACCTGGAGCTGAAGCCGAACGAGCGGCTCCGCTACACCGACACCTTTGACGATCCAAACCTGCCCGGCGAGATGCAGGTGACGGTCGATCTCAGGGAGGTCCCGGTCGGCACCGAGGTCACCATCGTGCAGGAAGGCGTGCCGGACGTCATTCCGCTCGAGGCCTGCTATCTCGGCTGGCAGGATTCGCTCCAGAACTTGGCGCGGCTCGTCCAGCCGGACGTCAGGGACTGACCAGAGGCTCGCCTTCAAACCGACCGGTGTGGCAGGGGGGAAAACAGATAATGAACGCGCATGAGCGGGACGCGGTGATCGCCGTGCTGAAGCGGCTGGGCATGGCCCACGCGGCGAAGGACGCGGCCGCGATCGTCGACTGCTACGCGCCCGATGCCACCGTGTACGGCCTGGCGCCGCCCCTCGGCAGCCGCGGCATGGACCAGGACGAGGTCGGGGCGTGGCTGGCGACCTGGGACGGCCCGATCGGCATCGACAGCGCCGAATCCGAACTTGTCGTCGGCGCGGATCTCGCCTGGGTGACGGGGCTCAACCGCATGCGCGGGACGAAGACCGACGGCGAGCCCGTCGACATGTGGTTCCGCACGACGCTGTGCCTGCGCAAGCTGGAAGGCGGGTGGCGCATCGTCCACGACCATTCCTCCACGCCCTTCTACATGGACGGCTCGGGCCGCGCGGCCGTCGACCTCACGCCGGATGGGCAGACCACATGGAACGATCCCGCGCCATGAGCCATTTGTTGTCGTTCGGCTGATGCGTGGCACTGCTAAAGGCTTGCTGAACCCGCAGAGGAAATCCCATGGAACCGACGATCTACCTCTTCTTCAAGGGCAACTGCCTCGAGGCGATGACCCATTATGCGGAGACGCTCGGTGGCGAGGTCAAGGACGTCTTCCGCAATGGCGACGCGCCCGATCCGGCGAGCCGGATGCCGGGCGGCGACGACATGGTCATGAACATGAGCCTGCAGCTCGGCAGTGCCACCGTCATGGCGTCCGACAACAGCGACGGGATGTACGCCAAGCCACAGGGCTTCGCCGTGTCCGTCGCCCCCACATCGCTGGCCGAGTTCGAGCGCATCTACTCGGCCCTGGCGAAGGACGCGCAGTCCGTGGCGATGGAGCCCGGCGAGACTTTCTGGGCGGAGCGCTTCGCCATGTTCACCGACCGCTACGGCACGCCCTGGATGCTCAACTATACCGGCTCGAAGGCGGCCGGCTGAAGGAGGTGGATGCGATGGCCTATATCGACGGGTTCGTGATCGCGGTGCCGACCGCCAACCGGCAGAAGTTCATCGATCACGCCAACAACGCCAACACCGTGTTCATGGAGCTCGGCGCCACGCGGGTCCTCGAATGCTGGGGCGACGACGTGCCGAAGGGCGAAACCACGGACTTCCGCATGGCGGTCAAGGCGACGGAGGACGAGACGGTCGTCTTCTCCTGGGTCGAATGGCCCGACAAGGCGACGCGCGACGCCGCCATGGCGCGGATGAGCGAGCTGATGAAGACCGACGACCGGATGAATCCCGAGAAGAACCCGATGCCGTTCGACGGCAAACGGATGATTTTCGGCGGCTTCGAGCCTGTCGTCGTGCTCTGAGCCGGGGGCCGCACCGGCTTTCGCGGGTGACCGCAGGCCGGTGCGCGCCTGCGCAGTGGTTGACGGAAAAAAACTGTGTTAGGCCATGCCGATGTGAGCGAACGGTGACAGGCCATGCAGGTGGTGACGACGGCGGGCGCGGCGGTCGATACCGAGACGGTTGCATTCCTGCTCGTCCCCGATTTCTCCATGATCTCCTTTGCCAGCGCCGTCGAGCCGCTGCGCATCGCCAACCGCCTTTCGGGCCGGGCCCTCTACCGCTGGCTGCTCCTATCCAAGGACGGCGGGCCGGTGCGTGCCAGCAACGGCATCAGCGTCAATGTCGATCTCTCGATGGAGCAGATCCAGGCGAGCTTCGGCCAGTCGCTGCCGACGATCTGCGTGGCCTCCGGCCTGCACGGCGAGCGCTATGCCGACCGCGAGGTCTTCGCCTGGCTCAGGCGCATGGACCGGCACGGGGCGACGATCGGGGCCCTCTGCACGGGTGCGCATATCCTCGCCAAGGCCGGACTGATCGCCGACCACCGCTGCACCATCCACTGGGAGAACCTGCCGGGCTTCGTCGAGGCCTTCCCGGACATCGACGTCGCGGCGGACCTCTATGAGATCGACCGCAACCGCTTCACCTGCTCGGGCGGCACCGCACCGCTCGACCTGATGCTGAGCCGGATCGCCGCGGCGCATGGCGAGGAGCTGGCCACCAAGGTCAGCGAGCAGTGCCTGCTCGACCGCATCCGCGGCCCGCATGACCGCCAGCGCATGCCGATCCGCATCCGCCTCGGCGTGCATCATCCCAAGCTCATCAACGCCATCGAGCTGATGGAGGCGAATATCGAGGAGCCGCTGCCGCAGGAGCAGCTCGCCCACTATATCGGGCTCTCCAGGCGCCAGCTCGAGCGGCTGTTCCGCCGCCACATGGGCCGCACGCCGGCGCAGTACTATCTCGAGCTCCGGCTCGAGCGCGCCCGCCACCTGCTCTACCAGACCGACCTGCCGATCATGAACATCGCCTGCGCCTGCGGCTTCGTCTCCGCCTCGCACTTCTCTACCTGCTACCGGCAGATGTTCGGCCGCACGCCTAGGGCGGAGCGCAACGTCGCGGCCTGATGCGCCGGAGTTGGGCCGGGTAAGTTTTTTCGCGATCTTCGATTGAGTGTAGCCGGCGCTACAGCCGCATTGGCCCTTTCCAGCGCATGTTCCACGCTATCGAGGCAGTCAGGCACGAGAGCGATCATGCGTTACAGCGATCCACCCCCGGAATACACCGATTCCCTGCATCCGCTGGTCTTCGACTCGCTGATGCCGGCGGCGGGGTCCAGCGTCGTGCTGGCCTTTGTCGCGTTCCTGGTGCTGACGTTCCTCTGAGGCGGAACGTCAGGCCTTGACGCCGGCGCCGGCGAGCGGCTCGGCCTTGGGGTCGAGCGGCCAGCGCGGGCGGGCGGCGACGTCCAGGCCGTCGGTCAGGCCGAGGGCGAGACGCTCGATCCCGGCCCAGGCCACCATGACGCCATTGTCGCCGCAGAGGGCCGGCGGCGGGATCACGAGTTCGGTGCCGTGCGCCGCTGCCAGCTCCCGGAGCCGGGCCCGGATGTGGCGATTGGCGGCAACCCCGCCGGCGACGACGAGCCGGCGCGCGGCGGCGGTTCCCTCGAGCTGCCGCAGGGCTCTGGCGGTGCGGTCGGCGAGGCAGTCGGCGACGGCCGCCTCGAAGCCTGCGCAGAGATCGGCGATAAAGGTGTCGTCGACGGCGCCGGCACCAAGGATCACCTGACGGACGGCGGTCTTCAGCCCCGAGAACGAGAAGTTGCAGTGCGGCTGACCCAGGAGCGGCCGCGGCAGGCGGAACCGCTCGGGGTCGCCGCCTTTGGCCGCGGCCTCCACCAGCGGCCCCCCCGGATGGCCGAGCCCCAGCATCTTCGCCACCTTGTCGAAGGCCTCGCCCACGGCGTCGTCGATGGTGCTGCCGAGCCGCGTGTAGCGGCCGACACCCTCCACGAGCTGCAGCTGGCAATGGCCGCCCGAGACGAGGAGGAGGGTGTAGGGAAAGTCCAGCCCGTCGGTCAGCCGGGCGGTCAGGGCATGCGCCTCGAGATGGTTGACGGCGACGAGCGGCAGCCCCGTGGCGAGGCAGATCGCCTTGGCGGTGACGACACCGACCATCAGCCCGCCGATCAGGCCGGGGCCGGCGGTCACCGCAACGGCGTCGAGATCCGGGTAGTCGAGCCCGGCCTCCGTCATGGTCCGCTCGATCAGCCGATCGAGGCGGAGGAGGTGCGCGCGGGCCGCGATCTCCGGCACGACGCCGCCATAGAGCCGGTGCTCGTCCTCCTGGCTGAAGAGCGAGGCGGCGCGCACCCGGCGCTCGCCATCGACGATGGCGACCCCCGTTTCGTCGCAGGATGTCTCGATGCCGAGGACGATCGCCACTGGCGGCAGGGCTCCGGTCTGCTAGGTCAGGTCTGGTGAGGTTCGGTTAGCTGGTGATGGATGGAATGGACAAGGGCCGCAAGCTGAAGATCGGCACCCGGGGCTCGCCTTTGGCGCTGGCCCAGGCCGAGCTGACCCGAAAGGCACTGGCCGACGCGCGGCCGGCCGCGCTCGCCCTGCCGCTGGAGATGACGGAGATCCAGGTCATCCGGACGACCGGCGACCACATCCTCGACCGGCCGCTCGCCGAGGTGGGCGGCAAGGGGCTCTTCACCAAGGAGATCGAGGAGGCGCTGCTCGCCGGCGAAATCGATCTCGCGGTGCACTCCATGAAGGACATGCCGACGCGGCTGCCGGACGGTCTCGTGATCGGCGCCATGCTGCCGCGCGAGGACCCGCGGGACGCGCTGATCCTGGGCCCGGCCCTCGCCGGAGGCTGCCGGGGCATCGCCGATCTGCCGCAGGGTGCGCGGATCGGCACGGCCTCGCTCCGGCGCATGGCGCAGCTCAAGGCGGCGAGGCCCGATCTCGTGGTCGAAACGCTCCGGGGCTCGGTCGGCACGCGGCTCGGCCGCATCGCGGAGGGCCGGTTCGACGGCACGCTTCTCGCGCTCGCCGGACTGCAGCGGCTTGGCATGGCCGACCGGGCGAGCGTCGTCCTCGGCATAAGGGAGATGCTGCCGGCTGTGGCCCAGGGTGCGATCGGCATCGAGTGCCGGGCCGACGATGCAGAGGCCATGGAGCGGCTCGTTGCCATCGGCTGCCGGGCGACGGCCGCCTGCGTCGATGCCGAGCGGGCGGCCCTCGCCGCCCTCGACGGCTCCTGCCGCACGCCCATCGCCGGTCTCGCCGGGATCGACGGGACGGAGATGCTGCTGCAGGTGCTGATCGCGCGGCCGGACGGCAGTACCGTGCATCGGGAGACCGGCACGGCGCATGTCGCCGACGGCGTAGCGCTCGGCGACGAGCTGGGACAGCGGCTGCGCGCGCTCGGTGGCCCCACCTTCTTCCACGACTGAGAGTCTGTCCGTGCACGTCCTGGTGACCCGCCCGGAGCCGCAGGCGACGCGCACCGCGGCGCTGCTGGCCGAGCGCGGCCATCGGACGCACGTCGCCCCGCTGGCGGTGATCGAGCCGCTCCGGCCCGAGCTGCCGGCGGCAGAGGCGGTGGATGCCGTGCTCTTGACGAGCGCCAACGCGGTGCCGGCGCTGCAGACCTATCTGCATCTCCCGGTCTACACGGTGGGCGACGCCACCGCGGCGGCAGCCCGGGCCGCAGGCGCGGTGCAGGTGGTGTCCGCCGACGGCGACTGGCTACGCCTCGCCGCCCTGCTCACGGGTCCCGACGGCCCGCCGGCCGGCTCGCGGCTGCTCCACCTCGCCGGCACCGCCATTGCCGGCGATCTCGCCGGTGCCGTTCGGGCCGCCGGCTTTCCTTGCGAGCGCCGCGCCGTCTACACCGTCCGTGCCGCAATTGCGCTACCGCCGGAACTGCTGCGGCTGCTCGACGTTGGCACGCTTGATGCGGCGCTCTTCTTCTCGCCGCTGCACGCGAGGAACTGGAGCCGGCTGGTGGACGAGGCCGCGGTCAGCGGCAAGCTGGCCGGAATACGGGCCATTTGCCTGAGCGAGGCGGTGGCACAACCCTTGAGGGAACTGGCCTGGCAAGGGGTGAAAGTGGCGCGGGCGCCGACCCTCCCTGCGCTGATCGACTGCCTTGAAGGCCCCGGATGAAGATGGTAGCCCATGCTCGGGACTAGGACGTCGGCGAGCCCCTGCCTCTCGGGATGGCAGCCGGCCTTGCCGGCGCATGCGCGTCGTTGTCAGACAACTGGGGAGAGCATCGCCGATGTCGCGAGGACGATCGCGCAACCCGTCGCAGGGGCAGCCCAAGCCGCAGGAGCCGCGGCGGGGCGACGCCGCGAAGCCGGCTGAATCGCAGGCTGCCAAGCCCGGCCAGACGGAGCCGACGGAGCGGACCCAGACGCCGGTCCCGCCGCCGGCTGCGCCCAAGGCTGCCGAGCCACCGAAGC
>CAZGUW010000256.1:0-6969 GCA_964528705.1 uncultured Geminicoccaceae bacterium
CACCGTTTGGTGGGGGGCCGCGACGATATCGTGCGGCAGCGCCCGCTCGAGGTCGGCGGCCTCGCCGGTGACTTTGTGGAATAGTTTGACGGCCTCGGCCTCGCCGACGCCGCCCAGCATCGGGCACTCGACATAGCCCGTACCCTTGGCACCGAGCTCGGCGTGGATCTGGCGGGCGAGGTCGGGGCCGACCGTCGAGTTGTCGACGGCGAGCTGCCCCGGCCGGCCGATCTCGGCATAGACGGCGCGCACCGCATCCGGATTGGGCAGGCAGGTGAAGACGATGGCGGCGTCCCGCACGATGTCGGCGATGCCCGCTGCCACCTCGAGGCCGGCATCGGCGGCCTTCCTGCAGACCGCCGCGTCGCGGTCGTAGACGATCACGCGGTGCCCTGCCCCCACGAGATGGCGGGCGAAGGGCAGGCCCATCACGCCGAGCCCGATATAGCCGATGGTCTCAGGCATGGCGGGTCAGCCCTGCCGGCGCATCAGGCTGAAGCTCTGGGCGGTGGGGCCCGGGTCCGGGCAGGTGGCGAGGAAGAGCGCCATTGGCACCACGTCCTCGGGCTGCTTGCGCCATTCGCCGGGGCTCGAGAAGCCCGAGGTGGCGCCACCTTCGGCCATCTCGGCGATGGTCGGCGGGGTGATCACCGGGCCCGGGATCAGCTCGTTGACGGAGATGTTCTTCTCCTTGAGCTCCTCGGCGAGGCAGCGGACCAGCATCCACTGGGCCGCCTTGCCGGCGCAGTAGGCGCTGTGGCCCGGGTTGCCGCGATGCCCCATGCCGGAGCCCATCAGGACGATCCGCCCGCCGCCTTTGGCCTCGAGCAGCGGCACGGCGGCCCGGGCGGTGAGGAAGCCGCCGGTGACGTTGAGGTTGAGGCAGGCGATCCACTCGGCCGCGTCGATCTCGGCGACCTCGCCCCGGCCCGTGTTGCCGCCGGCGATGCCCATGACGATGTCGAGCCCGCCATGCCGCTCCTTGATGGCCGCCATCAATGCGTCGACCGCGGCCGGATCGGTGACGTCGGTCGGGACGGCCAGCACGTCGACGTCATGGCGACGCGCCTCGGCCGCCACGGTGGTCAGCTCGGCGGCCCGCCGCGCGGCGAGCACGAGGGTGGCGCCCGCTGCGGCGCAGCCGATTGCGATGGCGGCGCCGATGCCGCTGCTGGCGCCGGTGACGAGCACGATCTTGCCGGTGAGCGACCGGTTCGTGGTCAAGAGACGTCTCCCTGAAAGCCTGTCGGGACCCGCATTCCGGCCGACTCGTCGGCCATTGCCACATGGGCTTGCGATTACCGATTTTTATTGAATGGATACCCGATCGTGCTTGCTCTTACCCATCGAAGAAGTCAAGATCGGGCGCAACGAGCAGGGAGGTTTCGGGTCGATCGGCGGGCAGCCCGACGCGTGGCCGGCCCGTCCCGATGCTTCCCGCCTCCCCTGCTCGGCGTCCGACGAAGACAGGCATGCCGGGCCGCGGCCCGATGCCCCGACAAGCAGGAGAGGCTACATGTCGACGATCTGGCGGATGAGCAGGCGCTCGCTTCTCGGCAGCACCGCAGCCCTCGGCTCCACCCTGATCCTGCCCGGCAAGGCGCCGGCGCAAGGCGGGGCCAAGCCCTTTGCGGGCACCACCCTCAACATCTCCTCGTGGTCGGCGCCCTACGCCAAGTGGCTCGTCGAGTACCTGCCGGAGTTCACCGAGCTCACCGGCATCGAGGTCAACTACGACACGCCCGGCTTCGCGGTGTACAACCAGCAGGTCGACCTCGAGCTCTCGACCGGCGGCTCGGCCTACGACGTCGCCAACATCACCTTCATCTACACGTCGCGCTGGATTGGCGCCGGCTGGTTCACGCCGCTCGACGACTTCTACAACGACCCGAACAAGACGCCGGACGACTGGGACGCCGCCGACTTCCTCAACGGCACGCAGCTGCCGATGCGGGACGCCGAGGGCCGCACTTACGGCTTCTCCTGGGTGGCGGACGCCATGCATGCCGGGGCCTCGCGCTTCGACATCATGGAGGAGGCCGGGTTCGGCATGCCCAAGAGCTATGACGAGCTCATGGCCATGGCGCCCGAGATCAACCGGGTGAAGGGCGTTTCCGCCTTCACCGCCGAGAACCACCACGGCTGGATCTTCCCGCCGATCATGCAGGCCTTCGGCGGCAACGTCTTCGTCGACCCGCCGCACAACATCATGCCGGCGCTCGACACGCCCGAGGTGCACGAGGCCTCGAAGTGGTACGTGGACCTGCAGAACAATTACGGCCCCGACGGCTGGCTGGCGCAGACCTACGACCAGACGGTCAACATCCTCAAGCAGGGCCGCGCCAACTACTGCCTCTTCAACCAGCCCTTCCTGATGCAGATGGGTGCCCCCGACAGCAAGACGAAGGAGACCTGCGCCTTCGCCATGTATCCCGAGGGCCCCAAGGGCACCTTCCCCGGTCTCGCCGTGCATGGCTGGGGCATCCCGACCGGTGCCCGCAACAAGGATGCGAGCTGGGAGTTCATCAAGTGGGCGGTCGGCAAGGACCTGATGATGCGGATGCTCGAGGAGAAGGGCTACGGGGCGGTGACCCGACGCTCGGTCATCGAGAGCCCGAAGTTCAAGGAGGTCAACATGGTGAACGGGTATGATGTCGGCGACATCTACCTGAAGACCATCGACCTCGCCGAGCAGGGCCACATGGCCTACCGCACGGTGCACGTCTATCCGCAGGCCAACGCGCAGATCAACAAGGCGATCGAGATGATCGCCAGCGGCCAGGCGACGCCCGAGGAGGCGTGGCGCCAGGCGCAGGAGAACGCCATCGCCGACATCCGTCGCGCCGGCGTCGACCTCTAGTCCGAGAGCAAGCAAGAGCCGCCGCCCCGTCCTGCGGGGCGGCGGTCGGTTCGAATAACGGGAGGGGCCATGGCCTCGGCGGCGATCAGAAGCTGGGACCAGCAACGACGACGTGCGTTCTTCTGGGGGCTGTTCCCGGCACTCGTCGTGCTGGCGGTGATCACCGTCGCGCCGGGGCTCTACCTGGTCGTGACCAGCTTCACGCCCCTGAACCTGACCAACCCGGTGCAGACGGGGCTCGATTTCTCCGATCCTCTGCGCAACTACAGCGATGCCATCGCCGACTACCGCTTCCGCAACTCGGTCTGGGTGCAGGTCAAGCTCTCGCTCGCCACGGTCATCGCCCAGGTGCTGATCGGCCTGGGCCTCGCGCTGCTGCTCAATGCCCGCTCCAAGCTGCTCGAGGCGATCCGCACGGCCTTCCTCATTCCCATGGTGCTGCCGCCGATCGTCGTGGCGCTGATCTGGAAGGTCATCTACTCGCCCGACGTCAGCCCGATGCACCGGCTGCTCGAGTTCATCGGCTTCCCGGTCCGCTCGCTGATCACCCAGGCCGACACCGCACTCTGGGCGATCGCCGTCGCCGACACCTGGGAATGGTTCCCGTTCACCATGCTGATCATCCTGGCATCGCTGCAGATGGTGCCGGACGAGCCGCAGGAAGCCGCGAAGATCGACGGGGCCAACAGCTTCCAGTCCTTCTGGTACGTGGTGCTGCCCTACATCCAGCCGGCCATCATCGTCGCCGCCCTCTTCCGGCTGATCGACAGCGTCAAGGCCTTCCCGCTCATCTACGTGCTGACCAATGGCGGCCCCGGCCAGGTGACGGAGGTCACCAACTACTTCGCCTTCGTGCAGGCGTTCAATTTCTCCTACTGGGGCTACGCCTCGGCCATCGCCACCATGCTGATGGCCGGCGTCTTCCTCCTGAGCTGGGTGCTGCGCCGGCTCGACCAGGCGGGACAACGTGATGAATAGGTGCGGGTGATGAGTAGCGCCATCGAGCGGGCGAAGACCCGCACCAGCGCGGTGCCGATGCCCCTGCAGGTCTCGCCCGAGGTTCGCCGCCGGCGGATGCTCAACTGGCTCGCCGTCGCCATCCTGCTCCTGGTGATGATCCCGTTCTTCTGGATGGTGCAGATGTCGTTCCGGCCGAACGACGACATCTTCGGCTACGAGCTGCTCTTCAGCCCGACCATCGAGCACTACACGGCACTCTGGCACGGCAACTTCCCGACCTCGTTCCTGAACTCGGTGCTGTCGAGCGGCATCTCGACCATCCTGGCGCTGATCGTCGGCACGCCGGCCGCCTACTCGCTGTCGCGCTGGGAGTTCCGGGGCAAGGAGCAGGTGGGGCTCTGGATCCTCGCCACCCGCATGGCGCCGCCCATCGCCTTCACCATCCCGTTCTTCCTCGCCTATCGCTATCTCGGCCTGAGCGACACCATCCTCGGCCTCGTCCTCATCTACCTCACCTTCAATCTCGCCCTCGTCATCTGGATGATGCAGACCTTCTTCGCGACCGTGCCGAAGTCGCTGGAGGAAGCCGCCTGGATCGACGGCTGCAGCGTCTGGGGCGCCTTCTTGCGCATCACCCTGCCGCTCACCGCCCCGGGGCTCGCGGCAACCGCGGTGCTCTGCTTCATCTTCTCCTGGAACGACTTCTTCTACGCCCTGATCCTGACCCGGACGAACGCCCAGACCGCCCCGGTCGCGATCGTCAACTTCATCCAGTACGAGGGCTGGGAGTGGGGCAAGATCGCCGCCGGCGGCACGCTGGTGATGATGCCGGTCGTCGTCTTCACGATGCTGGTGCGAACCTACCTGGTCCGCGGCCTGACGGCCGGCGGGATCAAGGACTGATCCTTCAGCGAAAACGGAAAGAGGAAAGAATGAGCAAGGAGGCAGTGGGCTATATCGGCCTTGGACAAATGGGCTCGGGCATGGTCAAGAGCCTGATCCGCGCCGGTTTCGAGGTCCATGTCCACGACCAGCGCACCCAGGCCGTCGAGGCGATGGTCAAGGAGGGTGCCAAGGCGGCGGGCTCCAACCGTGCTGTGGCCGAGAAGTGCCGCGTGGTCTGCGCCAGCCTGCCCGATCCCGCCGCGGTCGAGGCCGCGGCCCTGGGCGAGGCCGGTGTCCTCGAAGGGGTGAAGGCGGGCTCCGTCTTCATCGACATGAGCAGCATCGACCCCAACACCTCGAAGAAGGTGCATGCGGCCCTCCAGGAGAAGGGTGCGAGGATGCTCGACTGCCCGGTCGGCAAGGGCCCGCCCCAGGCCGAGGCCGGCGATCTCACGCTGATGGTCGGCGGCGAGGCCGAGGTGATGGAGGAGGTGCGGCCGGTCCTCGAGGCCATGGGCTCGGCGATCTATCACTGCGGCCCGGCCGGCACCGGTGCGGCGTCCAAGCTGATCAACAACCTCGTCTCCTGCTCGCTCGCGGCACTGAGCTCCGAGGCCGTGGTGCTCGGTGCGAAGGCCGGGGTCGACCTCGACACGCTCTGCGAGATCATGGCGAGCACGGCGGCCGACAACCGGCACCTGCGGATCACGGTCATGCCGCGCACGCTCGACGGGATCTTCGAGTCCCGCTTCAAGCTGGCGCTGGCCCACAAGGACCTGGGCCTCGCCTGCCGCATGGGCCTCGAGCTCGGCGTGCCGACGCCGCTCGGCTCGGCGGCACGGGTCGTGCACGACATGGCGATGGGCATGGGCCTCGCCGAGGAGGACCAGGGCGCCTGCAGCAAGCCGCTCGAGAAGGCCGCCGGGGTCGAGGCCAGACGCAAGAAGTGACGTTTTACTCGGAAAGGTGATTCAGTGACCGAAGGAAAGAATCTGCTCTTCGTCTTCTCGGACGAGCACAGCCGCGACATTACCGGGTGCTATGGCAACACGACCGTCAAGACGCCCAATCTGGATGCGCTCGCCGCTTCGGGCACGCGTTTCGCCAACCCTTACGTCAACTGTCCGATCTGCGTGCCGTCGCGAGCCAGCCTCGCGACGGGCCGCTACGTCCACGAGATCGGCTGTTGGGACAACGCCCACCCCTATGCCGGCGACCCGCCCGGCTGGGGGCAGACGCTGATCGACCAGGGTCACGACGTCACCGCCATCGGCAAGCTGCACTACCGGAGCGAGCAGGACCCGGTCGGCTTCTCGCAGCATGTCGAGACGCTCAACGTGGTCGACGGCATCGGCGATCTGCTCGGCATGATCCGCCGGCCGCCGGCGGCGCGCGGCAATGTCGGCGACCTGGCGGGCGAGGCCGGCCGGGGCGAATCGACCTACACCCAGTACGACCGCCGCATCTGCGCCCATACCGAGGAGTGGCTGGAGCGCCGGGCGGCGGCTCCCGGGGACAAGCCCTGGATGCTCTTCGTCGGCTTCGTCCTGCCGCATTTCCCGCTCGTCGCACCGGAGGAGTTCTACGACCTCTACGATCCGGCCGCGATGCCGCTGCCGCGGCTCACCGGCGAGGGCGAGCGGCCGGACCATCCGGTGCTGCGGGCCATGCGCGACTGCATGAACTATGAGGACTTCTTCGACGAGGAGAAGGTAAGGAAGGCCGTCACCGCCTATTACGGCATGGTCTCGTTCCTCGACCACCATATCGGCCGGCTGGTGAAGAAGCTCGAGGAGACCGGGCAGCTCGCCGACACGCGGATCATCTACACCTCCGACCACGGCGACAATCTCGGCAATCGCGGCTTCTGGGGTAAGTCGGTGATGTACGACGATTCCACTGCCGTGCCGCTGATCATGTCGGGTGCCGACATCGCTGCCGGCCGGGTGGTGGAGACACCGGTGAGCCTCGTCGACCTCGCCCCCACCTTCATGGAGGCGCTGGGCGCGGAGCCGATGACGGGCGACCTGCCGGGCCGCTCGCTCTTCGCGATCGCCAACGAGCCGGACGATGCGGAGCGGGTGGTCTTCAGCGAGTATCATGCGGTCGGTGCCATCGCCGGCATGTTCATGGTCAGGAAGGGCCGCTGGAAGCTGATCCACTATCCGGGCTACGCGCCGCAGCTCTTCGACCTCGTTGCCGATCCCCAGGAGGCCAACGACCGGGCGGAGGACCCGGCCTGCGCCGCCGTCCGCGCCGATCTC
>CAZGUW010000257.1:0-6938 GCA_964528705.1 uncultured Geminicoccaceae bacterium
GTGGCGTGCCGGCATAGACCTCCGCATGCCCGCGGGTCGCGTGCGCGAGTGCGAAGTTCGGGCTCAGCGCCAGTGCCTGCCCGGTCTCCCGCCGGGCGCGCGCCAGGTCCTTGCGCCAGATGGCGATGGTCGCCGCGACCCAGTGCGGGAAGGGCTCGGCCGGGCCCTTGGCGATCGCCTGCTCGGCCATCTGCCAGGCCGTATCGAGCGCCATCGGGTCGCCGGTCAGCCGGTTCTGGAAGTCGATGTTGTAGCTCATCGCGAGCCCGGCATGAGCGTCCGCGTACGCCGGATCGTGGTCGATCGCCTGCCGGAAATAGCCCATTGCGCGCTCGAGGATGGCACGGTTCCAGACGCCGCCGCGAAAGAGCTCCCGCCCGCGCAGGAAGAGGTCGTGCGCTTCGTGGTTCGTGGTGGGTGCCGCCGCGACCCGCGCTTCCTCGCTGCGGGTAAGCTCGACCTTCAGGGCATCGACGATGTGCCGCGTGACGTCGTCCTGCACCGCGAAGATGTCGGTGAGCTCACGGTCGTAGCGCTCCGCCCAGAGATGGCTGCCGGTGGCCGCCTCGATCAGCTGCGCGTTGATCCGGACCCGGTTGCCGGCCCGCCGGATCGAGCCCTCGAGCACCGTGCCGACACCGAGCTCCTTCGCCACCTCGCGGATGTCGACGCTCCGCCCCTTGTAGGCGAAGCTGGAGTTCCGGGCGATCACCACGAGCCCGCCGATCTTCGAGAGATCGGTGATGATGTCCTCGCTGATGCCGTCGGAGAAGTACTCCTGCTCCGGGTCGCCGGACATGTTGTCGAACGGCAGGACGGCGATCGACGCGCGCGCCTGCGCCGCCGGCGGCACGGCACTCGCCGGCGCGCTCCCGCCGGCCTGCCACCGCCAGACGCCGATCGGCCGGTCGATGTTCTTGACCTGCACCTTGCCGCCATCGACGAAGCCGGCCTCGACCCGCCCGCCGAGGCTCTCGTGCACGATCGAGGAGATGCAGATGCCGCCGGGCTCCGCCAGCGCCTCGAGCCGGGCAGCGACATTGACCCCGTCGCCGTAGATGTCGTCGCCGTCGATGATCACGTCGCCGAGATTGACGCCGATCCGCAGCGTCAGCGCGCCCGCGTTCCCGCCCCGGTCCGCGGTCTGGATCGCCAGCGCACACGCGACAGCGTCGACGACGCTCGAAAACTCGACCAGCGCGCCATCGCCCATCAGCTTGACGATGCGCCCGCCACGCCCGGCGATCAGGGGCTCCAGCACGGCCTTGCGATGCGCCTTCAGCGCGGCCAGCGTGCCGGCCTCGTCGGTCGCCATCAGCCTGGAATAGCCGACCACGTCTACGGCGAGGATGGCGGCCAGCCGCCGCCTGGTGTGCTCGTCAGCCATGCGGGGATGCGTATCGGATCGGCGCCCCCGGCGCCACCGTTCCGAAGCCGGCCCCCGACCTCACCGTGGCTCAAGAACGCTCGATCCGGCCTCGCCGTTGCCCCGGCGTTAACCAATTTCTGCTACGCACAGGACATGCCGGCTCCCGGCCGGCGGCAAACGAGGTGAAGCATGCGACTTCCGAAGGAGCCGGTCGGCTCGGGCGTCTCCGAGCGCAGCGCCATCGCCCCCTTCCTGGTGATGCAGGTGCTGGCCGCCGCCAACAAGCGCGCGGCCGAAGGCGGTGACGTGCTGCACCTCGAGGTGGGCGAGCCCTCGGGCGGCGCCCCAAGAGCCGCCTTGGATGCCGCCCGCGCTGCGCTCGACGGTACGGCCCTCGGCTATTCGGAAGCCTTCGGGCTCAGGCCGCTGCGCGCCGCCATCGCCCGTCACATCGAGGCGACCTACGGCCGAACCGTGCCGCTCGAGCGCATCGCCATCACCGCCGGGGCGTCCGGCGGCTTCATTCTCGCCTTCCTCGCCGCCTTCGACGCGGGTGCCCGCGTCGCCGTGGCCGAGCCCGGCTATCCCGCCTACCGCAACATCCTGAAAGCCCTCGACATCGAGGTCGTGCCGCTGGTCACCTCGGCGGCCTCGGGCTTCCAGCCGACCGTGGCCGACCTCAAGGCGGTCGAAGGCCCGCTCGACGGCGTTATCGTCGCGAGCCCGGCCAACCCCACGGGCTCGCTCATCGACCCGGCCGAGCTTGCCGCCATCGCCCGATGGTGCGACGCCCGCGGCGTCCGCCTGATCTCCGACGAGATCTACCATGGCATCACCTACGACCGGCCGGGCAGCACCGCCCTCGCCAGCTCCGAGCGGGCCATCATCGTCAACAGCTTCTCCAAGTACTGGGCGATGACCGGCTGGCGCATCGGCTGGCTGGTGCTGCCGGACGAGCTGGTCGACCCGGTCGAGCGCCTCGCCCAGAACCTCTTCATCTCGCCATCGGCCGTGGGCCAGCACGCCGCCATCGGCGCCCTCGGCGCGAAGCCCGAGCTCGATGCCCGGGTCGCCCGCTACGGCGAGAACCGCACCCTCCTGCTCGACGCCCTGCCGAGGATCGGCCTCGACCGAATCGTCCCGCCCGACGGCGCCTTCTACATCTATGCCGACATCAGCCGTTTCGGCCTCGACTCGGTTGATTTCTGCGCCCGCCTGCTCGCCGATACCGGCGTCGCGATCACCCCGGGCAACGACTTCGACGTCGCCCGCGGCAACCGCTATGTCCGCCTCTCCTTCGCCGGTGCCCTCACCACGATCGAGCAGGCCATCGACCGTCTCGGCCCCTGGCTCGCCCGGCTCGAGCGGCGGTAGCGGTTGCCAGGCCGGACCGGCCGTCAAGCCCGGGCAAAGCCGAAGACGCCGAGAGCGTCCCTGACCTCGTCCAGTGTATCCTGAGTGACGGCCGCTGCGCGTTCCGTTCCGCTTCGGACCACGTCCATCACGAAATCGGGCCTCCTGGCGAGCTCGGCCCTGCGCTCGCGAATGGGGCCGAGCAGCACCTGGAGCCGTGCGTCGAGGCGCTTCTTCAGGTCCACATCCCCGAGGCCGCCCCGCCGGTAGTGGGCCTTCAGCTCTTCCACCGCCGCGTGATCCTCGTCGAACGCGTCGAGATAGGTGAAGACGACATGGCCCTCGACGCGGCCCGGATCGCTCGCTCGGAGATGGCCCGGATCGGTGAACATGGCCCGCACCGCCGACCGGATCTCTTCCGGCGAAGCGGAAAGCGGGATGGCGTTGCCGGCGCTCTTGCTCATCTTGGACTGTCCATCGATCCCGGGCAGCCGGCCGGTGGACGACACCATCGCCCTCGCCTCGGGCAGCAC
Source organism: uncultured Geminicoccaceae bacterium (assembly GCA_964528705.1). Taxonomy (GTDB): domain Bacteria; phylum Pseudomonadota; class Alphaproteobacteria; order Geminicoccales; family Geminicoccaceae; genus SLRI01. The sequence goes on from CAZGUW010000257.1 coordinate 3,256, forward strand.
GTTCCGGCCGGCCTGGCGGTTGATGCGCCGCACGATCTCGTTCGATTGCTCGATCATCGGCAGCTGGTCCTCCCCGACCGGAACCAGCCCGGCCTTGAAGGCGGTGATGTCGGCGGCCTGAGCGACCGGATAGCAGAGGAAGCCCGCGGGGATGTCGCGCTGAAACCCGCGCTGCCCGATCTCCTGCTTGACGGTCGGGTTGCGCTCGAGCCGGCTCACCGTGACGTAGTTCATGTAGAGCACGGTCAATTCCGCCAGCGCCGGCAGGCGCGACTGCACGCAGACAACCGATTTCCCGGGATCGATCCCGACGGCGAGATAGTCGAGCGCCACCTCGATCACATGGCGTGCGATGCGGCTGGGATCGTCGGCTTTGTCGGTCAGCGCCTGGGCGTCGGCGAGCAGCAGGAACTGGCGATGACTGTCCTGGAGCGCGAGCCGGCTCTGCAGCGAGCCGACATAGTGTCCGAGATGCAGCGGGCCGGTCGTGCGGTCGCCGGTCAGGACGACGGGAAGGGCTTCGGGGGTGGCCATGGCAGGTCTCCTGGTGAGGAGCGCCGCCAGACGGGCCGGATTGTCACGCGACGCGAAGCGCTCGGGCCGGAAGTCCGGCGGCGCCGCGTGCGGTTGAAGATATGAACGACGGGCCGCTCCTTACGGGAAGGAGCGCCACCAACGAAAGGTGAGCGTGCGAGCGTTCATGCGCGTCGCATAGCACCCGGCCAGGCGGAACGCCAGACGCTGCTGCCAGCCGGTGCATCGCGGGGCCTTGAGCGCCGCTGCCCGGAAAGTTTCCAGAACCCGCTACGGGCATGAAGTTTGAGTTGATCGCCGCGAGCGCCGGCGGCACCTTCGCGCCCTGGACAATCGGGCCTGCCGGCGCCCGGCCCGTGATTTGGCCGGAGCCCGCACGCAAACGGGAAGGAAACGGAAACATGCGCAAGCTGATGCTCGCGGCGGCCGTCGCCGCACTGCCCGCCGCGGCCCTCGCCGCCGACGTCGACGGCGTCTGGAAGTCCGAGGCGAACGACGACGGCGCCTATATCGAGATCACCATGGCCCCCTGCGCCAGCGATGCCTCGCTCACCTGCGGCACCATCAGCAAGGCGGTGACCAAGGACGGTGACGATCCGACCTACGTGAACCTCGGCAAGCCGATCGTCGAGAACATGCAGCCCGACGGCAACGGCAACTTCTCGGACGGCACGATCTGGGACCCCGAGAGCGACAAGACCTACAAGTCCAAGATGACCCTCGAGGGCGACACGCTCAACGTCGAGGGCTGCGTCCTCTTCATCTGTCAGGGCCAGGACTGGACCCGCGTCCAGTAGCCCAATCGCTAGGCGTTGCCGGCCAGTCGAAAGGCTGCGCCGGCACCCGTAGCGCCTTCTACAGTTCCGGGTTGTCATTGCTGGCCCTGGCCGCCACCCTCGGGTCGCGTGCCGGCCGCAGCTGGATGCCGGCGTGTCCAACCTCCAGCCAACCGATCGGAGCAGCCCATGCGTGCCCTCGCGATCCTCGCACTGTCACTCGTCGCCATCCCCGCCGCGGCCGCCGACTGGCCGGACCTGCTCGGCACCTGGACCGGCACCAGCCGGGCGGTGGTGCTCGGCGAAGGCGGCCACTACGGCGCCGATTCCGGCAAGGCCCGCTTCGTCGAGGCGGAGCTCACCATCGAGTGGACCGAGCAGCAGGACGGACGGTACATCGGCACCATCGCCTCCCCGGCCCGGACCGAGCCCAAGCTCGCCGTGCTGTCCGCCGACGGCACCACGCTCATCACGGTCGACGAGGACGGCAGCTCGATCGGCCGGCTGATCGACGACGACCACTTCGAGCTCTGCTACCAGCAGACCTCGGCCGGCGATTCGCTCATGACCGCCTCCTGCGTGGTCTTCGAGCGCCAGGACTGACGCCCCGCCCGCAGCCGCTTGTCGGACAGGGCGGGCTACCGGAAGGCGCGGCCGCCCCAACGGCCGAGGGGCTCGACCGCGCTGACGACCGGGCCGATGAGCGGCGTCTTCACCGGTGCTGCGACGCCCGGGAAGACGACCACCGAGTTGCCGCCCGGATCGGTCTGCGGTGCCTCGGGCGTCCAGTTGTTGACCGCCCAGAGATTGCCCGTTGAATCGATGGCGATGCCGGTGATGCGCTGCAGCGCCTCGGTCGAGTAGCCGGTCGCGGGCGAGATCGGATCACCCGTGTCGAAGCCGGTCGGACACTGCCGTGCATCGGCGCCGCAGAAATGGCTGATCCGGCCGACATAGTTCTCCGGGCCGCCGAGCTGCGAGCCGAAATTGCCGACCCAGACCGTGTCGCGACCATCGATGGCGAGGCCCCATGGGATGGAGAGCCCGCCACCCTCGAAGCGACTCCTCGGGTCGATCCGGCCGTCCGGATGGATCAGGGTAAGCGAGCCGACCTCGACCTGCGGCACGGCCAGCCCGTCCGGGCAGGGCGCCTCGAGCACGACGGAATTGGAGACCCACATGCGCCCCTTGCTGTCCCCGGCAATGTCCAGGGGCAGGTCGAAGGCGTCCTCCTGGTCGAGCGGCGAGAAGGGCAGCGGCCGGCCATGCCGGTCGAGCACCGCCACGACCGAGTTCTTGTTGCTGGTAACCCAGGCCCGGTTGTGGCTGTCGATGGCAATGGCGAAGGGCTTCTCGAGCCCCGTCACGTCGGGCGAAATCACCTTTGCCCGCTCCGGCCGACCGTCCGGATATATGGTCATGTTGCTGTTGAGGCAGGAGGCGATCCAGATGTCGCCCCGCAAGTTGGAGACGATGCCCTGCGGCCAGGACATGTCGCCGGCCGTGAAGCCATCGTCTCCGGAGAGCGGGATGCCTTCGGAGGTGAAGGCGGAGACGCTGTCGCTGCCGGGGACGAGCGGGCAGCCTTGCCCGGAGAAGCCGAAATTGCTGGCCCAGACGTGGCCGCGCGTGTCGATCCACGTGCCGAAGCCGACACCGTCGAGCCCGCCGCCCTCATAGGGCGAACCCGGCCAGAAGCTGCCGTCGGGGGCGAAACGGATGATGATGGTGCCGGCGCAGACCGGCACGTTCTCCTGCCCCGGGCCGGGCGAGGGCTGGTAGTTGAGGCCGACCCAGGCGCTGCCCTGGGCGTCGAAGGCGAGATTGCCCGGGCCGTTGATGACGCTGTACTCGGTGCCACTGCCCTTGTTCACGCCATCGAAGATGATGGGCAGGGTCCAGGCGCTCGGCGCCGCGTCGAGCGCCGGCGAATAGGGCGGCATGGCGATCTGCGAGAGTGCGAAGACCTCGTCGATGTTGCGCCAGGGATTGCGCGCGATCTCGACCATCGCCTGCAGGGTCTGCACCGGGGGCCGCCCGGCCTCGCCGCTCGCCGCATAGAACAGCTGGAAGCAGGCGGCCCGCTGCCGGGCGCAGCCGGCCAGCACGTTGGCCAGCGCGTTGAAGCGGTCGACGGTCGAGGTGGCCGCGCCGTTCGGCTCGGTCGCCAGCACGGTCGCGACGTCGCCGGTCTCGACATCCACAAAGTTGCCGCTCATCGCCGCGCCATTGGCGATGCCGAGGGCATAGCCGCCGAGGCCGCGCGGCGAGATGAACTGCGCCAGGGTGAAGGCGGTGGCTACCGTCGTCAGTTCGTTGATCGTGATGTTCTCCGGCTCGGACCCGGGCGGCAGCACGGCCGCATAGAGCAGC
>CAZGUW010000258.1:0-6645 GCA_964528705.1 uncultured Geminicoccaceae bacterium
GCCGATGCACCTCGGGCTCGAGCCAGGTCTGGCAGAAGGTTGCGAGGTTCTGGCGCGAGTTGCCGTCGAGCATCAATTCGTCGCGCACCACGGCAAAGGCGTGCCGCGGATCGTGCTGGTGCTCCGGCATCCTTAGCTTCGGCATGACCAGCGCCAGGTCGTCCGAGCCGTAGATGTCGTCCACCTGCGTGTCCCCGATCTCGTCCTTTGCGTGAAGCGGCATGCCGCGATCCTCCCTATGCCAAGAATTCCGCCATTCTATCGTCGATCATGGCGGGACTGACAACACGGGCCGCCCGGGCGGCCATTCAGTCCAGCGTGGTGCGATAGCGGGCCATCGCGAGGGTCGTCACCACGACCACGAAGACCCCGAGCGCGGCGAGGCTCGGCCAGGTCTGGGCGAGATCGGCGCCCTTGAGGAGCGAGCCCCGGACGACCCGCAGGAAGTGGGTGACCGGAATGGCGGTGCCCAGCACCTGCGCCCAGTCGGGCATGCCGCGGAAGGGGAACATGAAGCCGGAGAGCAGGATCGACGGCAGGATGTAGAAGATCGACATCTGCATGGCCTGGAGCTGGCTTCGCGCCAGGGTCGAGAAGAGGAAGCCGAGCGCCAGGCTGCCGGTGATGAAGAGCGCCACGCCGATCGCCAGCGCCGCCCAGCCGCCCTCGAAGGGCACGCCGAAGAGGAGGCGGGCGAGGCCCAGGATGAGCACCGTCTGGATCACGCCGATGCCGACATAGGGAGCGAGCTTGCCGATCATCACCTCGATCGGCCGGACCGGCGTGGCGAGCAGGGTTTCCATGGTGCCGCGCTCATGCTCGCGGGTCACGGCGAGCGCCGTCATCATGACGAGCGTCATCGAGAGGACGATGCCGAGCAGTCCCGGGACGATGTTGAAGGCGGTGATGTTCTCCGGGTTGTAGCGGCGGTGCACGACGATCTCGAAGGGCGCACCGCTGCCGTCCCATGCGAGCGGGCCCTGGAGGTCGTGGCTGAGGGCCGTCCCGGCGACGCCGGGGAGCGAGCCCAGGGCGCTGCCGACCGCCGTGGGGTCGGAGGCGTCGGCCTCCACGAGAATCTGCGGCGCGTCGCCCTTGACCACGCGGCGGCTGAAGTCGTGCGGGATGACGACGGCGAACTGCGCATCGCCGTTCTCGATCACGGCATCGACCGCGGTGTGCGAGGCCGCTTCGGCGACGAAGTCGAAATAACCCGTATTGCCGAGGGCCGCGAGCACCGAGCGCGAGAACGTGCTCCGGTCCTCGTCAAGCACCACGGTCGGCAGGTGTCGGGGGTCGGTGTTGATGGCGTAGCCGAAGAGCAGCAGCTGCACGACCGGCATGACGAGGATCATCGCGTAGGTCAGCCGGTCCCGCGAGAGCTGCAGGAGCTCCTTGACCATGATGGCGAGGATGCGGGTGCCCGAGATCAACGGAAGTTGTCCGCGGTGCCGCGCATCAGGTGGATGAAGACGTCCTCGATGGTCGGGCGGCCCTCGGTCCAGCGCAGGCCGTCGCTTCGATGGCGGGCGATGGCGCGCTCGAGCAGGTCGCGGTCGGGGCCGCTGACGTGGAGGGCGGCGCCGAAGGGCGCGGCCATCTCGACACCTGGCTCGCGCAGCAAGGCGGGTGCCAGGCGATCGGCGCCCGGGCCTTCGCCCCGGAAGGTGACGAGGGCGGAACGGTCGATCAGCTCGGCCACCGTGCCGCGTGCGATCAGGGCGCCATAGGCGATGTAGGCGATGTCGTGGCAGCGCTCGGCCTCGTCCATGTAATGGGTCGAGACCATGACGGTGAGGCCGTTTGCCGTGAGCTCGTGGATCTGGTCCCAGAACTCGCGCCGGGCCTTGGGGTCGACACCGGCGGTCGGTTCGTCGAGGAGGAGCAGGCGCGGCTGGTGCAGCACGGCGGCGGCGAGGGCGAGCCGCTGCTTCCAGCCGCCCGAGAGGGCACCGGCCGGCTGCGTGCGGCGGGCCTCGAGGCCGAGCCCGGTGAGGGCCTCGGTGACCCGCCGGCGGCGGTCGTCCATGCCGTAGACGCGGGCGACGAAGAGCAGGTTCTCCTCGATCGTCAGGTCGTCGTAGAGCGAGAACTTCTGCGTCATGTAGCCGGTGCGGCGCTTGATCTCGTTGGTCTCACGTCGGATGTCGAGGCCGAGGCAGGTGCCTTCGCCGCTGTCCGGCGTCAGCAGGCCGCAGAGCATCCGCATGGTCGTCGTCTTGCCGGACCCGTTGGGGCCGAGAAAGCCCGTGACCTTGCCCGCCTCGACGGCGATCGAGACGTCGCGGACGACGTGCTTGTCGCCGAAGCTCTTGTTCAGGCCCCTGACGTCGATGGCGACCGGCATCGGTCAGGGCCCGAGCGGCGACACGTCGACCGGCTGGCCGGGTGCCAGGCCTCTTGGGTCGACGGGCGTTGCCTCGACCAGGAAAACGAGCTTCTCGCGGCTTTCCTGGCTGTAGATCACCGGTGGCGTGTACTCGACGCGCGGGCTGACGAAGGTGATGCGGGCCGTACGGGGCGCGCCGCAGCCGTCGCAGGCGAAGGTGATCTCGCCGCCGGGGCGATAGTTCGGGACCGTCGCCTGCGGCACGAAGAAGCGAACCCTGATCCGCTCGTCGGGCAGGAGGGCGAGCACGGGCCGGCTCGCCGGCACCCATTCGCCCTGCCGGAAAAAGACGTCCTCGACCAGGCCGGCATCTGGTGCCGCGACGGAGAGCTGGGCCAGCCGTACCTCCGCTTCGCTCACCGCCGCCTGCGCTTGCTCGGCTTCCGCCTCGGCGGCGGCGATCTGGTCCGCACGGGCGCCGAGCCCGGCTGCGTCGAGCTGGCGCGTGACCTGCGCCATCTGGGCATCGGCGGTGCGGAAGGCGGCCTCGGCCTCATCGAGGCGGGCCCGTGAGGTGGCGCCGCGCTCGACCAGTGGCCGGACGCGATCGAGCTCGAGCCTCGCCTCCTCGAGGCGGGCCATGGCCGCGTCGCGCTCGGCCTCGATCACCGCCATTTCCTCGGTGCGCATGCCCTTCTGGGCATCCTCCAGCCGGGCCTGCGCCGCGGCCGCCGCGGCCCTGGCAGCTTCGAGCGCTGCCTCGGCCGCCCGCCGGTCGATGACGAAGAGGCCCTGGCCGGCGGCGACGCGGTCGCCGCGCTCGACGTCGAGTTCCGCGAGCGCGTCCGCCACGGGGCCGGCCAGATAGAGGGCCTCGCCTTCGATGTAGCCGGCCAGGACGGGTGTTGCCGCGACGCGATGCTCGAGCCACCAGCGCCCGCCGGCGGCCGCGATGGCGATGACGACGAGGAGCAGCAGGACACGGAAGAGGCGGCGTTTCATGGCGCGGCGTCCGGCCGTGCGGCGAGGCCATGGAGCAGGGTTTGGACATGCTGCTCCGCCAGCGCGCCGAGATCGAAAGGCTCGGCACCGCCCGGCACGAAGGTCTCGCGCCAGAGCATGCCCATGAGCAGCGGGCTCGCCACCTGCATGGCGTAGAGGCGGGGATGGCCCTGGCGCACCTCGCCTTTGGCCTGGGCGCGGGCGATGGCGGCGGCCACGAGCGACAGCATCGGCATCACCACCGCGTCATGCCAGTGCCGGGCGAGCTCCGGAAAGTTGCGGCTCTCGCTGATGACCGCCTTCGCCATCGGGCCGATACTGCCGGTTGCCGCGGTCTTCGCGAAGAGGCGAACGACGGTTGTGAGCAGCTCGGCGAAGCTGCCCTGATGCGCCCGGACGTAGGCGGCGACCTGCTCGAGGTCGGGAGCCACCGCCTGCGTCACCACCGCCCGGAAGAGGTCCTCCTTGGTGGCGAAGTAGAGATAGAGCGCCCCCTTGCTCACGCCGGCGCGGCTCGCGATCTCGTCGAGCCGCGTCGCCGCGAAGCCCTTCTCGCTGAAGAGGGCGAGGGCTGCCTCGACGATCTCGCCCGGGCGCGCTTCCTTGCGCCGCCTGAACTTGGCCGTGGTCACGTTGCGTGGTCCTTAATAACCGACTGGTCAGTAATATAGTGAGCGCGTTGATCCGTGTCGAGGTGCTCGCCTCGAGCACCTGGTGCCTGCTAGGGTCCGGGGCGACATCGAACTGGAAATCGGACATGGCAATGGACGACAGGGATGCCGCAACGGCAGTCGCGGCGGTGAACGGCCGGATCGTGGCGGCCTTCAAAGACCGCGACGCGGGCGCGGCGGCGGCCTGCTACACGGCGGATGGCAGGCTGATGGCGCCCGGCGCTGAGCCGCACGTCGGGCCGGAGGCGATCCGGGCCAGCATCCAGGCCGGCTTCGATACAGGCATCGGCGGGCTGCGACTCGCGACGGAGACGCTCGAGGTGCTCGGCGACACGGCCTGGGAGGAGGGGATCTACGAGACCTTCGACGCGGCCGGCAGCTCGCTCGATCTCGGCAAGTACATCGTCATCTGGAAACGGGTCGACGGTGCCTGGCTGATCGCCCGCGACATCATGTCGACCAACCGCGCGGCCCCCTGAACGGTCGTCCCGCCCTATGCGAGCCGGCCAGCCGTCGCTATCGTGCCGGCCATGGAGGAAACGACGGCATGACGGCTCTGCTCGAAGGACGCAAGGCAGTGATCACCGGTGCGGGCACCGGCATCGGCCGGGCTATCGCACTCGCCCTGGTCCGCGAGGGGGCGACGGTTGTGGTGACCGACCTCGATGCCGACCAGGCCGGGCGCGTCGCCGCCGAGGCCGGGGCACGAGCCTTCGCCCTCGACGTCACCGACGCCGCCGCCACGGCACGTGTCCTCGAAGAGGCGGCCGCCGCGATGGGCGGCTTCGACCTGCTCTGCGCCAATGCCGGCATCTCCACCATGCGCGCGGTGGTCGATCTCTCGGAGGACGAGTGGGACGCCAACATGGCGGTCAACGCCAAGGGCGTCTTCCTCAGCAACCAGGCGGCCTGCCGTCGGTGGATCGCGGACGGGACCAAAGGCGTGATCGTCAACACCGCCTCGCTCGCCGCCAAGCAGGGGGCACCGCTGCTCGCGCATTACTCGGCCAGCAAGTTCGCGGTCATGGGCTTCACCCAGGCGCTCGCCCGTGAGGTGGCCCCGCAGATCAGGGTGAACTGCGTCTGTCCCGGCTTCGTCCGCACCGGCATGCAGCATCGCGAGGTCGAGTGGGAGGCCGAGCTCCGGGGCATGAGCGAGGCGGCGGTGCGGGACGAGTATGTCTCGCTGACCCCGCTCGGCCGGCTCGAGGAGCCCGAGGACGTGGCCGACGCGATCGTCTTCCTCGCTTCCGACCTTGCCCGCTTCATCACCGGTGAGAGCCTGAACGTCACCGGTGGCGTGAGGACCGACTGATCGATGCTGGCGCGCCGTGCCGCAGCGAGCATCGTGCCGCACCTTGTCCTGATCGTCTTCTCCGCCGCGATCCTGCTGCCGCTGCTCTGGGTGCTCAGGGTGAGCCTCACCGACAAGCTCACCGCCTACCGCATCCCGCCGGAATGGACCGCGCCCAGGCTCGACAACTATGTCGAGATCTTCACGGCCTATCGCTTCGCCGACTGGTTCACCAACAGCCTCCTCGTGGCACTCGCCTCGACGCTCCTGGCACTGCCGCTGGCGGTCGCCATGGCCTATGCCTTTGCCCGCCACGATACCGGCGGGGCGCCCTTGCGGCTCGGGGTGCTGGCCAGCCAGATGCTGCCGCCGATCGTGCTGGTGGTGCCGCTCTTCGCGCTCTTTCTGGGGGCGGGCCTGCTCAATACCTATGCGGCACTGGTGATCGCCCATCTCACCTTCAACATTCCCTTCCTCGCCTGGATGCTCGTCGCCTTCTTCGAGGGCGAGGTGCGGCAGCTCGAGGAGGCGGCCCGGATTGAAGGGGCTACGCGCTTTCAGGCCTTCATCCGGATCTCGGTGCCGCTCGCGGCACCCGGCATCATGGCGGCGGGGCTGCTCGGCTTCATCCTATCCTGGAACGAGTTCCTGCTCGCCCTCATTCTCTCCGGCCGGGCGACCCAGACCCTGCCTGTCGGCCTCTCGTCCCTGGAGACGCATCGTGGCGTCGAGATAGCGCTTCTCGCCGCGGCAGCGCTGATGGCCATCCTGCCGGTCTTCGTTCTGCTGCCGTTCCTGCGGAAATACCTGATCAAGGGCCTCTCGCTCGGTGCCCTGAAATGACCTGCCGAACCACCTCGACCGCATCCCGCGGTCCAATCAGGAGGAGCCACCTCATGCGCAAGCTGCTGCTCGGCACGACCATTCTCGGTCTCGGCTTCGGGGCCGCCGAGGCCCAGACCCTCAACATCCTCATGGAGAGCGTGCCCGACACGCGCTTCGTCGAGGAGCTCCTGCCGGAGTTCGAGGAGGCGACCGGCATCGACGTCGAGCTCGAGGTCGTCAACTACGCCGAGATGCACACCAAGCTGGTGCCGCAGCTCGTCTCGCCGACCGGCTCCTACGACGTCATCGTGGTGGATTTCTACTGGGTCGGCGAGTTCGCCAAGGCCGGCTGGCTGCAGCCGCTCGACGAGCGCATCGCCGCCGACGGCTTCGACACCTCGGTCTATTTCGACTCACTGCAGAACCTTGTCGGCCAGGTCGACGGCGAGCAGCTCATGCTGCCCTTTTACAACTACGCCATGGGGCTGACCTATCGGACGGACCTGCTCGAGGACGCCGACAAC
>CAZGUW010000258.1:6688-6907 GCA_964528705.1 uncultured Geminicoccaceae bacterium
GACGAGTATCTGAAGCAGGTCGAGTTCTTCACCGCCGACGAGGACGGTGACGGCAAGAGCGATTTCTTCGGCGTCGTCAACCAGGGCCTGCGCCCCGACCCGATCGCCATGGAGTGGTCCAACTATCTCTTCGCCAATGGCGGTCGGTTCCATGACGACAACTGACAGCCCATGCTCGACAGCCCCGAGGCCGTCAAGGCGGTCGAGGACTACACGCGC
>CAZGUW010000259.1:0-6894 GCA_964528705.1 uncultured Geminicoccaceae bacterium
GGCCGGCCCTCGGCGATGCAGCGCATCAGCGTCGACTTGCCGGCGGCATTGGGGCCGAGGAGGCCGAGGAGCTGGCCCGCCGCCAGGGGAGGGAAACCGATGTCGCGGATGACCGGCGGCTTCCGGCCATAGGCGAAGCCGACGCCCTCGACCTCGAGCAGGCTCATCTCGCCGCCCGCCGGCCGAGCATGATGAGGAGGAGGAAGAAGGGCACGCCGGCCATGGCCGTCAGGATGCCGACCGGGATGACGACCCCGGGCAGGAGCGACTTCGAGAGCCAGGACGCCACCGAGAGCAGCAGGGCGCCGCCGAGGGCGGAGGCGGGCACCAGGAAGCGGTGGTCCTCGCCGATCACGAGGCGCGCCATGTGCGGGCCGAGCAGGCCGACGAAGCCGATGGAGCCGACGAAGCAGACGGCGAAGGCGGTGAGCACGGAGACCCGCAGGATGGCGCGGCGGCGCAGCCGGGCGACGTCGACGCCGATGGCCCGGGCATGCTCCTCGCCGCCGCGCAGCAGCGTCAGGGCCCAGACGTTGCGCAGGCTGAATGGGAAGACGAGGGCGAAGACGAGGCTGACGAGCCCGAGCCCGAGCCAGCCCGCCTTGGTCAGGCTGCCGATCGTCCAGAAGACGATCTGCTGCACGGCCTCGGCGTCGGCGAGATACATGAGGAGGGCGGTCGCCGCATCGCAGAGGAAGAGCATGGCGATGCCGAAGAGCACGACCGTCTCGCGCACCCCGCCGAGCGCCGAGGTGACGAGCAGCACGACGCCGCCGGCACCGAGCGCGAAGGCGAGCGCCATCACCGGCAGCACGGCGGCACCCGGCAGCCAGGGGAAGGCGGGTGCGAGGACGATCGTCAGGGCGGCGCCGAAGGTGGCGGCCGAGGCGATGCCCAGCGTGTAGGGGCTGGCGAGCGGGTTGTTCAGGACCGTCTGGATCTCGATGCCGGCGAGGCCGAGCGCCGCACCGACGCCAAGCGCGATCAGCGCGTCCGGCAGGCGCACCGACCAGAGGATGACGCGAAAGCGCGGCTCCATGCCGGCGGGATCGACGAGGCCGCGGGCGATGTCGGCGAGACCGAGCTCCGCCGGGCCGGCCAGGAGGTCGAGGGTGACCGAGACCAGCAGTGCGACGAGCCCTGCCACGAGGATGGCGGTGCGGCGGCGGCTGATCCGCGCGAACTGGCTGGCGAGTGTGGCGTCACTCAAGGGTCGTGATCGATGTGGCAGGCACGAACTCGGCTGAATGCCGCCGGCCGGGCCCGGGCACGCCGTCGGCCGTCCGCTGCCAGCCGTTCGAAGAGATGCGCCATTCTTCCCCCACGAGAGCGCTGGCGACCTGGCTGGTTCCCGGGGGACTTGGCTAATGTCGGATGTCGCGCCGGAAGAAGCCGGCGGTTCCGGCCGCCGTCAAATGGAACGGTTCAAACGACCCTGTCAGGCGGCAACGAGGCTCGGGTGGGGGCTCGAGGGCGCCGCTATTCCCGCCTGCTGGAGCGCCAGGGCCGCCTGCAGGCAGAGGTCCTCGCGCCAGGGTGCCGCCACGAGCTGGACGCCGACCGGCAGCTCGCCCAGCTCGGCGGCGGGCACGCAGCAGACCGGCAGGCCGGCGCAGGAGATCGGCTGGGTGAAGAGGCCGATATTGGGGCGGACTGCCATCTCCTCGCCATCCAGGGTCATCAGCGTCTGGCCAACCAGCGGGGCGGGGCCGGGGGTCGCCGGGGCGACGAGGAGGTCGATGTCCTTGAAGAGGCGGGCGAGACGCTCGGCCCATTGCCGCCGCACGGCCTGGGCCTGGACGAGCCAGACCGCCGGCAGCATGGCGCCGGCGAGGAAGCGGTCGCGGGTGTCCGGATCGAAGCCGTCCGGCGTCGCGCGCAGGCGCGGAAGATGGAGGGCGGCGCTCTCGGCATTGGTGACGAGGAAGGCGGCGGCCCTCGCACTCTCCGCGTCGTCGAGGGTGATGACCTCGGTGGCGCCGAGCGCGGTCGCGACGCGCTCGACGGCGCCTCTGGCGCGATCGTCGAGCCGGCGGGCGAACCAGCCGCCGGCGATGGCGACGCGGAGGTTCTTCGCGGCGCCCTTCTCGAGCAGCGGCGTCACCGGCTCCGGCGGGCGGGTCGTGCAGGCATGGTCGGTGGCGTCCGGCCCCTGCATGGCGTCGTAGGCGAGCGCCAGGTCCTCGACCGAGCGTGCCAGCGGCCCCAGGTGATCCAGGCTGTCGCAGAAGGGGAAGGTGCCGCTCCGGCCGAGCCGGCCGTACGTGGGCTTGAGGCCGAAGATGCCGCAGAACGAGGCCGGCACGCGGATCGAGCCGTTGGTGTCGGAGCCGAGCGAGACGGGTGCGAGCCCGGCGGCCGTCGCGGCACCCGAGCCGGAGGAGGAGCCGCCGGCCATACGGTCGGGGTCGACGGGGTTGCGGCAGACCCCGTCATGGGCGTTCTCGCCGGTGAAGTCGTAGGCGTACTCGCCCATGTTGAGCGCACCGGCGAGGACCGCACCCGCTCCCGCCATGCGGCGGACGAGGAAGGCATCGGCCCGGGCGGGCGGGTGGCTGCGGTTCAGGGCCGAGCCGGCCCGGGTGACGACACGCTCGATGTCGAAGAGGTTCTTGACCGCAAAGGGCACACCGGCGAGGGGACCGAGCGGCTCGCCCGCGGCACGGGCGCGGTCGATGGCAGAGGCGGCGGCGAGGGCCCGCTCGAAGACCCGGTCGGGATAGGCGGTGATGAGGGGGTCGCACACCACGATGCCGGCCCTCAGGGCGGCGGTCACCACCAGGGCCGAAACCTCGCCCGCGGCCACGGCCCGGGCGATGCGCCCGGCGGTGGCGTCCCAGGCGAGCGGGTCAGTTGGGCTCAACCGGTTCTCCCGGCGGGACGGGCCGGAAGACCGGGGCGAGCTCGATCCGGTCCGGCGGCAGGGCCTGTTCCACAAGTCCCGCCATGCGCCGCGCCATCTCGAGGAAGGCTGTCACGCCCGGCCGTTGGGCCGGGGTGACGGTGAGCCCGAGCAGCGGGGCGGTGGCGTCGATGTGCCGGTCGGGATCCCACGACGCCTCGCTCATTCCGCGGCGACCGGCTCGGGCACGGCGAGCGGCGCCTCGGCCATGCCGTTGCGGTGCGCCAGGTAGAGCAGGCCGGCCACCATGGCGTAGGAGAAGGCGACCATGGGCGTCACGGCGATGCCGACGGCGGGCCCGTGCATGAAGCCGAAGAACGTGAGCACGGCACCCGCGGCGGCGAAGAGGGCGGCCTCCATGAAGCGCCGCTCGATGACGAAGACGCCGATCGCGGCGAGCACGAGGCCGGTCAGGATGGCGCCGTTGCCGAGGATGGCGAGGCCCTCGTAGAGTACGCCATTGGTCGCCATGCCGGCGATGAGGGCCTCGTCGACGGTGACACCGGCGGCCCCGAGGGCGCCGTCGATCAGCACCTTGGCCCAGGCGGCGAGGTGCGGCACGAGGCCGAGCACGATGGCCGGGGCGTGGCTCTGGGGCGTCGTCTGGAAGGCCTGCGCCCCGATCAGCATACCGATGTAGAGGAGGATCGGCGCGATCGCCACGACCGGCACGAGATTGAGGAAGACGGCGATGATGCCGAGCCAGGCGAGGGCCAGGACGAAGACGCCGGTGGCGGCGGAGTAGCCGATCCGCCCGCCCATCGACTTCCAGCCGGGGTGGCCGATATAGACGGCGTTGGCGAAGCAGCTGCCGAGGAGGGTGCCGACCAGCGAGATCGAGCCCTCGGCGACGATCGCCTCGGTCGTGCTGTAGCTGTCGCCGGCGGCCTCCGCACTCTCCACGTTGTCCATCGCCTCGACGAGGTCGTAGACGCCGAACGGGATGGCGGTGACCAGGATGAAGCCCAGGAACTCGAAGCCGGAGAAGACGTGGTCGACGGCCGGCAGCGGGACGGAGAAGCCGAAGCTGGCGAAGCTCGAGGCGAGGCCGGAGATGCTCATGCCGCCGACCTCGGGGAAGCCGATGAGCGCCGCACCCCAGGCGATGACCATGCCGGTGATGATGGCGACCAGCCCAGCCGGCAGGTTCCGAGGGTAGCGCACGCCGCCGAACCAGCCGGCCATGATGATGGCGAGGCAGGTGACGCCGATGATCGACGTCATGAAGATCTCCATCGCCGGGCGCATCGAGATGAAGGCGACGGAGACGCCGGCGAGCGTGCCGAGCAGGGCGGCGCGTGGCGTGATGCGGCGGATGTGCGGGGCGATGAAGGCGCCGCCGATCAGGATGAAGCCCTGCAGGAAGACCCAGGCGAGGCCGGCTTCCCAGGCCTTGAGGGGATCACCGGTCTGGCCGAGGATCGGCATCATGATGACGAAGACGACGATGAACATGTGCGGCACGGAGGGGCCGGAGGGCAGCGCGCAGACATCGGCGCGGCCGGTCTTCCTGGCCAGCTTCCAGCCCATGAAGGCGTAGTACATGTTGCCGAGGAAGAGCATCAGGCCGACCGCCGGCAGGATCCGGCCGAACGTGATCTCGTCCGGCATGCCGACGACGAACTTGAGGAGGCCGGTGAGCACCAGGAGATTGACCAGCACGTTGGTGCCGAGGCCGAAGAGTGCGTTCCAGTCGCCGGGAGTCCAGAGCAGGACGCCGGGCCGTGACCTCGCTGTCGCCATGATCGTTCCTCCGTGGGTTAAGGGTTCGGGCTGGCTCTCAGGCCGCGCGGCGGGCGGCGAGCGCGTCATCGAGGGCGGCGGCGTCGGCCACCCAGCCGAAGATGCCGCCCTGGGCCTTGATCATTTCCAGCGCCACCTGGTGAAACCCTGGGAAGTAGGAGGCGCAGCAGTCGGCGAGGGCCACGCAGCGATAGCCGCGGTCGTTGCCCTCGCGGATGGTGGTGTGGACGCAGACCTCGGTGGTGACGCCCGCCACGAAGAGCGTGTCGATGTTGCGGTTGCGGAGCACGAGGCCGAGGTCGGTCTCGTAGAAGGCGCCCTTGCCGGGCTTGTCGATCACCGGCTCGCCGGGCAGCGGCGCCAATTCCTCGACGATGCCGTGGCCCGGCTCGCCGCGCACGAGGATGCGGCCCATAGGCCCGGCATCGCCGATGCGCGAGCCGGCCGGGCCGCGTGCCACCTTGGCCGGCGGCGCGTCGGCGAGGTCCGGGCGGTGTCCCTCGCGGGTGTGGATGACGAAGAGGCCGGCGGCCCGGGCGGCTGCCAGCGCCCGGGCGCAGGGGCCGACGGCGGATTGCAGCAGGCTGACATCATTGCCCAGGCTCTCGCCGAATCCGCCGGGTTCCAAGAAGTCCCGCTGCATGTCGATGACCACGAGCGCCGCCCGCTCGGGCGTGAAGGCGAGGGGGGCCGGCTCGGCATGGATGATCGATGCGGGCATCAGGGCCTCCGATGGAACGGCCGTTGCATGCAAATTTGTATTCAAAAATGATGCCAACCGTGCCAAACGGGCAGCCGCGCGGGTTCGACCTCATTTCCGGTCGCGGGCGCCGGCGGTTCTGCCTCGACACTGGACGGCGAATGCCGAAAAAAGCGGCGGCGCCGGACTTTCCGGTGCTGCTGCCGAGGGAGAAGAAAGCTTGTTGATCAACGACCCGGCGGTGGTGGCGGAGGTCCGGCGTGCCTTCGATGCCTACGAGGCCGCCCTGATGGCGAACGACACGGTCATGCTCGACGCGCTCTTCTGGGACCACGCGGCGGTGATCCGCTATGGCGCCGGCGAGGTCCTGAAGGGCATCGAGCAGATCCGGGCCTTTCGCCAGGCGCGCTCCACGACCGACCTGGCACGGACGCTGACCGACGTCGTGGTCACCACTTACGGCGACAGCTTCGCCACCGCCTTTTGCGAGTACGAGCGAACGGGCTCCGGCCGGCGGGGGCGGCAGAGCCAGAGCTGGCTGCGGACGGACCGGGGCTGGCGCATCGTCGCGGCGCATGTGAGCCTCGACGGCCAAGGGGCGGGCGGCGCATGACGGCGCGCCGGACGGCCCGCGTCACGCTGGTCGAACGCCTGGCGCAGGCGCTCGCCGACGACATCGCGGAGGGTGCGCTGGCCCCGGGGGCGCGGCTCGACGAGCAGGCGCTGGCCCAGCGTTTCGGCGTGTCCAGAACGCCCGTGCGCGAGACCCTGCACCGGCTGGCGGCGAGCGGCCTCGTCGAGGCGCGGCCGCATCGGGGCGTCGTCGTGGCGAACGTGACGCTCGAGCGGCTCCTGCAGATGTTCGAGGTGATGACCGAGCTCGAGGGGGCCTGCGCGCGCTTTGCCGCCGAGCGGATGAGCGTCGGCGAGAAGCGGGCGCTGGCCCTGCTGCACAAGGAGAGCCACGCCTTCGTCGAGGCCGGCGACATCGACGCCTACGAGACCGCCAACCGGCAGTTCCACAAGGCGATCTACGAGGGCGGCCGCAACCCCTTCCTGGTCGAGACGACGCAGGACATGCGCCGCCGCCTGGCACCCTTCCGCCGCGCCCAGTTCCGCCTCGAGGGCCGCCTCGCCTCCAGCCATGCCGAGCACCGGATCGTGCTGGAGGCGATCCGCACCGGCGACGGCGAGGCCGCCTACCGCTCGATGCGCGCCCACATCCTGGCGGTCAAGGACGCCTATCGCAGCTTCGCCGGCCACGCGCACGACGTCCGCAGCCCCGCCCCGGCGATCGAGCCCGAGCTCGTGCCGGACTACTGAAAGAGGGCGGCACACCACGTCGGCCCCGAACTTGCATGCAAACTTGCACGCAATCCGCTCCGGTTCGCGACGCCTGAGGAGAGAAGCCCCCGTGACGGAACCCGTTGGCATCGACCGCCGCCGCCTGCATGGCGCCTATCGCGACGGCCTTTGCGTCGAGGCGCACTTGCGCGCCTGCTACCGGCGGCTCGAGGCGCTGGACGATCCCGGCATCTTCATCCATTTG
>CAZGUW010000260.1:0-6854 GCA_964528705.1 uncultured Geminicoccaceae bacterium
CCCGAGCCACGCCGCGTAACGTTCGAATCCGTAGAGATAGACCTCGCCCGCATAGGGGAAGATGGCGAGGACACCCGTGACCAGCCCGTAGAGCCCGAACGCCACGGCCGCGATTGCCAGGAAACCGATCGTCGACAGCGTCCAGAATGCCAGCGCCTTGGCCACCGCATCCTCGTCGATCCGCGGCAATTGCCGGCGGATAAAGAGCGCCAGACGCTCCGGCATGATGGCCAGCAGCGCGCTGAAACTCGCCAGCACGAAGTGCAGCAGCGTCGGCAGCAACGTCGAGAACAGAGTGACATAGAGCAACCAGTATGCACCCGGATCAGCGCGGATGTCGGCGAAGAGCGGACCCAGATGAAGCAGAGGTGCCGCACCCAGACCGTTCAGCCACTGCACCATCGTGACCAGCGCCAGCCCCAGAAGCGCGAAGAAGCCCAGCGCGGCCGCCAGATCACCAACTGCCCAGCCCAACGCACCAAGTCCCACCGAAACGGCCCCACGTCGCAGCAGAAACCGGGTGAGCCCGATCGAGCAGAAATCAAACAGCGCGTTGAGCAGCGGCAGAAGCGCCAGGAACAGGATCACCGTTGCGCCACGGGCATCGATCTCTGGCGAGTATCGAACGGCGAGCGCCAGCGCCACGAGCGGGAAAGCGACGAGACCGGCATACGCCGCCAGGGCGAAACGTGTTCGCTCGGCGACGGCCTCGACAGCGACAGCGACAGCGACAGCGACAGCGCCAGCGACAGCGACAGCGACAGCGACAGCGCCAGCGACAGCGACAGCGACAGCGACAGCGACAGCGACAGCGCCAGCGACAGCGAAAGCGACAGCGACAGCGACAGCGCCAGCGACAGCGAAAGCGACAGCGACAGCGCCAGCGCCAGCGAAAGCGACAGCGAAAGCGACAGCGAAAGCGCCAGCGCCAGCGAAAGCGCCAGCGAAAGCGCCAGCGAAAGCCAGGCCAAGCCCAAGGTAAGCAATTGTCCAGTATCGCTTACCTTGGGCTTGTGCTCGACGACTCCGATAGAACAGCCAGAGCACCAAGGCCAGCCCGACCAACGTGCCGATGCGCACGCTCCATACCGCCGCCGGAAAAACCACGAGGCTGCCGAGCTTGCCATCCGTGCCGAGCACGCCCCAGGCGACGATGAACGTCAGCAACGGGTAGGCCAATGCAAGCCGCAGGCTGAAGTCGAATAGCGGCCAGGACCACGCCCGCTGCCCTTCCGCCTGGCGCGCTTCGTCAGACGGCCCGATTCCGGGCGTCAGCCAGCGATCGATGCGGTCGAGCGCAGCTTGCAGAAGTCCGTGATAGAGAACTGCATAGCGGCGCCGGCGGAGCAGTCGGCTCAGCTGCCGACGATTGAGCTTTTTCCCGAGCGCATCGTTGACCAGCCACGAGAACGCGAGGCTCATCAGCCCGATGACGCTCCAGAGCCAGAAGCTCGTGAAAAGTTGAATGAGTCCCGGTAGCGGGTTCATCGCGGCCGCCCCCTCGCCGGGCCGGCGCCCGGCATTTGAGTATGCCGCCACGCTGCCCGAACGAAGCCCGCTTGACCAGTACCGAGCCTAACAGGAGCTTGAGTGGATTGAGATTTGAGGGCGTCTCAATGCCCCAATTGATTTGCCCGCGGCAACGAATTCCAACCCCAATACAACTAAGCCCCATGCACCATCGCGCGCCGACGCTCCAGCTCGCGCCGCAACCCCGCCTCGCCCTTCGCCATGGCCCAGCGGTGGTTCCAGGCGAAAAGGGGCTGGAGGAGCGGTGCCAGGCGGCGGTGCCAGGGCTTCTCGGCGCGCACCCGCCAGTCATAGGTGGCGACCGTCGCCGGCCCCTCCCGCCTGAGCGTCCAGATGCCGCGGCCGACGAGATCGCCCTCGGCCTCGATCATGGCCCCGCGCGGCCGGTCCTGCGCCATCTCGCGAACACGCCAGCGCAGCGTACAGGGCAGCAGGCCGCGCCGCCGGCGTGGCGCGGCCCGCTCGGATATCACGCCTGGCTGCGGGCTTCGCGCCAGCGGACGACCGCGGCGGTGACCAGGCCGAAGATCATGTGGCCGACGAGCGACGCCCAGGTCAGGGTGATGAAGCCGAGGAAGGGCGGCAGGCCGGCGAAGAGATGCGCCATCACGTAGAGCGCGAAGACCCAGAGCCCGACGCCGAAGCCGAGGCCGACGACCCACCAGGGCAGGAACGGTGTCACGACCCTGGCGATCGGCCGGGCGATGAAGAGGAAGCCCAGGGGATAGAAGACCACCCCAACCACGCCATGGATCAGCTCGGCCAGTGCCAGATTGTTGAAGCCGAAGACCGACTGCACCAGGGCCGCCGGCTGGAGCGGGCCGCCGACCCAGAGCGGCGTGATCAGCCTGGCCCAGACCTCCCAGGCGATGTCGGCCGCCGCCCCGGCCAGCACGGCCGTCACCAGGACCGGATAGCCGATGGCCGGGAACAGCCCCGCACCAAAACTGCTGCGCTCGACGAGTTGCGTGGACATGGCTGCGTCCTCCTGTTGTGGCGGTGGCCGCTTTGGGCCGCACCGCCCTTGCGAATGATCGGACTCTAGGCGGCACCCGCCCCGGCCCGCCAATATCGCTCGGCGATGGTATCGATAGCCGCTCGACATGACCGGCAAGTGGTCCGGCAGTCGCCGCAAGTTGACCTGCCGGGCGCATTGCTGGAGGAACGGCGCAGGATGGAGATGCACCAGATCCGCTATTTCCTCGCCGTTTCGCGCACGCTGAACTTCACGCAGGCGGCCGAGGAATGCCACGTGGCGCAGCCCTCGCTGACGCGCGCGATCAAGAAGCTCGAGGAGGAGCTCGGCGGCGAGCTCTTCCGGCGCGAGCGGCAGCGCACCCATCCGACCGAGCTCGGCCGCATGATGGTGCCCCTGCTGCAGCAATGCCTCGAGGGTGCCGAGACGGCGAAGTCGCTGGCCGGCGCCTACCGCCAGGGCAGCTACGCACCGCTCCGGCTCGCCCTGTCGCAATCGGTCAACCTCGCAGCACTGGTCGAGCCCCTGCGTGAGCTGGTCCGCGCCCTGCCCGGCCTCGAGCTGGACCTCGCCCGCGGCACGCCTCCTGACGTGGCCCGACGGCTCGAGAGCGGCGAGGCCGAGCTCGCCATCGCCGGTGAGCTCGAGAGCACCTGGGAGCGCCTCGACCACTGGCCGCTCTGGCGCGAACCGCTCGTGCTCGTCGTCCATCGGGACCATCCCTGGGCCGGCCGCAAGTCCGTGGCGCTCGGCGAGCTGCGCGACCAGCGCCTGCTCGAGCGGCCCTATTGCGAACGCCACGACGAGCTCGGCCGGCGCCTCGCGGAGCACGGCGTCGACAGCCCGCGCCGCCACGCCTTGGCCGGCGACGACGATGTCCTGGCCCTGCTCGAGGCGAATGAGGGTGTCGCGATCCTGCCGCTCTCGGCCCGCCGCCCGGCCGGCTCATCCTGCATCGACCTCGACGGCCTCGACCTCGACTGCGCCACCTGCCTCTACGACGTTGCCGGCCGGCGCCGCTCGGTGGCGGCCGACGGGCTCGTCAAGCTGCTGCGCTCCGGTGCCAGGACACCGGCCGAGGCGGCGAGGGCCGCCTGAATCAGGACCGCTTTCCGGCCTCGAGTGCCGCCAGGATCGGTGCGATCTCCATGCGCCGGCGAAAGTCGGGATCGACGAACCGGGCGAGGATGCGCCCCTCCCGGCCGACCACGAAGGTCGCCGGGATCGGCAGGAACCAGCCGCGATTGGCCTGCGCACCCGGCACGTCGAGGCCGAGCTCGACGAAGAGCCCCCTGAGCTCGTTGCCGACCCAGATCATCAGGTCGAGCGACAGCGCATAGGCGTTGTCCATGTCGCTCAGCACCGGGAACGGCAGCCCGAGCTCCGCCTTGAGCCGCTGCGCGAAGATGCGCCGCTCCGGGATGATCGAGACGACCCGCCCGCCGAGGCGCCCGATGGCCTCTTCATGCTCGGCGAGGCAGGCGAGCTCCAGCCGGCAGAAGCTGCACCAGTGGCCGCGATTGAGGCTGATGACGAGCGGCCCTTGGGCGAGCAGTGCTTCGAGCGCCACCAGCCGCCCCTGGTCGTCCGGCAGGAGGAAATCCGGCATCGGCACCCCGACCACAGGCGCACCCGCCCCGGCACCGGCCGCGACCAGCCGCTCGACCAGCCGGTCATAGGCGGCCGGCACGGGCCCGCCACCCGCCCGATGCCGGGCCGCATAGTGTGCCAGCCGGTCGTTCAGAGGTGCCGCCATCCGTCGCGCCTCGCCGAAAGCCCGGGCCAGATCGTTCCTCGGTGCCGCCATGCTCCCGCTCCCAGCCGCGTCGCCACCCTGCATAGCAGCCCTGTCGATAGCTTTGGGCTATGGAACGGATCGGCCGTCGATATTGGCCGGCGGTCCCCGCTCACACTACTCTGGTCGAGCCCTCGCCGACAGCACCCGACACCAGGAGGAAGAACGACATGACCGACGGCATGACGATCAAGGCATCCGACCTGCTCGTCCGCGCCCTCGAGAGCGAAGGGGTCGAGTACATCTTCGGCGTGCCGGGCGAGGAGAATCTCGACCTCCTCGAATCGCTCCGCACCTCCTCGATCCGCCTCGTCCTCACCCGCCACGAGCAGGGTGCCGGCTTCATGGCCGCGACCTACGGCCGGCTCACCGGCAAGGTCGGCGTCTGCCTCGCCACGCTCGGCCCGGGTGCCACCAACCTCATGACCTGCGCCGCCTACGCCCAGCTCGGCGCCTTCCCGATGCTGATGCTCACCGGCCAGAAGCCGATCAAGAAGAGCAAGCAGGGCCGCTTCCAGATCATCGACGTGGTCGGCATGGTCCAGCCCGTGACCAAGCTCGCCCGGCAGATCGTCAACGGCCACACCATCCCCTCCCTCGTCCGCGAGGCCTTCCGCCTGGCCCTCGAGGAGCGGCCGGGTGCGGTGCTGCTCGAGCTGCCGGAGGACATCGCCGCCGAGACCGTGACCGACGCCCACGTCGTGCCGGCCAGCCTCTCCCGCCAGACCGTCTGCGACGAGGCGATGATCGAGAACGCCGTCCGGCTGATCGAGCGGGCGAAGGAGCCGCTCCTCCTCGTCGGCGCCGGCGCCAACCGCAAGCGGGTGATCGCCGAGCTCTCCGCCTTCGTCCGCAGGACCGGCATCCCCTTCTTCAACACGCAGATGGGCAAGGGCGTCATCGAGGGCTGCGCCGACAAGTATATCGGCACGGCCGCCCTCTCCGAGGGCGACTACATCCACTGCGCCATCGACCGCGCCGACCTCGTCATCAATGTCGGCCACGACGTGGTCGAGAAGCCGCCCTTCTTCATGCACCGGGGCGGGCAGAAGGTGATCCACGTCAACTTCAACTCGGCCCAGGTCGACGAGGTCTACTTCCCGCAGCTCGAGCTGATCGGCGACATCGCCTCCACCATGAGCCGCCTGACCGAGCGCCTCGGCCCGCAGCCCGGCCACGACTTCGCCTATTTCGAGCGGGTGCGCGCCGAGGTCATCGCCCATATCGGCGAGGGTGCCGACGACCCGCGCTTCCCGCCCATCCCGCAGCGCATCGTCGCCGATGTCCGCGAGGTCATGCCGGACGACGGCATCCTCGCCCTCGACAACGGCATGTACAAGATCTGGTTCGCCCGCAACTACCGCACCCACGTCGCCAACACCGTGCTGCTCGACAACGCGCTCGCCACCATGGGCGCCGGCCTGCCCTCGGCCATGGCCGCCGCCATGCTCGAGCCCGGCCGCCGGGTCATGGCGATCTGCGGCGACGGCGGCTTCATGATGAACAGCCAGGAGCTCGAGACCGCCATCCGCCTCGGCCTCGACCTCGTCGTCCTGGTCCTCGCCGACGACTCCTACGGCATGATCCGCTGGAAGCAGACCGTGGCCGGCTTCGACGACTGGGGCTTGAGCTTCAAGAACCCCGACTTCGTCGCCTATGCCCATGCCTACGGGGCCAGGGGCCACCGCATCGAGCGCACCGCCGATCTGGTACCCACCCTCGAGGCCTGCTTCGCCGCGGGCGGCGTCCACCTCGTCGCCGTGCCCGTCGACTACTCGGAGAACCAGCGCGTGCTCATCGACGAGCTGGCCAGCCGCGTCTGCCTGGTCTGAGGCCACGCCAAGGCACCGGCCCATGCGCACCCTCGCCCTCCTCTGCCTCGTCCTGCCCTGGCTCCTCGCCGCCGGGCCGGCAGCAGCCCAGGGCGCGCGGCCGCTCCCCGGCCCCACCCTCGTCGACCCGCCCGACTTCACCACCGAGGCCACGCCTGACCGCGACCGCTTGGCGCGCCTCTCCGATGCCGAGGTCCGGGCCCTCCTGCTCGACCGGCTCGACCGCGACGCCGCCCTCGCGGCCGCCACACCCGGCGGCCTCACCGCCCTCCGCCAGACCCTGACCGATGCCGCGACCGGCCTCGCCTCTTCCGTCAGCGGTGCCGTCGCACGCATCCCGAACCTCGCCGGCGGCATCGCCGAAGGCCTTGCCCGCTTCTGGGCACCCCGCGGCCTCACCGGCTCCCTCCACCTTCTCGCCGTCGCCCTCGCCGCCCTCCTCGCCGGCTACCTCGCCGAACGCCTGCTCCGCTACCTGCTGCAGGGCTTCGAAGCCAACATCCGAGGCGCCCGCCCGGCCAACCTCGCCGCGAGCACCGCCCTCATCGTCCGCCGCCTCGCCTTCGAGCTCGCCGCCGCCGCCCTCTTCCTCCTGACGGCATGGGCGGTCGTCGCCCTGGCCTACCCGCCCGCCCCCATCAGCTACCTCATCCTCTGGTTCTTCCTCTTCGTCCCCGTCCGCTATGTCCGCCATACCGCCGCCGCCACGCGCTGCATCCGG
>CAZGUW010000261.1:0-6828 GCA_964528705.1 uncultured Geminicoccaceae bacterium
ATCTCGGTGACCACCCGGCCGCGGCGGCCGGCCGAGGTCGATGGCCGCGACTACCATTTCATCACCCCCGATCGATTCGCCGCCATGGTCGAGGCGGGCGAGCTTCTGGAGCACGCGACGGTCTACGGCCATTCCTACGCGACGCCCAAGGCGCCCGTGCTGGCGGCGCTCGCCGCCGGCCGCGACGTGCTCTTCGACATCGACTGGCAGGGTGCGCAGCAGCTGCGGGAGGCGGCCGGCGAGGACATGGTGGGCGTCTTCATCCTGCCGCCCTCGACCGCGGAGCTCGCCGGCCGGCTCCGCACCCGCGCCCAGGACAGCGACGCCGAGGTCCAGTTCCGCCTCACCCAGATCGCCAACGACGTCACCCACTGGCCGGAATACGACTACGTCCTGATCAACCAGGACTTCGAGAACAGCGTCGCCGCGGTCCGCTCGATCATCGCCGCGGAGCGCCTGCGGCGCGTGCGCCAGCCGGGCCTCACCGAGTTCGTCAAGCAGTTCCGCCACCAGCCTGCCTGAGTGCCTGCCAGGCCGCCGCGAGGCGGTCGAACTCGTCGAGATCGAGGGTTTCCGGGCGGCGATCCGTGGCGATGCCGGCGGCGGCGAGCAGCCGCTCGGGCTCGGGATGCAGCCCCTTGAGGCTGGCCCTGAGCATCTTGCGGCGCTGGCCGAAGGCAACCTTGCCGACCTGCTCGAGCGCCCGCAGACGTTCCGCGGAAGGCCGCTCGGCAGCCGGCAGGGGGATCAGCTCGACGAGGCTCGAGGTGACCCTGGGCGGCGGGTGGAACGCGCCGGCCGGGATGTCGAAGCAGCGCCGCACCCGGCAGAGCGAGCGGGTCACGAGGGCGAGCCGCCCGTAATCGGCGCTGCCGGGCTCGGCGGCGAGGCGGAGTGCTACCTCCTTCTGCAGCATGACATGCAGGCTGGCCACGCACTCCAGCCGGTGCAGCCAGCGCAGCACGAGCGCTGTGCCGATATTGTAGGGCAGGTTGGCGACGATCGCCCAGGGCCGGTCGACCGCCTGCTCCCGTGCCAGCTCGGCGATGTCGATCTCCAGCGCATCGGCCTCGATCAGCACCAGCCGGCCGGCGGCGGCCGCCACCAGCGGTGCCAGAGCCGCCGTGCATCGGCGGTCGCGCTCGATCGCCCAGAGCCTGGCACCCCGGGCGAGCAGCGCCCGGCTGAGGCCGCCGGGACCCGGGCCGATCTCGAGCACCGGCCGGCCGTCGAGATCACCGGGTGCGGCCGCGATCCGGTCGAGGATCGCCGGATCGAGGAGGAAATGCTGGCCGAGGCGCTTGTCGGCGACGAGATCGGCCTGCCTGATGACGTCGGCGAGGCGCGGCAGCCCGCCGAGGGCCGGCGGCGCCGGGGACGGCGCTGTCAGTTGCCGATCCGCACGTCGATGAAGGCTTCCTGGCGGAGGTCGCGCAGATAGCGCGCCGCCAGCCGCTGGATCTGCTCCTCCTCGAGGGTGCGGCGGAGCAGCGCCCGCCGCGCCTCCTCCTCCGAGCTGACACCGTCCTTGCAGGCCATCAGGAGGTGGACGCCGTTCAGGCTGCGCACCGGCTGGCTGATCGTGCCGACGGGCAGGGCGGCGATCGTCTGCGCCATCTCGGCCGGCAGCTCGGCGGCTCTGAGCCAGCCGATATTGCCCGAGTTCGGCAGGTCGAGCTGGCGGGCCAGCCGCTCGATGTCGGCGCAGGTTTCGATCTCCGCGGCCGCGGCGCGGGCCTGCGAGAGCACGTCCGCGGTCTCCGCCTCGGGCGCGTTGGCTGCCAGCGGAAAGAGCAGCTGCGCCAGCTCGCGCACGTCCGGGGCCACGGTGCCGGTGGTGATCCGGCGATCGCGGACCAGGAAGAACTGCACCCCCGCCGGGGTGGCGATCGGATCGGACATCTGCCCGGCGCCGAGGCCCGAGAGCAGCGGACGAAGCGCCGCCTGCACCGATTCGACGCGGACCCAGCCGAGGTCGCCGCCCTCGACCCCGCTCGGCGATGCCGAGACCTGCTGGGCGATCGCGGCAAAGTCGCCGCCCTCGCGGATCGCGGCACGCAGCTCCTCGGCCTCGGCCAGCACCTCGTCGGCGCGGGCCGGGTCGTAGATCGGCAGGACGATCTCCGAGAGCAGGAGCTCGACCTGGCCGCCCTGCTGGGTCGACGCGAGCGCCAGCTCCACCTGCTGGTCGGTCACCACCACGTTCTCGGCGAAGGCATCCCGCACCACCCGGAACCAGGTGAGCTGGGCTTCCATCTGGGTCCGCAGCGACTGCGGATCGATGCCCTGCTCGGTGAGGAAGGCGTAGAGCTGCTCGACCGTCATGTTGTTGGCGGCCGCGGCATTGGCGAGCGCGCCGTTGATCTCCTGCGGCGAGATCCGGATGTTGCGCCGGCGGGCCTCCTGGAACTGCAGCTGCTCGTCGATCACCCGGCGCAGGACCTGCGGCGCCACCCGCTGCTGGGTCTCCGGGTCCGCCGGCAGGTTCGAGAAGAGCAGGGTCAGCGCCAGCCGGTCGCGCAGGTCCTGGGTCGAGATGATGTCGTCATTGACCACGGCGGCGATGCGCTGGACCGATTGCGGGGCCGCCGGCTGCTGGGCCGGCGCCTGGTCCTGGGCCATGACCACCGGCGAGGCGGCGAGGGCGAGCATGAGGGTGACGAGGCAGGCGAGGAACAGGCGGCGTGGCATGAATGTGTCCGTGGCGAGACCGGGCCGGCGGTGGGTACTGCTAGAGCTCTCAGAAGATGTCCTGGCTGGTATTTAGATCGCCGAGGCTGCGCAGCGAGACGCGGACGGTGAACGACACCTCGTCGTCCAGCTCACCCTTCTCCGTGAAATTCTGCTCGAGCCCGGCGACCAGGACGAGGCAGGGGTTCGTATAGACCAGTCCGTACTGGTTCGTCACCGTGCGATCCTCCTTGAGGTCACGCCGCGTCCGCACGCCGATGGCGAGGCTGTCGAGCACCTGCAGCCTGAGCCCGGCGACGATCTCCTCGCGGCTGCTGAGATCCTCCGAAGCGATCTCCTCGACCTCCTCCGTCAGCCGCAGGTACTGGATGTCGAAGCGCAGCCGGGGCGGGCCGAAGGCGAGCGAGAGATCGCTGCGGCGCAATGCCAGCGTCGACTTGTCGGCGCGGAAACGATAGCCGAGATCGAGCAGCTCCGTCGGCCGCACGTCGAAGCGGCCGACAAAGTCGGAGAGCGGATCCTCGAGGCCCGAGCCCTGCGGGTAGAGGTCGTCCGGGCCGCTGCGCAGGCTCTGCCCGACGAGGCCGCTGACCCGCCAGGCCTCCGGCCCGAGCGAGTTGAAGCCGAGCCCGTACGAGACGCGCGCCCCGCTCTCGACCCGGTCGATGCCGGTGAAGCGGGAGGGTTTGAAGAGATTGGTCTCGTCGAACTCGAAGACCTGGCTGTCCTCGTTGGGGATGTCGGAATCGTTGAGGTTGCCCGGGGTGTAGTTGAAGGAGACCCTGGGCTCGATCAGGTGCGACCAGCTGCCGGTCTGGCCGACCAGCGGCAGGCCCCAGTCGAGATTGGCGATCGGCACCAGCCGGGCCGCCGTGTTGTCTCCCCCGTCGCCCGAGCCGGTCTGCGGGTCGCCGTCGGTGTTGTAGACGTCGGCGCGGGTCGACAGGCGCAGCGACCAGACATCGCCGAACCGGCCGATCCCCGGCAGGTGCCAGCCGACCTCGCTCGAGAAGCGCCGCGTGTCCAGACCCTCGTCGCGGGTCAGGCCCAGGATGTTGGTGCTCCAGTCGGCCTGCGAGCCCCAGAGCAGGCGGTCGCTGTAGAGCTTGGTTTCCGCGAGCGGCAGGGCGATCGGGATCTCGTCCTGGTCGTCGTTCTCGCGCAGTGTCTGGAAGCCGTAGGTGTTGAGGCCGTAATAGTCGCGCCCGTCGAACCGCTCGAGATAGGCGTGGTTCTGCAGCACGTCGTCGTTGGAGATGTTGTAGCGCTCGAGGACGGTGTTGTCGCTCGCGAGGTTGAGGTCGAAGCCGGCGCGGTCGCGCTCGCTCAGCACGTAGCGGCCCCGGCCCTCGACGAAGCCGCGCACCTCGTCGCCGCTGGCCTCCTCCGTCTGGCCGTCCGCGTTGCGGCGCTGGTAGGGGTCGGTATAGGTGATGCCACCGCCGAGCTCGGTCAGGCCGAAGCTCTGCAGGTCCCGGTACTCGCCCGCCAGGAAGACGCCCGCCTGGCTGGTGACGAGCGGGACCAGGGTGATGTCGCGATTGGGGGCGAGGTCGATGAAGAACGGCGTCTCGACCGTGAAGCCGAGCTCGCTGTCCGTGCCGAAGGACGGCACGAGAAAGCCGGTGCGGCGTTCGACCGAGGGATCGGGGTGGTAGAAGTAAGGCGTGTAAAGCACTGGGACACCAGCAACTTCCAGCCTCGCATTGCGATAGGCGATGGTGCCCGTGGCCTGGTCGTGGACGACGCGCTCGGCCTTGATCTGCCAGAGCGGGTTGTCGCTCTCGGCGCACACCTCGCACGGGCTGTAAACCGCGCGGTCCAGCGTCGTCGTCCGGCCGTCCTTGCGCAGGCCCTGGACGGCGGCGATCCTGGAGCCGTCATTGAGCAGCACGCCGATGCTGTCGACGAAGCCGGCGGTCAGGCGGTCGTCGAGCATCAGCTCGTCGGCGAAGACCGCGTCGCCGGACGGCTCGATCAGGATGATGTTGCCCTCTGCCGTGACAGTGCCGGATTCGATGTCGTAGGCGATCCGGTCGGTGAGGAGCGTGCGGCCCTCCTGGTTCAGCTCGACATTGCCGACCGCCGTGACGACGCCCTTCGCTGTCGCGTAGCTGATCAGGTCGGCATGGAGCACGACCGGCTGGTCGCCGAGCTCCGTCGGCTGGGCCATGACCGGATCGGGACGCACGAACATCCAGAGAACCAGGGCGAGCAGGATCCAGGGCGCTCGCCATTCAACCATTGCGTCCGACCTGCACGCTTGTGCTCACCGCCCTGTAAAGCCATTTGACCGCTTGGGCTGCTACCACACCGCCGCCGGCATGAGGAGAGAAACCGTTGATCGAATTGAAGTTCACTGAAGGCGAGTTGCCGTCGAGCGGCACCGTGGTGGTCGGCATCGGCGCACCCTCGACCCTTGGATCCGCGGCGACGGGCCTCGACAAGCGGAGCAAGGGCCTGGTCAAGCGGGCGCTCGAGCAGGCCGGCGGGCTGAAGCACGGCAAGTTCCAGGAGCTGGTGCTGCCGCACGGCCTCGAGCTCGACCGGCTGCTGCTGGTCGGCATCGGCAAGCCCGAAGGGCTGAGCCGGCTGGATCGCGAGGAGCTCGGCGCGAAGGTCGCGCGCAAGCTGCAGGCCCTTGGCGTCGAGGCGGCGGCACTGGCACCCCTGGACGGGCTCGAGCTCGGCGCCGAAACGGCTACGGCCGCGGCCGACCTGGCCCTTGGCGCGAAGCTCGCGAGCTACGCCTTTCGCAAGTACCAGACGCCGGAGAAGGACGAGGCGCAGCGCCTGGCAAAGCTCACCGTCCACTTCGCCGAGGCGCCGGGCGACGGGCTCGCCGCCGCCGTCGAGGCGCAGGCCGCCGCCGTGGCCCGGGCCCGCGACCTCGTCTCGGAGCCGGCCAACGTGCTCTACCCCGAGAGCTTCGCCGAGCGCTGCAGGGAGCTCCAGGAGCTCGGCATCGAGGTCGAGGTGCTGGGCGAGGCCGAGCTCGAGAAGCTGGGCATGCGGGCGCTGCTCGGCGTGGCACAGGGCAGTGCCCGCAAGCCGCGCGTCGTCGTGATGCGCTGGCGCGGTGCCGAGCAGGCGAAGCCGCTGGTGCTCGTCGGCAAGGGTGTCTGCTTCGACACGGGCGGCATCTCGATCAAGCCTTCCGGCGGCATGGAGGAGATGAAGTGGGACATGGCGGGTGCCGGTGCCGTCGTCGGCGCCATGCACGCCATCGCCGGCCGCAAGGCGAAGGCGCATGTCGTCGGCATCATCGGCCTCGTCGAGAACATGCCCTCCGGTACCGCCCAGCGGCCGGGCGACGTGGTCGAGGCCATGTCGGGCAAGACGATCGAGGTCATCAACACCGACGCCGAGGGCCGGCTCGTCCTGGCCGACGTGCTGCACTACGCGAAGGAGCACCTGGACCCCGCGGCCATGGTCGACCTCGCGACCCTCACCGGGGCGGTGATCGTCGCGCTCGGCCACGAGAATGCCGGGCTCTTCGCCAATGACGAGAAGCTCGCCGGCAACCTCGCCAAGGCGGCCGAGACGGTCGGCGAGGGGCTCTGGCGGCTGCCGCTCGGCAAGGCCTACACCAAGCACATCAAGTCGCAGATCGCCGACATCAAGAATGTCGGCCGGGGCCGCGAGGCCGGGGCGACTGCCGGTGCCGTCTTCCTCCAGGAGTTCGTCGGCGAGCTGCCCTGGGCGCATCTCGACATCGCCGGCGTCGCCTGGAGCAGCCGCGAGCAGCCGCTGGCCGCCAAGGGTGCCACGGGCTTCGGCGTGCGCCTGCTCGACGAGCTGGTGCGCACCTCGTTCGAGGAAGGCGACGCGAAAGCTTGACCGAGCTCGGCTTCTACCACCTGACCCGGTCGGGCCTCGACGAGGCCCTGCCGCGCCTGCTCGAGAAGATCCGCTCGGCCGGGCATCGGGTGGTGGTGCGCCCGGCCGACGCGGAACGGCTCGACCAGCTCGACCGGCTGCTCTGGACGTTCCGCAACGACTCCTTCCTGCCGCACGGCACCCGCCAGGATGGACACGCGGAGGCCCAGCCGATCTGGCTCACCACCGGCACCGACACGCCGAACGGCGCCACCGTGCTCGTCCTGGTCGACGGTGCGGAAGCAGAGGATGCGCCGA
>CAZGUW010000262.1:0-6827 GCA_964528705.1 uncultured Geminicoccaceae bacterium
TTGGGGACGGCGGCTCGCCTACAGCAGGTCGAGCTGGGCGACGCCGAGCGGGACGCCGCGCTCGTCGTCCCAGATGTAGACGTGGCGGAAATCGCCGATGTCGACGCTGCCCGGAACACCGTAGACCTGGGCGCCGGAGGCGCTCGCCAGGGGCGCCAGGATGACCGTGGCGCCGGTCGCGTCGCCGAGGCCGACCGTCGCCCCCGTGGCGTCGTCGATGCTGAAGTCGGAGCCGAGGCTGATGGCGTAGCCGGCCGTCGTCCGGAACACCGCGACCTCGCCGGTGGTGGTGCGGCCGCTGGTGCCGGTGAAGTCGCCGACGGCGGTCTCCTGGCCCGAGATCCGGTGCATCGCCGGCGTCTCGACCTTGGAACGCCAGGGTGAGTCGTCCACGGTGCTTCCACAGGCCGCCAGGAAGGCAGCTGCCGCCATGATCGTCAGATGTCGCATCATCGATCCGTCCTTATTGAGGCCGCATTATTGTCGGCCGCGCCCGGGAGGTATTTTGCCCGGCACGAGGCCGTGTGCCTAGCCCGATGGTACGTATGCGGCATCGCGGGCCCTATGGCCCACCACCGTTGCGCCGGCCGGGCGCCTCGGGCAGGCAGTCCACATTGCGGTAGGTGCGGCAGAGCGAATCCCGCCAGTTCTCCGCGGCCTCGCGCCAGTTCCAGCTGGCGCAGCTAGCCAGCGGCATCGTCAGCAGGCCGGCCAGGCTCGCCGCCAGCATGATCCGGCACGTCCTCCGGCACATGCACCAGGAGGTCGCCCGGCTGGCAGTCGAGGAACGTGCAGATCCGCGCCAGCGTCGCAAAGCGCACCCCCTTCACCTTGCCCTGCTTGAGCAGCGAGAGATTGGCCTCGGTGATGCCGACGAAGGCCGCGAGATCGCACGAGCGGACCTTGCGCCGCGCCAGCATCACGTCGAGCGTCACCACGATCGGCACAGAAGCGGGCTCCTAGACGATCTGCGCGTGGTCGTCGGCGAGCATGGCCGCCCGTTCCAGCACCTCGCCGATCGCCCAGACCATGCCGCCGACGAGCAGGCCGAGCGCCTGGTCGCTGCCGAGGCTGATCACGAGCTGGCGCTGGCCGGGGGCGGCGCTGGCGGTCAGCACGAGGCCGAGCAGCGTCGGCAGGACGAGGCCGAGCCCGGCCGCGAGGGCGACCCGAAAGCCCATGCGCCGGAGCGCCGCCGCGGCCTCGCGCGTCAGGTAGGCGCCCGTTGCGAAGCCGCGAAAGCAGCGCCAGGCCGCGAGCAGCGCAGCACTCAGGACGAGGCTCGGCAGCAGCGCCAGGAGCGCCGCCACCCCGACCTGCCAGGGCGCCGGCACATGGCCGAGCCGCACGCCCGCGACCCGCTCGAACTGGGCCGCAGGATCACCCGCGAGCCAGAACCAGAGGACGAGCACGGGCAGGGCCACCGCCAGCACCAGGGCCGCGGTCGCGAGCCGCCCGCTCAACCGCCGCAGCCGTGCTTCGGCACCACCTCGTCGCATCGCAGCCTCCAGCCATAATGGCCGCAGGATAATAAGATCATTCTGTAAAACAATAAAAATTTGCTGTAGAACATATACACCTTGCCCTGTCGAGCCCATGGCGCGGACCTCGCCGGCACGGTCGCGCGAATTGCCGCTTTGCGGGAGGAGAATCCCGGCTATTTCTGCCCTTCATGATCGCGTGGTTGTCACGTTGCCGTCCGGCCAAGTATAGCAACCCCCGGTCGGGCCTGTAGCTCAGTGGTTAGAGCTGACCGCTCATAACGGTCTGGTCGCAGGTTCGAATCCTGCCGGGCCCACCACCTGTCCTGGCGGCTGTTCGCCAGCACGGCACGGCTGCCGGGCGGAGCTTGACTAGCGTGATGGTTGCGTCGACACCCAGAGAGATGTTCGAGCCGGCTGCCGCTTTCGCCACCGTGCGCCCTGAAGCTGCCCGCCATGTCGCCATCCGCCCTCTCGTCATCGGGCCAGCGATGCAGGGCGGTCGGGACCGGTCTTGCGCTACCTGATCGGCGGCCTCGCGGCGCTGGCCCTGGCCATCGCGGCCGCCTTCCTCCTGGTGCCGCGCTTCTTCGAGGAGCGGCTGCTCGCCGAGCGCCTGCAGCAGGCATTGGTCACCGCCACCGGCGCCGAGCTCGTGATCGACGGCGGGCTCGATCTCTCGCTGCTGCCGCGCCCGGTGCTCTCGGTGCACCGGTTGCGCCTGGCCGGCCCTGCGAGCGACCTCACCATGACCGCCGACCGGCTCGATCTCGACCTCGAGCTGCGGCCGCTCCTCGCCGGCGAGCTCGGCATCACCGCGGCCCGCCTCGTCCGCCCCGACCTGCGCTTCACCGGCGATCCGGCCACCGCCGGCCCGCGCATCGCCGCCCTGCTCGCCGCACCCGTGCCGGGCGGGGCGTTCCAGCGGCTCGACATCGCCGACGGCACCCTGCAGATGACCGGCGCCGGCGACACCGCACCTTTGGCCTGGCGCGCCATCGACGCGGCGCTCACCCGTGACGCGATAACCGGCTCCAGCCGTTTCGAGGCCCGGACCGACTTTGCCGGGGCCGCTGCCGGCCAGCATCTGCGGCTCGATGGCGAGCTCGGCAGCGCTCTCGCGGGGCGACCCCGCGCGCTCCGCCTCGATCTCACGCTCGAGGGCGCGGCCCCGGCGGTCCTTGGCTATCGCGGCCAGCTGCGCCCGGATAGCGGGCCGGAACGGCAGGCGGCCCTGCTCGGTGGCCGCCTGACGCTCGACCTGCCGGAGCCGTTGGCACTGCGCGACTGGCTCGCCCTCGTCGCCCCGTCGCTCGCGGCATGGCCGATGCCGGCGAGCCCGCTCGCGCTCCAGGGGGAGCTCAGCTTCGCGCCGGCCACCGGATCGGACCCGATGTTCCTGCGCCTGGGCGAGCTGTCGCTGACCGTGGCGGGCCAGACCCTGGCCGGTGCGCTGGATCTCGCCGGCGGCGCCTCGCCCGTGCTCGACCTGCGGCTCGCGGCCGGGCGGCTGGAGCTGCCGGACGACTGGCTCGCTGCCGGCGATCCCCGCCGTCTCGCCGCCGCCCTGCCGGCCGGGCTCCGCGGCCGGCTCGACCTCGAGGTCGACCAGCTCACCTGGCAGGACCGGCATTTCCGCCAGATCGCCGTCGGTCTCGGCCTCGAGGGCAATGGCGAGGTACGGGTCGAGCGGGCGGTGGCCGTGCTGCCGGGGCCGGGCGACCTCGACTTCACCGGTCGGGTCGGGCCGCTCGGCAGCGCCGACGGCCACTTTCTGAACGGCCGCCTGCAGGCGGCCCTGCAGTCGCCGGGTGAGCTCCTGGCCCTTTTCGGCGAGCCGCCGGAGATGCTCCGGCAATCGACGACGCTCGCCCTCGATACCGATATCGACTGGTCGGCGGCGGGCCTGACCCTGCGCAACACCGACCTGAGCCTCGATGCGGCGCGGCTCACCGGCGGTATCGCCTGGCGGCCGGCGGTGGCGGAGGACAGGCGTGCCCAGCTGGCGCTGCGGCTCGTGCTCGACCGTCTCGACCTCGCCGAGGTCATCGATGTCCGGGACCCCGAATCGGCCATCGACAGGCTCGAGGCGGCCCTCCCTGCCGCCGACTATGCCGTCGATCTCAGGATCGAGCGGGCCAGCCTCGACGAGCTGCGTCTCGGTGCCCTGACGCTCCGCCTCGACAGCATCGGCGGCGAGGTGGCGATCAGCCGGGCCAGCCTCGACGGCCTCGCCGGCAGTGCCCTGATGCTGTCGGGCAGCATCACCCCGGCGAGCCGGGCCTTCGATCTCGACCTCGCCTTCGACATCGCCTCGCTCGGCCGGCTCCTGCGGTTCACCGACTATCCGGCGCCGCCGGCGCTCGCTTTGCTCGGCCCGGTCAACCTGCGCGCCGGCCTCGCCGGCGACGCCGCCAGCACGACCATCGACGCCAGGCTCGACGGCGACAGCTTCGGCGCTTCGGCCAAAGGTGTCCTCGACGACTGGGCGACCGGCCGCCCGGGCGGCACGCTCGCCATCACATTCGGTGCCGCCGATGCGGCGACCGTGCTCCGCCAGCTCGGCGGTGTGCCGATCACCGCAGCCGTCTTCAACGGCCCGCTCGATGCCGACCTGCAGCTCGCGCTGGATGGCGGGCGGCCGACCGCCTGGGAGGTGGATGCGCGCCTCGGCGGGCTCGATCTCGCCTTCGCCCGGGCGCCGGCCACGACGGCAGCCGCCGAGCACCTCGATCTGGCGATCGGCCCGCTCGACCCGGCCGCGGCGACCGTTCTCTACGAGCTCGCCACGCCGCTCCTCCAGCTCGTCCCGGGCCCGCCCGGGCGCTGGCTCGGCTACTGGCCCGACCTGGACCTGCGCTTCGACTGGCTCGACGGCGAGCCGCGCACCATCAGGCTCGAGCTCGTGCCCGGGACGAGCCCCGCGGCACCGGTGGTGATCGAGGCCGGGCTCGCCGACGGCATTCTCGCCGTGCCGGCCTTCGCCTGGGAAAGCGACGGCATGCGGGTCGCCGGCAGCATGGCGCTCGAGCAGCGCCATGCCGGTGCCGCGGCGGCGCTCGACCTCGACCTGGCGCTCGACGGTGCCGCCGCAGCCTGGCTCGGCGAGCTGCTCGATCTGCCCGACGGCCTCACGGGCGAGGTGGGTTTCGAGGCCAGCGTGTCCAGCCTCGGCCGCAGCGTGCGGACCCTGGTCGGCAACGCCTGGGGCGAAGCCGCGATCTCCCTCCAGAACGGGGCGATCGGCCCGGTCCCTATCGACCGCCTCGCCGGCGACCTCGTCCTGGAGCGGGGCATCCTCGGCCCGGCCGACGCCGAGCTTCCCTTCACCGGGCCGGCGGGCGGCGGCTCGGTCACCGGAATGGTCGACCTCCTGGCCTGGCTCGCCGACCTCGAGCTCGAGCTCGACCCGGCCACCCCCGGCGCCCCGGCCCGCCGCCAGCGCCTGCTCGAAGGCCTCAGGGCACCCGCCCCGTCGGACTAGGCCGTACAGATGGCCGGCATCAGGTGCGCTCGGCGCCGGATCGAGCAGGCTCGAAGATGATCCGCAGCCGCGTGCCGGTAGCTCTGGCGAGCTTTGCCAGGGTGCGCGACGAAGGCATGACCTTGCCGCCTTCCATGCGGGCGATGACCGGCTGTGTCGTGCCCATACGCCTTGCCAGCTCTTCCTGCGTCAGGTTGGCGGCTGCGCGGGCGTCGATCAGCGCCGAAGCAAGGGCGAATTCGTCCTCCAGTGCATCGTAAGCCTTCAGGTACTCGGGATCCTCGCGCCAATGGGCGAAGGACTCCTCGACCGGGATGAGTTTCCTCTCCTTGCTCATGTGACCTCCTTTGCCCTTTGCAGAGCCGTTTCGATGGCACTGCGGGGTGTCCTTCGGGTCTTCTTGCCGAAGACATGGACAACGACGACGCGCCGGCCGGTAGCGGTCACGTAGGCCGCGCGAGCGATACCGTCCTTGCCCTTCATTCGCATCTCCCAGATGCGACCATCGAGATGCTTTACATAGGGCTCGCGCACCCGATCGAGGCCATGCACCTCGATCAGATGCACGATCCGCTCGAAACGTGCTCGGATATCGCTCGGGAAAGCTTCGAGCTCAGCCTGCACACGCGCATCGAGAAACTGGACACGCCATTTCATAAACTAACATACCAAAAAAGGTATGTCCGTCGCAAGCGAGTCCGCGGGAGGTTGGTCTGAGTCTCCCGCCCCTCAGTCGCTGGGGCCGAGCATCTTCTCGGGGCGCACCAGCGCGTCGAACTCGGCCTCGTCCAGGAGGCCCAGGGCGAGGGCGGATTCCTTCAGCGTGGTGCCCTCGGCATGCGCCTTCTTCGCCACCTTGGCGGCATTGTCGTAGCCGATCTTCGGGTTGAGCGCCGTCACCAGCATCAGGCTCTCGTGGAGCAGCTTCTCGATCCGCGCCTCGTCGGCGGCGATGCCGACGACGCAGTTGTCGGCGAAGCTGACCGAGGCGTCGGCGATCAGCCGGATCGACTGCAGCACGTTGTAGATGATCACCGGCTTGAAGACGTTGAGCTCGAAATGGCCGGTGGCGCCGCCGACCGTCACCGCCACGTGGTTGCCCATCACCTGCGCGCAGACCTGGGTCATGGCCTCGCACTGGGTGGGGTTGACCTTGCCGGGCATGATCGAGGAGCCGGGCTCGTTCTCCGGCAGCTTGAGCTCGCCGAGCCCGCAGCGCGGGCCGGAGCCCAAAAGGCGGATGTCGTTGGCGATCTTCATCAGGCTGACGGCGACGGTGTTGAGTGCGCCCGAGAGCTCGACCAGGGCGTCGTGGGCGGCCAGCGCCTCGAACTTGTTCGGCGCCGTCTCGAAGGCGAGCCCGGTGATCCGGCTCACCGCCGCGGCGAACGCGGTATCGAAGCCCTTCTTGCTGTTCAGCCCGGTGCCGACCGCCGTGCCGCCCTGGGCGAGCTGGCTCACCCGGGGCAGGGTCGTCCGCACCCGCTCGATGCCGTAGGCGAGCTGCTGGACATAGCCGCCGAACTCCTGGCCGAGCGTCAGGGGCGTCGCGTCCTGGAGATGGGTGCGGCCGATCTTGACGATCTTCTCGAAGGCCGCGGCCTTGGCGGCGAGCGCGTCCTTGAGATGGCCGAGCGCCGGCAGCAGGCGCTCGTGCACTTCCTGGGTGGCGGCGATGTGCATCGCCGTCGGGAAAGTGTCGTTCGACGACTGGCCGCGATTGACGTGGTCGTTGGGGTGGACCAGCGACTTCTGCCCGCGCTCGCCGCCCAGGAGCTCGGTGGCGCGGGTCGCGATCACCTCGTTGGCGTTCATGTTGGACTGCGTGCCGGAGCCGGTCTGCCAGACGACCAGCGGGAAAT
>CAZGUW010000263.1:0-6772 GCA_964528705.1 uncultured Geminicoccaceae bacterium
ATGCCGGCCATTGCAGGTCCTTGGCGTATGTCAACGGACAGGGTCCACGAGATTCATCTCGGCGACGTGGCGCTGCAGAAAATAGGCGACGAGCACCGGCGGCAGGATGGAGAGCACGAGGGCGGCCGCCAGATGCGATGGCTCGGGATGCTGGAAGAGGAAGCCCGAGAGCGCCGTCGCCAGGGTATTGGCCGGCGTGCCGTTCACCAGCACCAGCGCGTAAGTGTACTCGTTCCAGGCGAAGAGGAAGGCGATCACCGCGGCCACCGCGATGCCGCTCCGCGCCAGCGGAATGACGACGAAGAGCAGCGTCTCGAAGCGGGTGTAACCGTCGACCCGGGCCAGCCGCTCGACCGGCGGCAGGTTGCGCAGGTAGCCGATCAGCATCCAGGTGACGAAGGGGATGGTGATGGTCAGCGTGACGATGATCAGCCCGGTGAGCGTGCCGGCGAGCCCGAGCTGCACGTAGAGGGCATAGAACGGGATGAGGGTCGAGACCGGCGGCAGCGCCACCGACAGCAGGATGGTGATCAGGAGCGCCTGCTTGAAGCGGAAGTCGAGCCGGGCGAAGACGTAGGACAGCGGCACCACCACGAGCATGGTGATCACGGTCACGACGATCGAGACGATCAGGCTGTTGAGCAGGCCGTTGATGATCTGCCCCGCCTGCCCCGAGGCGCGCCGCACGAGCTCCGGCGTCACCTGGTAGTCGAAGCCGAAGATGTTGAAATAGGCGGCCGGCGTCGGATCGAGCGGGATCAGCGGCGGCGGGAACCGCGCGATCTCGTCCGGCGTGAGCAGCGACATCTTGAGGAACCAGTAGATCGGCAGGAGCGTCCAGACCAGGGCGACCGCCGTGCCGAGCCAGGCCCATATCGTCATCCGCCGCCGCATCAGCGTGCCGCCTCGCGCCGGCCCCAGAGCGCGTAGAGCGTCATGGTGGAGCCGACGATCAGGAAGAGCAGGACGAAGGATTGCGCGGCGCCGTAGCCGAGATTGAGATCGCGGAAGCTGATCTTGTAGATCTGGTAGGTCATCACCGCCGAGGCCGTGCCCGGACCGCCGCCCGAGAGCACGAAGATGAAGTCGAAGAGCTTCATCGAGAGCACGGTGGTGATGCAGGTGAAGACGAAGAGCGTGAAGCGGAGCGGCGGCAGGGTGACATTCCAGAACGTCTCGAGCGGCGACATCCGGTCGATGGCGGCGAGGTGGTAGAGCCGGGTCGGGATCGTCTTCAGGTTGGCGAGCAGGAAGAAAGCGACGAGCGGCGCCATGTTCCAGGCATTGCCGATGGCGAGCACCTCGATCACCCACTGCCGGTTGACGAAGCTGACCGGCTGGTCGGCG
This sequence comes from uncultured Geminicoccaceae bacterium, assembly GCA_964528705.1. Classification (GTDB taxonomy): domain Bacteria; phylum Pseudomonadota; class Alphaproteobacteria; order Geminicoccales; family Geminicoccaceae; genus SLRI01. Next base: position 1,348 of record CAZGUW010000263.1, read on the forward strand.
CCGAAGAAAAAGGCGATGGCGGTGGCGAAACCTGTCTGTCCGGTGGCGAGGTAGGAGAACATGATGCCGGTGCCGTAGAGCGAGACGCACCAGGGCAGCATGACGATCGTCCGCACGACGCCCGGCCAGCGCATCGGCCGGTTCAGGAGCAGCGCCAGGGCCAGCCCGATCGCCATGGCGAGCACGACGGATTCGACGGTGAAGCGGACGGTGACCCAGATCGACCACCAGAACTTGTCGTCGCCGAGCATCGTCGCGTAGTTGGCGAGACCGACGAAGTTCGTGCGGTAGCCGCCGAAGAAGACGATCTGCTGGAAGCTCATCCAGAGCGCGTAGCCGAGCGGGTAGGCCACGACGAGCACGAGGAAGAGGAGGACCGGCAGCGCCATCAAGAGCGCGAACTGAAGATTCGAAAGCTCGCTCGTCCGGCCGGCGCCGGTCACCTGACCTGCCACTCGTTCCCCCTCGTCGCGCCGGTTCACCGGCCTGGCCCTCGGGGACTTCCGGGCAAGGTTGCCGCAACCCCTCGATTGCCGGCATGTTCGGGGCCGGGTCGGCCGGCGTCAAGCATGTGCCGGGCAAAATGCGGCGAAATGGAGGACGGCATGGGCTATCTCGAGCGGTTCCGGCTGGATGGCCGGCGGGCAGTGGTGACCGGAGCGGCGCGCGGCATCGGCTTCGCGTCGGCCGAGGCGCTTCGCGACGCCGGTGCCACGCTCTGGCTGGTCGACCGCGAGGCGGACCTCCTCGCCACGGCCGCCGACCGACTGCATGGCCGACACAGGGTCGTCGACCTGCGCGACGCCGGCGCCGTCGAAGCCATGGCCGAAGCGGTCTGGGCGGAGGCCGGCGGCATCGACGTCCTCGTCAACTGCGTCGGCATCTGCCGGAACACGCCCGTGACCGAGATCCCGGACGACGAATGGCGCGAGGTGATCGACGTCAATCTCAACGCGATGTTCTGGGCGTGCCGCGCCTTCGGCCGGCGGATGGCCGAGGCCGGGGGCGGCAGCATCGTCAATATCGGCTCGAATTCCGGCGTGATCGCCGACAAGCCCCAACCCCAGGCGCACTACAACGCTTCCAAGGGTGCCGTGCACATGCTGACCAAGTCGCTCGCGGTGGAGCTCGCGAACAAGGGTGTGCGGGTCAACGCGGTAGCACCGAGCTACACGCTGACCGAGATGACGAAGCTCGGGCTCGCCAACGCCGAATGGGCGAAAATCTGGGCAGAGATGACGCCGATGGGCCGGTTCGCCGAGCCCGAGGAGATCGCGAGCGCCGTGCTCTTCCTCGCCTCGCCCGCTTCCAGCTACACGACCGGCAGCGTCCTCCTGGTCGACGGCGGCTACACGAGCTGGTAGCCGCCGCCTCCGGTTCAGGCCCTCGGGATCAGATCCCGTACTTGCTGTTCAGCTCGGCGATCTTGGCGTTGATCGATTCGAGCATGTCACCGATATCGCCATCGTCGAGGACGAAAGCCTGCAGCTCCTCGCGCAGCCAGGAATTGAACTCCTCCGACCAGACGACGTTCCAGATGCCCTTGGGATAGGGCGTCTCGGCATAGACCCCGAGCACCGCCTCGACGTCGCCCGGCCGGGCGAGCGCACCCTTCATGCGCTCGGCGGTCGCCTCGCTCTCCATGACCGACTTGTAGCCGGAGAAGAGCATCGATTCCTCCATCCAGCGCTGGCCCACATAGATCTCGCCGTCCTGGTCCTTGAAGCCGTACCAGGAGGCGAACTTCTTGACGTCGTCGGTATGGGCATCGTCGCGCTCGCGCGAGGTCATCAGATAGACGGCGCTGTCAAGCAGACCCCAGCTCTGGCCCTGATAGGGCAGCAGGCTCGCCTCGCCCGCGATCTGCGAGCGGTCGGGCCGGTTGAACGTCTCGAGATCGTAGAGCTGCTGCGGGCTGAAGACGTAGCGGCCGGAGGCGTAGGCGTCGATATAGGCGCTCTCGTTGTAGGTGAGCACCTCCTCGGGCACGAGCCCGTCGTTGAAGATGCGCTTCCAGTCCTCGAGCGTCGCCCAGGCCGGGCTGCCCTCGGCGGTGTCGAGCGTCGGCTGGTGCGTCTCGGGATCGGCGAGCTGGCCGCCGCGGTTCATGACCTCGAACACGAAGCCCCAGGAGATGCCGTACCACTCGGAGAGCCAGTGCGGCAGGTAGGGCTGCTCCACGCCCTTGACGCGAATCTCGTAGAGCTGATCGTAGAGCTCGTCCCAGGTGGCGGGGAAGTCAGCATCGGTGTAGCCGAGCTCGCCATACTGCTTCAGGTTGACGTGCATCACCCCGCGCGTGCTGACGAAGTAGGAGAGCCCCGTGAGCTCGCCCTTGTAGGTCCAGGCGTCCAGGATGTTGGGGTACATGTCCGCCTTGATCTCTTCGATGTTCGGCAGACTCTCCGCCGGCAGCACCCACCCGCCGTCATAATAACGCGCGGCCTGCGACGGGTTGGCGTAGAGAATGTCGAGCTCGGCGCCGGCGATCAGGTTGGTCTCCATGATCGCAGGGTAGTCGCCGGTGACCGTCGCATAGTCGACATTGCCACCCAGCTCGCTGTTGTAGCGGTCGACATTGCTCTGGACGATGTCGGTCTTGTACTGCCAGCCACGGAAGAAGACGGTCTCGCCGCTGGTCGGCTGCAGGTCCTGGGCGACAGCACCACCCGCCGCGAGCATGCCCACGGCAGATGCGGCAAGTGCCAGCATGCTGGCCGAGGCTCTGAGACTCTTGGTCGACATCGTTCCTGTTCCCTCCGCTTGTTTTGGCGATCTGCCACCAGTGTTCGCCAGCACTTGCCAAACCGTAACACCTAGCCAGTGGCTGTCGAGGGTGTTTGGCCAACACCCTCAGTTCCGCGCCACGGCGCGCGTCGTGGCGGCATCGAAGAGCGCGATGCGCGCCGGATCCAGCCAGAGGCGGCAGGGCGCGTCCACCGTCGCCACGAAGTCGGGCGGCAGTCTAGCCGCGATCTCGGGGCCGCCCTCACCCAGTCCGCCGATGACGACGAGTTCCGGCCCGAGCGCCTCGATCGCCACCACGTCGAGATCCACCGGCAGGGCGGCGGGCGAGACGGGGGCCGCCGCCAGGTCCTCCGGGCGAATGCCGAGCACGATGGCAGCACTCTGCGGCGCAAAGCCGGCGAGCGGCAGCTCGAGGCCCTGGACGACGATCCGCTCGTCTTCGATCCGCCCCTCGATGAGGTTCATGGGCGGGCTCGCGAGGAAGCCCGCGACGAAGGTGTCGGCGGGGTTGCGGTAGACGTCCATGGGCCGGCCGACCTGGACGATCCGCCCGCCGTTCATGATGCAGAGCCGGTCGCCCATGGTCATCGCCTCGACCTGGTCGTGCGTGACGTGGATGATCGTGCGGCCGACCCGTCGGTGCAGCTTGACCAGCTCCGTGCGCATCTGCGCCCGCAACTTGGCGTCGAGATTGGAGAGCGGTTCGTCGAGGAGGAAGGCCACGGGATCGCGCAGCAGCGCCCGGCCGAGCGCCACGCGCTGCCGCTGGCCGCCACTGAGCTCCCTGGGCTTGCGATCCAGCAGTCCGTCGAGGCCGAGCAGCGCGGTCGCCTCAGCGATGCGGTTCCGGATGGTCGCCTTCGGCACACCGCGCAGCCGCATGCCGAAGGCGAGGTTGCCCTCGACCGTCATGTGCGGGAAGAGCGCGTAGTTCTGGAAGACGAAGGCGAGGTCGCGGTCCTTCGGGTCCACCTCGTTGACGCGGCGCTCCCCGACATGCAGGTCGCCGGAGGTGATGGTCTCGAGCCCGGCGATCATCCGCAGCGTCGTCGACTTGCCGCAGCCCGAGGGGCCGAGCAGGATCAGGAACTCGCCGTCCTCGATCTCGAGGTCGATGCCGTCCACGGCGACGACATTGCCGCCATAGACCTTGGAGACGTTGCTCAGGCGAATATCGGGCATGGGTCAGGTGAGCGAGCGCATGTGGCGATAAAGGTACCCGGTTAGGGCCATGACGATGAGCAGGAGCAGCACGGCGAGTGCCGAGGCCTGCCCGATGTTCAGGCCGACAAAGGCCTGCCGGTAGATGAAGTAGCTGACGAGATCAGTCGCCTGACCCGGCCCGCCGCGGGTCATGATGTAGATGAGGTCATAGGTGCGGACGGCGAAGATCAGGCGGATCAGCAGTGTCACCAGGATCACCGGCCGCATCAGCGGCAGGGTGACGTGCCAGAAACAGGCGAGCGTCCCCGCCCCCTCCATCCGCGCCGCCTCGTAAGGCTCCTTCGGCAGCGAGGCGAGCCCGGCGAGCAGCAGCACGATCATGAACGAGACCTGGTGCCAGATGTCGACGGCAACCAGCGTCCAGAAGGCATTGGTCGGGTCGCCCAGCCAGTTGACCGGGCCGAGGCCGACGAGCCCCAGCACGTAGTTGGCGATGCCGAGCTCCGGGTGGAGGAACATCCGCCAGATCAGCCCGACGACGACGGGATTGATCAGGAGGGGGCAGAGCAGGATGGCATAGTAGACGGCCTTGCCGCGCTCCACGGCGTTCAGCATGAGCGCCACGAGAAAGCCCACGGCGAACTCGAGCAGGACGACGGCGACGACGAACCACAAGGTGACGTAGAGCGCGTTGCCGAACTCGGCGAGACCGAAGGCCCGCGCATAGTGGTCGAGGCCGACGAACGTGTCGTGCCGCGGGTTGATCAGGGTGAAGTCGAAGGCGCTCGTGTAAAGCGTGAAGAGGATCGGGAAAACGATGACGAGCAGAAGGGCGGCGAGCCCGGGTGCGGCCATGAGCTGGCCGAAACGCCGGTCGCGCGCTACGAGCGTCGCCGCCACGCCGCCCTCCCCGTCCCGGCCCTAGAGCTTGCCGTCCTGCTTCAGCAGCGCCTCGAGCTCGGCATTGGCCGTCTGCATCGCCTCCTCGGCGGTCTTCTCGCCGGTCACCGCGAGCGAGAGCTCGCGCCCCAGCACCTCGACGAACTGCGGGGTGTAGGTGAAGACCGGGAAGTTGTGCGACGTGGCGAGCAGGTTCTCGAGCGCCGGGTAGTAGCTGTAGGTGTCGAGCACTTCCTGATCGGCAAAGACGTCCGCACGGGTCGGCGAGCCGCCGAGCAGTGCGCGCTTCTTCGCGATCTCCGGGCTCTCGACCCACTTAAGGAAGGTCCAGGCCGCGTCCGGATCGGGCGAGGAATTGGGGATGGCCCAGCCCCAGGCGCCATTGAGCCCGCCACCGGGCACGGCCACGATCTCCATGTCACCGACGACCGCCGACTGCTCGGGGTCGTCATAGGCCGTGCGGAACATGTTGTAGGTCAGGTAGCTGTAGGCCTTGCCCTGCGCGGCGACGTTGAACGCCTCGTCGAAGCCGAAGCTCGCGGCACCCAGCGGCCCGAACTCCTGCAGGTTGCGCTTGTAGTCCTCGACCGCCTTGACGGCCTCGGGGCTGTCG
>CAZGUW010000264.1:0-6771 GCA_964528705.1 uncultured Geminicoccaceae bacterium
CGTTTGCGCCTCGATTTGGCGCCCCTAGGCGCGTTTGCGCCTCGATTTGGCGCCCTTAGGCGCGTTTGCGCCTTGATTTGGCGAACGTGTCGAAGGCGACGGCGAGCACGATGATGACGCCGATGATGATCTGCTGGACGTAGGAGCTGACATTGTTGAGCACGAGGCCGTTGAGCAGCACGCCGATCAGGAGCGTGCCGATGACGGTGCCGAAGATCGTGCCGATGCCGCCGAAGAGCGAGGTGCCGCCGATCACCACCCCGGCGATCACGGTGAGCTCGTAGGTGAGCCCGGCCACCGCCTCGGCGGAGTTCAGCCTGGCCGAGAGGACGAAGCCGCCGAGCCCGGCCATGAAGCCGATGATGACGTAGACCGAAAGCGTGATGCGGTCGACGTCGAGCCCGGAGAGGCGCGCCGCCTCCGGGTTGCCGCCGACCGCATAGACGTTGCGGCCGAAGCGCGTGTAGCGCAGGGCGATGGCGGCGACGATGGCGGCGATGGCGAAGATGACGACCGGCACCGGGATCGGGCCGATATAGCCCTGCCCCCACCAGCGATAGCCGTCGTCGAAGCCGCTGATCGGCCCGCCGCCGGCGAAGAGGAGCGCGGCGCCGCGAAAGGCCGACATGCCGCCGAGCGTGACGACGAAGGGCGGCACCTTGAGGCGGGTGATGGCGAGCCCCTGCAGGCCGCCGCAGACGACGCCGACGGCGAGGGCGGCGAGCATGGCGAGGAACCAGCCATAGCCCTGGGCTTCGGCGGCGGTGCCGACCGCGAAGCGGCTCTCGAAGCCGCCCTTGGCGACGGCGGCGGCGACGAGCCCGGCGAAGGCGAGGAGCGAGCCGACCGAGAGGTCGATGCCGCGGGTCAGGATGACGAAGGTCATGCCGATGGCCAGCAGGCCATAGATCGAGACCTGGCGCATCACGTTGAAGAGGTTCAAGGGCGAGAGGAAGCGCGGCTCGAGCGCCGCGAAGACCCCCATCAGCACGAGCAGGAAGATCAGGGGCGCGAACTTCGCGAGGAAGCTGAAGAGGTCGAAGCTCGTGGGTGCCGCAGCCGGCGTTTCGGTCGACATCGGCTCAGGCGGCCCTTTCCCGGCCCATGGTCATGAGCTGCATGAGCTTCTCCTCGGTGGCTTCGGCGATCGGCAGCTCGCCGGTGAGCCGGCCCTCGCGCATGGTGACGATGCGGTCGCTGATCGTCAGGATCTCGGGCAGCTCGGACGAGATGGCGAGCACGGCGATGCCGCTGTCGGCGAGCTCGTAGAGCAGCTGGTGGACCTCGGCCTTGGCGGCGACGTCGATGCCGCGGGTCGGCTCGTCGACGATCAGCACCTTGGGCTGCAGGGCGAGCCAGCGGGCCAGCACCACCTTCTGCTGGTTGCCGCCGGAGAGATTGCCGACGGCGACGTCGGCACCCGCCATCTTGATGTTGAGCCGGTCCTGGTATTCCGCGACGAGCCGGCTCTCGGCGCGGCCGTCGATGAAGCCGAGCCGGCCGCAGAGCCGGTCGAGGGCGGCGATCGAGAGATTGAGCCGGACGGCAAGGGCGAGGAAGAGCGCCTGCTGCTTCCTGTCCTCCGGCACGAGGCCGATGCCGGCGGCGATGGCGCGGCGGGGCGAGCCAGGCTGCACCGCCACGCCCTCGACGAGGACCCGGCCCGCATCGATCCGGTCGGCGCCGAAGACGGCACGGGCGAGCTCGGTGCGGCCGGCGCCGACGAGGCCGGCGAGCCCGACGATCTCGCCGTGCCGGACCTCGAGGTCGATGTCGCGGAGCTGCGTGGCGAAGGGGTCGCGCGGGTCGCCGCTCGCAGCGAGCCCCTCGATGCGCAGCGCCGGCTCGCCGGTTCGATGGACGCTCCGCTGCTTGAACAGCCGCTCGACGTCACGGCCGACCATCATCCGGATGATGTCCTCGATCGAGACGTCTGCGACAGCGGCACTGCCGACGAGCTGGCCGTCGCGGAGCACGGTGAGCCGGTCGCAGATCTCCTTCACCTCGTCGAGCCGGTGGCTGACGAAGATCACGGCGATGCCGGCGGCCTGGAGGTCGCGGCAAATCGCGAAGAGCCGCGCCACCTCGCCCTCGGCCAGGGCCGAGGTCGGCTCGTCCATGATGATCAGGCGCGATTCGATCGCCAGCGCCTTGGCGATCTCGACCATCTGCTGCTCGGCGACCGAGAGGTCGCTGACGAGCCGGTCGGGGCTCAGCGCCAGCCCGACCCGGTCCATGATGGCGCGCGTCTCGCGCCGCATGCGGCCCCAGTCGATCCAGCCGCCGCGCGTCGGCTCGCGGCCGATGAAGACGTTCTCCGCCACGGTGAGCGTCGGGACCAGGTTGAACTCCTGATAGATCGTGACGATGCCGTGGTCCTGGGCCTCGTGCGGGCTGGTGATCCCGATCGGCCGGCCGTCGAGCTCGATCGTGCCAGCATCGGGGAGCTGGGCGCCGGCCAGGATCTTGAGCAGGGTCGACTTGCCGGCGCCGTTCTCGCCGAGCAGCGCGTGGATTTCGCCCGGCGCCACCTCGAGATCGACGCCATCCACGGCGAGCACGCCCGGAAACGACTTCCGGATACCGGTCATGCGCAGGAGCGGCGGACCGCTCCCGCGCTGGACCCCGGAGGACACCGCTATGCCGGACGGGCCGCTCAGTTCAACTCGCCGAGCCGCTCCGCCTCGTCGATATTGTCGGCCGTGATGACGATGGGCGTGAGCAGGACGAGCTCGGATTCGGGCGCCTTGCCGTCCTTCAGGTGCTCGACCATGATCTGCATGGCCTTGCGACTCTGCCCGCCCGGGAACTGCTCGACCGTGCCGGCGAGGACGCCGTCACGCACCGCGGCCAGTGCCTCGGGCAGGGCATCGAAGCCGATGATGCTGACCTGATCGCCGAGGCCGCGCGCCTTGATCGCCTCGACGGCACCGAGGGCCATGTCGTCATTGGCGGCGACGATCACGTCGGGCGGGCTCTCGAGCCCGGCGAGGATGCTCTCGGTCACGGCGAGGCCCTGGTCGCGGGCGAAGTTCGCCGTCTGCTCGACGATGAACTCGTACTTGTCGTCGCCGTCGAGGGCGTTGTGGACACCCTGGTTGCGGTCGATCGCGGGCGAGGCGCCGGGCTGGCCCTGCAGGTTCACGATGCGGGCACCGTCCGGGTAGTTCGCCTTGATCCACTCGCCCTGGGCCTCGCCGCCCTTGACGTTGTCGGCACCGACATGGGCGAGAATGCCGTCCACCCCGTCGACCCGGCGGTCGATGGTCACGACCGGCACGCCGTTCTCGACCGCGGTCTGGATCGCCGGCGCCATGGCGTTGACGTCGGAGGGGCTGATGACGATGCCGTCGAGCCCCTGGATCACCGCCGCCTCGACATCGGCGGTCTGCTTGGGCGTGCTGTTCTGCCCGTCCGACTCGACGGTGGCGACGCCGAGCGAAGCACCTTCCGCCTGCAGCTCCTTCATCATGTGCACGAAGAACGGGAAGCCGAGGCTCGGCACGGAGGTCAGCACCCGGATCTCCTGGGCCTGCAGGCCGGTCACCGGCAGGCAGAGCCCGAGGGCGAAGGCGCTGGCGAGCAGCATGCGACGGCTGGAACGCAGCATCGTTTCAACTCCCTGATTTGCGGCGCCCTTCCCCGGGCACCGATCGTTTGTGCGTGCGGACAATCGGGCGCTCTCGAAACCCTGTCAAGCCGGGCCGGCGTTGCGTCAAGCGGGCCCAACCGGCATGAACGGGCGGTGGATGAACCGGGCGGACGGGAGAGCGGCAGGCGGTGGCACTGGACATCCTCCTCGTGGCGCTCGGCGGCATGCTCGGCGGCCTCGGCCGGGCGGCAGTCTCGACCGTCGTGGCCGAATGGCTCGGCGAGCGGCTGCCCTGGGGCACCTTCGCCGTCAACATCACGGGCTCGCTGGCGCTCGGCCTGCTTGCCGGCAGCCTCGCCGGCGAACCCGGCCCGGCGCCGCCGCACGCGCTCTTCCTCGCGACCGGGCTGCTCGGCAGCTACACGACCGTCTCGACCTTCAGCCTGCAGACGCTCTTCCTGCTGCGCGAGAGGGAGTTCGGCCGCGCCCTCGTCAACATCGCGGGCTCGGCCGTGCTCTGCATCGCCGCCGCCGCCCTCGGCTTCGCGCTCGCCGCGGCATGACCGGGCGCCTGCACCTGGCACTCGCCACCGCCCTCGGCAGCGGCCTCGGCGCCGTCGCCCGGTTCGTCGTTGCCCTCCTCCTGTTCGGGGACGGCCTGCCCTGGGCCACGCTCGCGGCCAACGTCGCCGGGTCCTTCCTCATCGGCCTCGCCGCCGAGCAGAGCACGCGCCCCGGGCACGTCATGGCCCACCCCTTCATCCGCCAGCTCGTCATGGTCGGCTTCTGCGGCGGCTTCACCACCTTCTCGCTCTTCAGCCTCGAGGCGGTGCTGCTGTTGCGGGCGGGCAGCACGGGCCTTGCCGCCCTCTACGTGGCGCTGTCCCTCGTCCTCTGGCTCGCCGGTGCCTGGGCCGGGCTGACGCACGGCCGCCGGCTTTCGCCTTTCCAGGGGGCCGCAAAGCCGGCGCCCCTTCCGGAGGACCGGCCGGGTCGATAGAACGGGCGGGTGCCAGGCGGAGGAAATCTGTGAACGAATCGCTCTACGGCCGGCTCGGCGTGCCGGTCATCGTGAATGCCAAGGGTGCCGCGACGCGCCTCTCGGGCGGGGTGCTGCACCCCGAGGTCACCGCCGCCATGGCGGAAGCCAGTGCCGCCTGCGTCGACATGATCGACCTGCATGCCGTGGCCGCGGCCGAGATCGCCGCCGCCACCGGGGCCGAGAATGGCCTCGCCACCTCTGGTGCGGCCGCCAGCCTGCTGCTCGCCGCGGCAGCCTGCATGGCGGGGCTGGATCTCGCGGCCATGGCGCGCCTGCCCGACGCGCGGGGCCTGAAGCGCGAGATCGTTGCAATTCGGAGCCAGCGCAACGATTACGACCACGCGCTGCGCGGTGCGGGCGCACGGCTGGTCGAGGTCGGCCTGCCCGACCGCTTCGCCGGGGCGGGCATTCGTGACGCCGAGCCCTGGGAGCTCGAGGCCGCCATCGGCCCGAACACGGCTGCCGTGCTCTGGGTCGCCAGTGCCAGGGCGCGCCCGCCGCTGGAAGAGGTGGTGGCCGTGGCACACCGCCACGACGTGCCGGTGATCGTCGATGCCGCTGCCGAGCTGCCGCCTGCCGCGAAGCTCAAGACCTTCATCGCGGCCGGCGCCGATCTCGTCGCCTTCAGCGGCGGCAAGGGGCTGGGCGGGCCGCAGGCTTCGGGCATCCTCTGCGGTCGCCGCGACCTCGTCATGTCGGCGGCGCTGCAGATGCTCGATCTCGACCTGCGTTGGGGCGACTTCGACCCGCCGCCTTCCTTCATCGACAAGGCGCTGCTGCCGGGCCTGCCGCGCAACGGGGTCGGCCGGCCGTGCAAGGCGGACAAGGGGGCCATTACCGGTCTGCTCACGGCCCTTCGCCGCTTCGTCGCCGAGAGCGACGAGGAGCGCACCGCCCGCTGGCAGGCGCCGCTCGACCATATCCGACAAGAGCTTCCCGACCTGCCGTTCACGCCGGTCGGAGGCGGCATTCCGCGGCTCGCCCTGCAACTCGCCGACTTCGAGGCCGCCGACCGGCTCTACCAGGCGCTCCTCGCCCACCGGCCGGTGATCCATCTCGACCACAGCGAGATGGAGGCCGGCCGCCTCTACATCGCGCCGAACTGCCTCGCCGAGGGCGATGCGGAGCGGATCGTCGAGGCGCTCCGGATACTCTGGCCCAGGGAGGCCCGGCGATGAGCGGGCGAGTAGAGGGACGGATTGCCCTCGTTCTCGGCGGGGCGCGGGGCATCGGCGCCGGCATCGCCGAAAGGCTCGCCGAGGACGGGGCCAGGGTCGTCGTCGGCGACCGCCGGGCCGAGCTCGGCGAAGCGACGGCGAAGCGCATCGGCGGCAGCTTCGTCGCCTGCGACGTGGGTGACCCCGAAGCGATCCGGGCCGCGGTCGACGACACCGTGGCGCGCCACGGCCGGCTCGACATCCTGGCGCAGAACGCCGGCATCTTCCCGATGAACGACGTCGTCGACATCCCGGTCGAGGAATGGGACCAGGTGCTCGCCGTCAACCTCCGCGGCTGCTTCGTGGCGACCCAGGCGGCCCTGCGCCACATGCGCGAGGCCCGCTACGGGCGGATCATCCTCACCTCCTCGATCACCGGTCCCCGCGTCGTGCCGCCCGGCCACGCGCACTACGCCGCCAGCAAGGCCGGCATCAACGGCTTCATCAAGGCGGCAGCGCTGGAGAACGCCGGCTTCGGCATCACCGTCAACGGCGTCGAGCCCGGCAACATCCTGACCGAGGGCGTGCAGACCGAGCGCTCGCCCGCGTACATCGCCAGCATGGTGGCCGCGATCCCGATGGGCGAGCTCGGCACGCCGCGCGACATAGGCAACGCCGTCCTCTTCCTCGCCTCCGACGAGGCCCGCTACATCACCGGCACCACCATCATCGTCGACGGCGGCCAGTTGTTGCCGGAGGGTAAGGCGTGAGCATTTTTTGCCTGCTCGTCGCTAGAGAAAGAGCAACGACGGCACGTTGATCTCTGTCGAGCTTTGCCGGACAATGCCCATGATTTGTTTGTTCATGACCGCGGCGTTTCAGCGGTCGGCGATGATTGGACAGGGCGATGCGGCTCATTGTCGAGATCCGGGGCGGACAGGTCTGGCGGCGGCTCGATGACGCGACAGGCGCAGCACTGC
>CAZGUW010000265.1:0-6684 GCA_964528705.1 uncultured Geminicoccaceae bacterium
GTGCCGTTGGCTGGAACCAGCTCAACCTACATATCGCCCGCCGCCATCATCTATGGAGCAAACGCTTCGGGTAAGAGCAATCTCGTAGGTGCATTGCGATTTATGAAGAATGCCATCCTTCTGTCGCATACAAAAGCGAAGCCGGATTCGGACATTCCTCGTCGTCCATTTCGACTAGACGAATCATATCGGGAGAAATTATCTACCTTCGATCTTGATTTCGAAATGAACTCGCTCCGACTTAACTATGGTTTCTCTGCGAGCTCAAAAGCTTTTGAGCAAGAGTGGCTGTATGCATTCCCGAATAATAGGCGTAAGCTTTTATTCGAGCGGTCTGGCAAGAACTTCAAATTTGGACGAACACTTCGGGGGCAAAACAGAGTTATCGCCGAACTCACGCGAGATAACAGTTTGTTTTTGTCTGCTGCTGCGCAAAACGATCATTCTTTTTTGAAGCCGATTGCGCTCTTCTTTGATAATCTTTACGTATCTAAGACTATCTATGGGAATCCAAGTTTTTCCTATAATGAGGAAAACAGTGGAATTGAACAGAGAATAATAGACTTTCTCTCAAAACTAGGAACGGGAATTAATTCATCGCGAGTAAAAAAAATTGAGATCGATGAAAAGATGCAAAATATAACAGAAAAATTTACCAAACTATTCGGTGAGATTTCGGATGCCGAAATTCAATTTGAAATTACCCAAGAACTTTCGCGTTTACAGCTTGGCCATCTAAATCGATTTGGCGAAGAGGTTTTTTTTGATATTCATGACGAGAGTGCCGGAACGTGGAAATTACTAGAGATGTTGGGTCCAATTTTCAAGGCCCTTGATCATGGGACGTGTATCATTATTGACGAGATTGATACAAGCCTTCATACGCTCGCTTGTGAGGCAATTATAAACCTATTTTTAGATAAATCAATCAATCAGAGTGGAGCCCAAATTATCGCTACAACTCATGACACGAATCTTTTATTATCAAGAAGCATTAGGCGAGATCAGATTTGGTTCGTGGAAAAGGCCGAGGACGGGGCGAGCCAACTTTATTCGCTCTCGGATATCAACATCCGTCAAAGCGATAATCGGGAGCGCGGCTATCTGCAGGGAAGGTTTGGTGCGCTCCCGTTTTCAGGCTCAGTTCGGGAATTGTATTCAGAGGGTTGAGATTTGAGTCTCCGGAAAACGAAGCCTCTCAAACGGTCGTTCGGACGACGGAAGCCGAAAATAGCATTCTATATCTTTTGTGAAGGACGAAACACAGAGCCTGAATATTTTCAAGCGTTGATGAGACGATATCGAAGCGCGCTTATCGAGTTGACTGTGTATCGAGGCGTTGGAGTTCCACGGACTTTAGCTGATAAAGCAAGAGAAAAGAAGCGAGAGCTAGGCCCGCGACGAAAGGGCAAGAAACGAAGTTCTCGTTTTGAATCATATGAAGAAAATGATCAGGTTTGGATCTGCTTTGATCAGGATGATCATCCAAAAATCGGGGAGGCATTTGAAATTTGCCGGGCAAATGATGTTGGCGTCGCGTTCTCCAATCCCTGCTTTGAACTATGGATTATTTTGCATAGGGAAAAATTCGATCGGATTTGCGGCAGAGTCGACGTGCAGAGGAGGCTAGCAAAGCTATGCCCAGATTATAACGTAAATGGAGGTAAAACGCTAAATTTTGAGACAATTTTGGATAACCTTGAGATGGCGATTTCAAGAGCGAAAGAATTGTGTATTTCTCGTGAAAAAGAAGGAGCTCCATTTGGGTGTTGTTCGACTACGGTGGGCCAACTAGTAAGTGAGATCCTTTCGGCCGATAAATTGAATTCCTAGTTTCTTCCTTGCAAGCGCGGGCGGACACCTCATATTTTAACTAGTTCCGCCTATCGTGATGCCATTTCCGATTGTTCGGTCGCACTCCTGGTTCTTCGTGGGGGCAGCTTGAGATCGACGTGTACAGAGTTGGTATTGACCTGACAGTGCCGCATTAAGCGGGTTTAAGGCGGCTTTGGCTGCGGGTGTCTTTTCTCCCTTCGTCGGTGGTGCCGATCACGTTCTAGAGAATGTGTTTAGATTTTTCGTCGTTCGAGTGGCCGCGCGGCGCGGTCGCGCAGACGCTGCTCTACTGCGAGCTCAAGTTCCTGGATGGTCAGGGTCGTCATGGCTCGCACCCTCCAGCCTCCCCATTCCAAATGTCCCGGTGGGGCCCGGGGAGTATCATACTCCCCGGCTCTTCCCTCCCGTCAAGCCACCTTGAGCGGCTTGTACTTGAGCCTGTGCGGCTCGACGGCCTCCGCACCCAGCCGCTTCTTCTTGTCGGCTTCGTAGTCCTCGAAATTGCCTTCGAACCATTCGACGTGGCTGTCGCCTTCGAAGGCGAGGATGTGGGTGGCGATGCGGTCCAGGAACCAGCGGTCGTGGCTGATGACGATGGCGCAGCCGGCGAAGTCGAGGAGGGCGTCCTCGAGGGCGCGGAGCGTTTCGACGTCGAGGTCGTTGGTGGGTTCGTCGAGCATGAGGACGTTGCAGCCGGAGCGGAGCAGCTTGGCGAGGTGGACGCGGTTGCGTTCGCCGCCGGAGAGGACCTCGACCTTCTTCTGCTGGTCGCCGCCCTTGAAATTGAAGGAGGCGACGTAGGCCCTGGAGTTCATCACCTGCTTGCCGAACTCGAGGTGGTCGGTGCCGCCGGAGATTTCCTCGAAGACGCTCTTACTGCCGTCGAGGCTGTCGCGCGACTGGTCGACATAGCCGAGCTCGACCGTGTCGCCCTTGGTGACGCTGCCGCTGTCGGGCTGTTCCTCGCCCATGATCATGCGGAAGAGGGTGGTCTTGCCGGCGCCGTTGGCGCCGATCACGCCGACGATGCCGCCGGGCGGCAGCTCGAAGGAGAGGTCGTCGATGAGCAGGCGGTCGCCGAAGCCCTTGGAGACGTGGTCGAACTTGATGACGGTGGAGCCGAGGCGGGGTCCGGGCGGGATCATGATCTGGGCGCTGCCGGGGGCGGTATCGTTGGCGGCGCGCAGGAGATCCTCGTAGGCGGAGATGCGGGCCTTCTGCTTGGCCTGTCGGGCGCGGGGGCTGCTCGCGATCCATTCGGCCTCGCGCGCCAGGGTCTTCTGGCGGGCCTGTTCCTCGCGCTCCTCCTGGGCCATGCGCTTCTGCTTCTGCTCGAGCCAGCCGGAGTAGTTGCCCTCGTAGGGGATGCCCTTGCCGCGGTCGAGCTCGAGGATCCACCCCGCCACGTTGTCGAGGAAGTAGCGGTCGTGGGTGACGGCGACCACGGTGCCGGGATAGTCGTGGAGGAAGCGCTCGAGCCAGGCGACGCTTTCGGCGTCGAGGTGGTTGGTGGGCTCGTCGAGCAGCAGCAGGTCGGGCTGCGAGAGGAGGAGGCGGCAGAGCGCCACGCGCCGCCGCTCGCCGCCGGAGAGCTTCGTCACGTCGGCGTCGCCGGGCGGGCAGCGGAGCGCATCCATGGCGATCTCGAGGGTGCGCTCGATCTCCCAGCCGTTGCAGGCGTCGATCTGCTCCTGCAGCTCGGCCTGCTCGGCCATGAGCGCGTCCATGTCGGCGTCGGGGTCGGCGAAGCCCTCGGAGACGGCGTTGAAGCGGTCGAGCAGCGCCTTGGTCCCGGCGACGCCGTCCATGACGTTGCCCATGACGTCCTTGCTCTCGTCGAGATGCGGCTCCTGCTCGAGGTAGCCGACCTTCACCCCGTCGGCGGCCCAGGCCTCGCCGGCGAAGTCCTGGTCGCGGCCGGCCATGATCTTCAGCAGGCTCGACTTGCCCGAGCCGTTGACGCCGAGCACGCCGATCTTGGCACCGGGGAGGAAGGCGAGCGTGATGTTCTCGAAGAGCTTCTTGCCACCGGGAAAAATCTTGGTGAGCCGCTTCATGACGTAGATATACTGGTACGAGGCCATGGTGGTCCTTGGTGAAGATGGGGCTGCCGGAGGCGGGATGCCGCGTTGTCTAGCAACTGGCCGGGGCTTCGCAAAGGACGTCCTTGGCGCTAGCCTCGGCGAACGACCGAGAACAGCGTGCCTGGGGAGGTAGTTGCGCGTGGCGAGGCGTGTCCTGATCGTCGACGACGAGCCCAACATCGTCATGTCGCTCGAGTTTCTGATGAAGAAGGCGGGCTTCGAGGTGACGGTGGCGCGCAACGGGCGGGAGGCGCTCGATGCGCTCGCCGGGCCGCCGCCGGATCTCCTGCTGCTCGACGTGATGATGCCGGAGTTCGACGGCTACGAGGTCTGCGAGCGGATCCGCGCCGACCCCAGCTGGGCCTCGACCACGATCTTCATGCTGACCGCGCGGGGCCGCGACAGCGAGCGCGACCGGGGCCTGGCGCTCGGGGCCGACGCCTATGTGACCAAGCCTTTCTCGACCCGCGAGCTGGTGGCGCAGATCGAGGCGGTGATGGCGGCCAAATGAGGCGGGCGGCCAGGTGAGATGATCGACGGCCGCCGCCGGCGCTATCTTCTGGCGACACTGATCCTGGCGCTCCTGCTGTTCAACGCGCCGCTCGCCATCGTCGCCGACCGGCTGGGCGAGGGCGGCTACCTGCCGCTCTACCTGTTCCTCGGCTGGACGCTCGTCATCCTGCTCGCCTTTCTCGTCATGCAGTGGCGGGTGAAGGGCTGATGTTCTCGCCCTGGTTCATCGTCGCCATTGCCGCCGCCTATCTCGGGCTGCTTTTCGTCATCGCCAGCTATGGCGACCGGCGGGCGCGGGAGGGGCGGCAGCTGATCGACCATCCGCTGGTCTACACGCTGAGCATGGCGGTCTACTGCACCTCCTGGACCTTCTACGGCTCGGTCGGGCTGGCCTCGCAGTCGGGCATCGCCTTCCTGCCCACCTATCTCGGGCCGACCCTGGCAGCACTGCTCTTCCCCTTCATGCTGCACAAGATCCTCCGGATCGCGAAGACCTACAGCATCACTTCGATCGCCGACTTCCTCGCCGCCCGCTACGGCAAGAGCACGGTCCTGGGGGGCATCGCCACGCTGGTCGCGATGATCGCCGGCGTGCCCTACATCGCGCTGCAGCTCAAGGCGCTCTCGGCCAGTGCGAACGTGATGCTCGGGCTCGGCGACGGGGCGGGGCCCTTCGGCATCGACAGCGGCTTCGTCATCGCCATCGTCATGGCGGTCTTCGCCATTCTCTTCGGCACGCGCCACATCGACGCGACGGAGACGCACCAGGGCATGGTGCTGGCCATCGCCTTCGAAAGCATCGTCAAGCTCACCACCTTCATCGCCGTCGGCGTCTTCGTCACCTTCTTCCTCTATGACGGCTTCGATTCGCTTATCCGGGCAGCCCAGGGCGCCGGGCACGGCGATCTCCTGCTGATGCCGGAGGGCTGGAACTATTTCGACTGGTTTTTGATGATCCTGCTCGCGGGCTCGGTGATCTTCGTCCTGCCCCGGCAGTTCCAGGTCGCGGTGATCGAGAACGTCGACGAGCGGCACATCCGGACCGCGACCTGGGCCTTTCCGACCTATCTCCTGCTGATCAACATCTTCGTCATCCCGATCGCGCTGGCCGGCAGGCTAGGCGGCATCGCGGACGGCGACCTCATCGTGCTCTTCCTGCCGCTCGAGGCGGCCGCACCCTGGCTGGCGCTCGTCGTCTTCATCGGCGGGCTGAGTGCGGCGACCGCCATGATCATCGTCTCGACGGTGGCGCTCAGCACGATGATCTCGAACGACGTGGTGATGCCGGTGCTGCTGCGTGTCGAAGCGTTGCAGCTCACCCGGCGGCGGCATCTCTCGCGGCTGGTCATGACCATCCGCCGGACCTCGATCCTGCTGCTGCTCGTGCTCGCCTACATCTTCTTCCAGGCGGTCGGCGCCGGCTACGGGCTCGTCGGCATCGGGCTCATCGCCTTCGCCGCGGTGGCGCAGCTCGTGCCGGCGCTGATCCTCGGCATCTTCTGGCGCGACGCCAATCTGGTCGGCGCCCTGGCCGGCCTCATTGCCGGCATCGCCGTCTGGGGCGTCACGCTCATCGTCCCGGCGCTCGCCAAGACCGGGGTGATCGATCCGGCGATCCTGGCGAACGGCTTCTTCGGCTCGGCCCTGCTCCGGCCCGAGGCGCTCTTCGGGCTCATCGGGCTGCAGCCGGTGAGCCACGCGCTCTTCTGGAGCATCACGGTCAATGTCCTCCTGCTGGTCGCCGGCTCGCTGCTCTTCCAGCAGGACAACCTGCAGCGGCTGCAGGCGCTGCTCTTCGTCAACATCTTCGAGCGCGAGGGGACGACCCGCATCTGGCGCGGCGACACGCGCGTGGCCGAGCTCCACGAGCTCCTGCTGCGCTTCATCGGCCGCGAGCAGGCCGAGTACGTGTTGGCCGCGGACGCCTATCGCCGCGGGCACCGGCTGGCAATGGAGGAGCGTGCGGATGCCGAGTTCGTGCAGCTCGTGGAGCGGCACGTGGCCCGGGCGATCGGCGCCGCCTCGGCCCGCGCCATGGTGGCGTCGGTGGTCCGGGGCGAGGTGATCGGCCCGGACGACATCCTCGAGATCCTCGACGAGGCGAGCCAGGTGATCGAGTACAGCCACCAGCTCGAGGAGCGCTCCCGGGCGCTCGAGCAGGCGGGGGCGGAGCTCAAGCAGATCAACGAGCGCCTCAGGCAGCTCGACCGGATGAAAGACGATTTCCTCGCCACGGTGAGCCACGAGCTGC
>CAZGUW010000266.1:0-3595 GCA_964528705.1 uncultured Geminicoccaceae bacterium
CTGTCGCGCCGGGAGCGGCGGATCTTCCAGCAGGGCGCCGGCAAGGTCGACGTCGTGCCGATCGGCCGCGGGCGCTACCTCGTCGTCGAGCGTCGCCGCCGTGGCCCGGGCAAGCCGATCGCGCTGCTGCTGCCGCGGGTCGAGCTGCGCGGGCGGCTCCGGCTGGCGCCGATCTACCAGGAGGCCGAGCGCGATCTGCGCACCCGCCTCGTCCGCTACCTGACACCGGCCGGCAATGCCTAGCTCGATCCGCGAGATCGCCCTGGCGGCAGTCGCCACCGCACTCGGCGGGCTCGCCGAGTTCGCGCTCGTCGCGCGGAACTGGAGCGGCCAGCCGGCGCCGGGCGAGCTGCCGGCAGCCGTGCTCTGGGACGGTGCCGAGGACACGCGCGCCAATCGCACCGGGGCTATCCAGATCGCGCTGGGCTGCGATGTCGACATTATCTGCGCTGCCGCCAGCGACGCCGGGATCGGCCCGGAGATCTCCGAGCGGCTGGCCCAGGTCAAGCAGGCCCTGATGGCCGACTGGACGCTCGGCGGGGCGGTCGCCGAGGTCCGCTATCTCGGCTGCAGCGAGCCCGTCCTCGATGACGAAGCCGGCGGCTCGCCGCTCGCCTCGTTGACCGCGCGTTTCGAGCTCCTGATCGAGCACTCCGAAACAGACCCCTACACGGAAAGGAACGGCTGACATGGCCGATTTTGCGGAGAAATCCAGAATCGTGCTCGCGAAGGTCGAATCCTCCGCGGGCACGGATGCATCGCCGGTGGTCGGCACGAACGCGGTGCGCGTCACCGATGCCAATCCGGGCATCAATCTCGAGGTCCAGGAGATCCCGGCAGCGTCGGGCGACCTCGACGACAACGACCAGAGCCCGAACGGCGGCCGGATGGAGCCGACCATCGTCCTGCCGCTGCGCGGCTCCGGGGCGGCGGCGACGGCGCCGGATTTCGATCCGCTGCTGCAGTCGGCAGCCTTCGGCGTCACCAACCTCGCGGCCGACGTGACCGGCACGGCGCAGGCCGGTGGCGCCAGCACGATCACGATCGAGGACGCCGACATCACGGCCGACGGCCAGTTCGTCGGCATGATCATCGAACTGACCTCGGGCACCGGCTACAGCGCCAGCAACCCGAAGCAGAACCGCCGCCTGATCACCGGCAGCGTGGACTCGACGGCGGTGCTGACGGTCTATCCGGCCTGGGCCGTCGAGCCGGCGAACGACAGCGGCTATGCGATCCGGGCCTGCAATCTATACAAGCCGGTCTCGTCGTCGCTGAAGACCGCGACGCTGAAGATGATCTACCGCGAGGCCGGCGGCGGCAATTCCGTCCAGTATGCGAGCCTCGGCACGATGTCGGACCTGCAGCTCAACCTGCCGGTGCGCCAGGCCGGATCGCTGACCTTCAACATGCAGGGCGCGTTGCAGGCTCCGTCAGACATCACCGACCCGGGCTCGCCGACGCTGCAGAGCAGCCGGCCGTTCTCGTGGATGGACGCGCAGACCTACCTCGACGGCTCGGCGATCTGCATGAACGCCTTCTCCTTCGCCGCCGGCAACGAGGTGGTGGCCAGGGCCTGCCCGAACGAGGTCTACGGTTATCGGGCGGGCAGCATCCCGAGGCGGCGCGGCACCGGCACGATCAACCCGGACATGACGAACGTCGCCACCCGCAACGTCTTCTCGGAATGGGCAGCGCAGTCGTCGGTCGAGTTCTGGACGGCGTTCGGCCCCTCGGCCGGCAACCGGGTCTCCATCTACATCCCCGAAATGATCTACGGCTCGGTGCAGCCGACGCCGATCGACGGGTTCATGCACGACAACATCTCCTATCTCTGCGGCGGGCAAAATCAGGCGATCTATCTGTGCTTCTTCTGAAACCGGGCGAGACGGTCCCGGTCGCGGGTGGCGACCGGGTCTATCATGTGGCGGTGCCGACCATCGCCGATCGGGCGCGGTTCAACCGGGAGGTCCGGGTCGCGGGCGGGCGGCAGCACAGCCGGCCGGACCTCCTCGCCCTGGTCGAGCGGGGCGTCGTCGCCTGCCTCGACGAGGCGGACCCGCTGCGCGCCACCTATCTCGACCTCTTGGCCGAGGCGCGGGCGGCGCACCAGGCGGCGCTCGACGCCTACCACGACACCAGCCTCGACCCGGCCGAGCGCAGCCGGCTGATGATCGAGGGCTTCCTCGACACCAACCCGGCGCTGGCCGAGCTCGCCGCCATGGTCGAGCGGGCCTATCTGCCCTATCGCGAGGCCGTGGCCGATAACATCGTCTTCGGCGAGATCCGGGCGGCGGTGGCGGCGCGGCTCTTTCTCGCCGGGATCGAAGGCGGTCCGGCGCCCTTCAAGCGGGGCTTCAACGGCGTCGACGAGGCGGTGTTGTCGACCATCCCGGCGGCCGACCTCGCGGCGATCCTCGAGGCCGTGCTCGGCATGCTCGAGGCCCGGCCCGACGAAAAAAAAGACTCGGCCAGGTCTACTACTGGCGAGCCCACCCCGAGAGCTTCCACAGACACCAAGACGCCAGCCCGGCCGCGCCGCTCGACGCGGACGACGGCTGGAACCTCGAGCCACTAGGCCTCGGGGTGCTGGTCGTGCACCCGCGTCACATCCTCGAGCCCGGCGACGACGACGTGATCGAGGTGGCGATCGCCATGGCGCCCGGCATGGGCGGCTGGGGGCCGCTGCCGTTCGCTGGCGGCTATGCCGAGCAGCCGGCGGCCTTGATGGACGTCTGCCGGTCGATCGTCGGGCTCAGGCAGAAGCTGGATCGACGTGCCGAGCAGGGGCGCCGGTGAGGCTCCAGACGACGGCCACGATCCAGGCGATGGCGACGAGCAGCCAGCCGACCGGGCCGGCGAGGGCGAGGAGCGGCACGAAGAGCAGGCCGGCGAAGATCGCATATCGGGACGGATGCTGTCGCCGACCGGCGATGATGGCGGGCGCGAACCAGAAGAGCGCCGTTGTGACGATGATGATGGCGAGCAGGATGCCGGGCTCCGGCATGGCGGGTCTCCGCTAGTTGGCTGATCGCGACGTTTCCCTCCGCCTCGCGGTCGTCGATGCCGAGGCGGCGATCCGCAGGTTACGCGAATTCGGGGCACAAGGCGACGCTGCGCTTGCCCGCATAGGCAAGGCATCGACTCCGGCCGCGGCAGGGCTGCAGGCGATCAATGCCGCCTCGATCGGCATGCAGCGCAGCATGTCGGTTGCCATTCCGACGATCGCATCCTTCGCCGCGGGCATGGCTGCGGCCGTCGCGGCGCCGCTGTCTTTGGCGGCGGCGATGCAGGTCGGCATCAGGGCAAGCTCGGATTGGGAGCAATCCTTCCTCCGCCTCGAGGCGGTGCTCAAGGCGACCGGCGGAACTGCCGGGCTGACGGCGCGCGAGATCGCAGCCCTCGCCGAGGAGATGGAGCGCTCGACGCTCAACAGCTCGGAAGCGGTCAACGAGGCGGCGGCCTCGCTCGCGACCTTCCGCTCGGTCTCCGGCGAGGCCTTCACCGACGCCATCCGCCTCGCTGCCGACATGTCGGCCGTCTTCGGCGGCTCGCTGGTCTCCTCGGCGACCCAGCTCGGCAAGGCGCTCGAGGA
>CAZGUW010000266.1:3695-6648 GCA_964528705.1 uncultured Geminicoccaceae bacterium
GCGCTTGGCCGCGAGGCGGACCGGCTGGCGGGGCAGATTGCCGGGCCGCAGACGGCGCTTCAGCGGCTGGCCGAGACGACGATCGAGCTCGACCAGGCGCGGGCGAGGCTCGAGGCGCTGGAATCCTCCGGTCGGCAGGGTGTGCAGGGCCGGCTCGAGGAGGAGCGGGCGAATGTTGCGCGGCTGGCCGAAGAATATGATCGGCTGCGCGAGGCCTATATCGCGGACGTGCGCGAGCGGGGTGCCGCCCGCCGTGCGGCCGAGGAGAACGCTGCAGCTGCCCAGGCTGAGGCTGAGGCGGCCCGGGAACGTGCGGCGGCCGAGGAGGCAGCGGAAGAGGCGGCGACGAGGGCGCAACGGCAGGCCGAGGCCGCAGCCAATGCGGCGGCCAAGCTGGCCGAGCGGCAGGCCAAGGCGGTCGCCGATGCCGAGCTGCAGGCCGACCAGCAAGCCCGGCTGCGCGCGGCGCTTGAGGAGAGCGTGCCGGCCTATGAGGCCGTGGCCGACGCCATCGAGATCGAGAACGCGCTCCGGGCCGTCAATCTCGATCTCACCAGCGCCGAGGGGCAGGCGCTGGCCGAAGCGATCGGGCGGCGCCAGGCCGAGGCCGAGGCGATCGAGGAGGTCAGTGCGGCCCGGGCGCGGCTGGCGCGGATCGAGGACGAGAGCCGCCGCCGCCTCGAGGATCGCGGCTTCAACCCGGAAGCCAGCGCCGCCGACTACCGCCGGGGGCAGGAGCAGAGCCGGGCCGACAATGCGCGCGAAGCCGAGCGCATGGCCCAGATCTACACCGACGTCTTCGCCCGCGCCGTCGACCGCATCGGCGAGACCTTCTCCGACACCCTCGCCGAGTACCGCAACGGCGAGTTGCAGAACTTCGAGGACTTCGCCGCCTCGATCGGCGACATCATGGCGGCACCGTTCGAGCAGCTTTCGGGCGCCGTCTTCTCGTCGCTCTTCGAGGGCATCGTCGCCGACCTCTCGACGCAGATCAAATCGGCGGCGGCCAGCGGGCAGTTCGACATCGCCGGCCTCGCCGGGGCCTTCAACAACCCGCTCGGCGCTGCGGCGCTCGGTGCTTCCATCGGCGGCATCGGTGCCCAGGCGCTCGGCATCGGCAATCAGTACACCAGCCTCGGCGGCGGGCTCGGCTCCGGCCTCGGCTTCGCGGCCGGCACGGCGCTCTTCGGCCCGGCGGGCGGGATTGCGGGCGGCATCCTCGGCGGCATCCTCGGCACCGGCATCGCCTCGACCTTCGGCGGCGGCGGACAGCGGGACAATGTCGGCACCTCGGTCTTCCTCGACGACCTCCGCGTCAATGCCGGGGGCACGCCCAACCAGAACACCAGCCGGGCCGAGCAGATCGGCGCCCAGGTGGCCGGCGTCATCCAGGGCCTGCGGGCGCAGGGCATCGAGTTCGATGCCGGCGGCAAGATCCGGTTCAACGTCAACAACACGCGCTCCGATGCCGACATCCTGCAGGGTGCCACCCGGCAGTTGCGGGAGCTTTCCCAGACCGACGACCCGCTGCTGCGCCAGGTCCTCGAGGCGTCGTCGGCGAAGTCGCCGACGGCTCTGCTCGGTGACATCGAGTTCGCCCGCTTCTTCGAGCAGCTGACCGGGGCGGCCGGCCCTGCCGAGGCGGCGCTCCGGGCGCTCAACGTCCAGTTCGACGAGGCGGCCCGCAAGGCGCGCGAGCTCGGCCTCGACGAGGCGGCACTGGCCGAGGCGCGGGAGCGGGCGACGCAGGATCTCGTTCGCAGCACCGAGGATGCAGTGCTCGCCCAGGCCGACCAGATCCGCGCCATCTTCGAAGGCCGGACGGCGCCGCTGCAGTCGGCCATCGATTCGATCACCATCGGGACAGGCTCGGCGCTTTCGACGCAGGAGCAACTCGAGCTTGTGCGGGGGCAGTTCGATGCCCTTGTCGCCGAGGCCGATGCCGGGCGGGACATCGACTTTAACCGGCTCGCTGGCCTCGGTCAGCAGGTGGTCGGCCTATCCCGCGAGTTCGATGCCTCGGGCGCGCTCTTCCAGGAAGCCTTCCGCGACGTCAACTCGACCCTGCAGCGGGTGATCGAGGAGCAGACCGGGCGGCAGGATGATCTGCTCTCGGCCCTGCCCGACGCGCTGCGCGACGCCCAGCGCGACCAGACGGCAGCGCTCGCCGAGCGGCTCGACAAGATGGTCGGCGAGCTGGAGCGGCTCACCCGGACGGTCGAGATTCAGGGGCGGGTTGCGTGAGCTACGGCTTCGGTCCGGCTTCGGCGGCGCCGGCTTCGGGGCTGCCCTGGCATCCCTCGCTCTCGGTCGTCCTGCCGTACCGGCTCGAGCTGGAATCGCCGGTGCGGGCGCTGGTGCTGGCGGTCGACGTCGAGAGCTATGACGACGAGGACGGGCTGGGCTGGACGTATGTCGCCAGCGAGGCCTTCACCACCGGGGCCGATCACGAGCCGGCCTCGACCGCCTATGAGGGGCGGATCGCCGGCGGGATGATCGTCAACCGGCAGATCGGGTCCGACAGCTTCGGACGCATGGCCGGCGTCGTCGGCCGCGTCTTCGGCGCCCTGCCGCTGGTCAACAGCGATGGCGGGCTCGATGCGCTCGCGGATCGGGCCGTCGATGGCCGCCGCGTCGTCGTCCGGGCCGGGATCGCCACCGAGGATCGCGACGGCAGGCGGTCCATCGACATCTCGACCTTTGGCCGGCTGGTCGAGACCAGCGGCGACACCTGGGGGCATGGCCGCGAGCAGCTCACCCTGACGCTGCGGGACAGCCTCGCCCGCTACCGGACGGCGGTCCAGACCGCGCGCTATGCCGGGACCGGCGGCGCGGAAGGGCCGGCGACGCTCGTCGGCAAGACCAAGCCCTTGACCTGGGGGCGGTGCCGCACCGTGCCGGGCGTGCTGCTCGACGCCGGCCGGCAGATCTACCAGCTGCACGACGGCGCCAT
>CAZGUW010000267.1:0-6631 GCA_964528705.1 uncultured Geminicoccaceae bacterium
ATCTCGCGCGTGAAGGTGAAGTAGGGCTCGGCGTTGAACGACAGCGGCACGACCACCAGGATCGGCGCGATCAGGAAGAAGAAGATCAGCGCGCAGATGACCCTGAACGCATAGTACCAGGTGCGCTCGAGGGGGCCGGCATAGGTCGGGACTGCCATGTTCTAGGAGCCTGTCCGGGAAACGGCCACGGCCTGCACGCGCCAGCCCTGGCTCTGGGCGAGGAGACCGGCCCGCCGCGATGCGGGGCCATCGTCAGGGTCGGTCGACGTGGCCCGGAGCCAGGGCTGGCGCGGCCTTCGGGTCACCCCAGGACAAGCGAGGCCCGCGTCGCGCCGGCTCGACGATGCTCCGGCATCGCCATCACCGCCGCTCCTTGCCCTCGCTTGTCCTCGGGTGATGCAGGTCATGGCCATTTCCCGGTCAGGCTCCTAGCCCAGCTTCAGGCGGTCGACGCCGATGATCTTGTTGTAGAGGTAGTAGAGCGCGACCACCCCGGCGAGCAGGATGGTGCCCAGGGCCGCGGCGAGGCCCCAGTTGAGCGAGCGCTGCATGTGGTAGGCGATGTAGTTGCTGATCATCTGGCCGGACTGGCCGCCGACCAGGGCCGGCGTGATGTAGTAGCCGACCGCGAGAATGAAGACGAGCACGCCCCCGGCGCCGATGCCGGGCGTCGTCTGCGGCACGTAGACCCGCCAGAAGGCGGTCCACTGGTTGGCGCCGAGCGAGCGGGCGGCGCGCATGTAGACCGGCGGGATGGTGCGCATCACGCTGTAGAGCGGCAGCACCATGAACGGCAGCAGGATATGCGTCATGGCGACGATCGTGCCGTTCAGGTTGTGGACCATGGTGAGCCGGCCGTCGTCGCCGATCAGCCCGATCCAGACGAGGATGTCGTTGATCACGCCCTGCTGCTGCAGCAGGACGATCCAGGAGGTCGTGCGCACCAGCAGCGACGTCCAGAACGGCAGCAGCACGAGGATCATCAGGAGGTTGCCGGTGCGCCTCGGCAGATGCGCCATGAGATAGGCGATGGGAAAGCCGAGCAGCAGCGTGAGCGCGGTGATGGCGAGCGAGATCCAGAGCGTGCGCAGGAAGAGCGGCACGTAGATTTCCTGGTCGGGCGATACCTTCACGATATTGCCCTCGTCGTCGTAGGTCCGGTCGAGCGCCGCCAGGAAGAAGCTCGGCGTGTAGGGATGGCTCTCGCGCTTGATGACCCGCCAGGTGACCGGATCGCCCCATTTGTCGTCGAGGCCGATAAAAGCTTCCTTGAACGGCGCCTCCAAACGGTCGGCGCGGCGGGCGGCACGCTGGATGGTGCTGCGCATGCCGCTGATCTCGTAGTTCAGCCGGGCGCCGACCAGCCCGGTGGTCCGCGCTTCCGCGGCAGCCGCGAGGTCCTGCGCGAGTGCGGCAAAGACAGGCTCGCCCGGCACACCTTCGCCATCCCATTCCTGCAGTGCCGCGGCGGTTCCGGGGAGATGTGTGGCAATCTCGGGATTGCGGACGCTGTTCAGCGCCATGTCGGCGATCGGCACGACGAAGGTGACGAGGATGAAGACCAGAACCGGTACGGCCAGGAGAAACGCGGTCAGCCGTCGTCGTCGCTCGGCCCGGCGCAGGCTCACCTTGAGAGGCACCCCCTCCGCCGTCATCATCGTCGGGGTCGGGGCCTGATGTCCGCCGTCCGTCATTGCCCGCGCCATGTGCCTGCTCCGCCCGCCCGGTTCGCGGCAAGCTGCCGGGTCCGAAGACCCGGCAGGCTCGCTTCAGCTCAGCGCAGCATCCAGTTGCTGTAGCGCTCGCGGTACTCGTCGCCGAAGTCCGTCCAGAACTCGTTGTCCAGGACGATCGGCGTCTCGAAGTTGTCGGGGTTGGTCGGCATGTGCGGGTTCATGTCGATGCCCATGTCGGCATGCGTCGACACGAGCGGGGCGGAGCTCGCCCGTGCCGGGCCGTAGGAGATGTACTTGGCCTGGTCGGCGAGGCGCTGGCTGTCGGTGGCCCACTTCAGGTACTCGAGCACGGCATCGACGTTCTTGCCCTCGGCCGGCACAACCCAGCCGTCCCATTCGACGATCTGGCCGTCCCAGATGATCTCGATCGGCTGGCCCTCGACCTCGGCCGCATTGAACAGACGCCCGTTATAGGCCGAAGCGAAGGCGACCTCCTTGTCCGCCAGGAGCTGCGGCGGCTGGCTGCCCTCGGTCCAGAAGATCAGGTGCTCCTTGATCGTATCCAGCTTGGCCAGCGCCCGGTCGACGCCCTCGGGCGTCGACAGCACGTCGTAGATCTCCTCCGGCGGCACGCCGTCGGCGTAGAGCGCCCACTCCATGTTGGCCGCCGGGCGGTCCTGGATGGCGCGCCGGCCGGGGAAGTTCTCGACATCGAAGAAGTCGGCGATCGAGCCGGGCTGCTTGTCGGCCGGGAACATCTCGGTGTTGAAGGCCATGGTCGTCGAATAGACGATCGACGAGACGTAGCAGTCACCCAGCGAGCCCGGCAGGAAGTCCTCGCTGGCCGGAGTGCCGTCGGGGGCGGGTGCCAGCATCGTGTCCGGGTCGATCTCGAGCAGCACGCCCTCCTCGCAGAGCAGCTGCGCATCGGACGGCAGCATGTCGACGAGATCCCAGGTCACGTTGCCGGCCTGGGTCTGGGCGCGAAGCCCGGCCAGCGCGTTGGCGGAGGCGTCGTCGTTGAGGATCTTGATGTCCGGGTTGAGCTCCATGTAGGGCTCGTGATAGGCGCGCTGCTGGCTTTCCGTGTAGGCCCCGCCCCAGGACACGACGGTGAGGGTCGTCTCGGCCGCAGCCGGCCCGCTGCCGAGGGCGAGAGTACCGATGGCGGCCCCGAGGACCGGACCGAATTTGGTGACGTTGCGCATAGGCTCCTCTCTCATGGTTGGTTGACCGGCTGTCGCCGATCTCATGGACCCGAGCATGGACCGAGCCGGCGTTTCGTGCAAATCGCCGGCCCCCGTGTATTCTTCAACTGGGGTCCAGCGCCCGGCAGTCCTCGGCCTGCCAGCCGACCTGCACGGTCCGGCCGCGGCCGAGCGTGGCGTGCTCGCCGGCGTTGGGGACCTTGACGATGAACTGATCGTTGCCACAGACCGCCATGCGGGCGCGGATGTGATCGCCGAGATAGATCAGCTCCAGCACCTGCGCCTCGAAGACGTTGGGGCAGCTGCCGGCTGCCGGATCGACAAGCACCCGCTCCGGTCGGAGCGACAGGGTCGACCGGCTGCCGACGCCTTCGATGTTGACCGCGAGGGCACGAATCGGCGCGCCCGCCACCTCGACGGTGCAGTGCCCGTTCATCACCTCCCGCACCTCGCCGACGAAGCGGTTGTTCTCGCCGATGAACTGGGCGACGAAGGCGTTCTCGGGCTCCTCGTAGAGCACCGGCGGCGGTGCCAGCTGCTGCACCACGCCGTCGTTGAAGACGGCGACGCGGTCGGACATGGTCAGCGCCTCGCTCTGGTCGTGCGTCACATAGACGACGGTGACCGCGAGGTTCTCGTGGATGTGCTTGATCTCGTACTGCATGGTCTCGCGCAGCTGCTTGTCGAGCGCACCCAAAGGCTCGTCCATCAGCACGAGCCTGGGCTCGAACACGAGGGCCCGGGCCAGGGCCACGCGCTGCTGCTGGCCGCCCGAGAGCTGGGCCGGGCGCCGCGACCCGAAGTCGCCGAGCTGCACCATGTCCAGCGCGTGCTTCACCCTGGCCTCGATGTCGCTCTTCGCCATCCGCCGCACCGACAGCGGAAAGGCCAGGTTCTCGGCCACGGTCATGTGGGGAAAGAGGGCATAGTTCTGGAAGACCATGCCGATGTCGCGCTTGTGGGGGGCGACATTGTTGATCTCGCGGCCGTCGAGATAGATCTCGCCACTGGTGGCGGTCTCGAAGCCGGCGAGCATCATCAGGCAGGTGGTCTTGCCGGAGCCGGAAGGCCCGAGCATGGTCAGGAACTCGCCGCGGGCGATATCGAGGTTCAGGTCTTTGACGACGAGGGTCTCGCCATCGTAGCTCTTCTGTACCTCGGCGAAGCGGACGAACGCCTCTTGCTCGTTGGTCATGGGCTCTTTCGGCTGTGGAGTCGGATCGGCGCATCCCATCGGGTCGGCAGCTTCGCGGCGCGGCATTCCGCGCCGTTTCGTGCCCATAGCAACGCGTTGACGACAATAGAGCTAGACAGGATACCGGCCGCTGTAAAGCCGACCAAAAGCCGGGCCGATCGAAGTGGAGACCCTGCATTGACCATACCGCTCTTTCGCGATGACGCTTACTTGCGCGATTGCCGGGCCGCCGTCGTCGAGGTCGATGATCTCTGGGTCGAGCTGGACCGGTCGGTCTTCTATCCCAGCGCCGGCGGCCAGCCCGGCGATACCGGCTGGCTGGTGGTCGGCGGCGAGCGGCTGGTCATCACCGATACGCGGAAGGGAGCGGGGCCGAACACGATCAGGCATCTTCTCGAGCAGCCGGCCGCGCTCGCCAGGGAGACAGAGGTGCAGGCGGTGCTGGACTGGGAGCGGCGGCACCGGCTGATGCGCATGCATACCTGCCTGCACCTCCTCTGCCGGGCCGTCGACGGGGTGGTGACCGGCGGGCAGATCGGCGACGGCAAGGGACGGCTCGACTTCGACCTGCCCGAGGCGCCCGACAAGGAGGCCCTGGCCGAGCGGCTCAACGGCTGGATCGCCGAGGACCGGCCGGTGAGCGAGCGCTGGATCGACGCCGACGAGCTCGACGCCCGGCCGGAGCTGGTCCGCACGCTCTCGGTCAAGCCGCCGCGCGGCGACGGCCGCATCCGGCTGGTGGAGATCGAGGGCGTCGACCTGCAGGCCTGCGGCGGCACGCATGTGCGGCGCACGGGCGAGATCGGGCCGGTGCGGATCGCCAAGATCGAGAAGAAGGGCCGGCAGAACCGGCGCGTGCAGGTGGTGTTCGCCGACGACGACGCAGGGGGTGGTTGATCCGGAAAGCACCGACCGCCACATGCGGCACTGCACAACATCGACCGTTCAGCTTCAGGAGCGCCTCATGGCCGAGAACTACCATACCGACCTCTATATCGACGGGGCCTGGCACCCGGCCATGGCCGGCGGCCGGATCGACATCCTTGATCCGGCGACCGAAGAGGTCGTGGCGACCGCGGCGCAGGCCGAGCGGGCCGATGTCGAGGCGGCGATCGCCGCAGCGCAGCAGGCCTTCCAGACCTGGCGCAAGGTTCCGGCCTGGGACCGCTCGAAGGTCCTGCGCAAGGCGGCCATGCTGCTCGAGGAACGGGCCGACAAGGTCGCCCGCCTGCTGACGCTCGAATGCGGCAAGCCGCTCGCCCAGGCCAAGGGTGAGGTGATCTCGGCGGTCGAGCTGATCGACTGGTATGCCGACGAGGCGCGCCGCATCTTCGGCCAGACCCTGCCGGGGCGCGGCGCCGACAACCGCTTCATGACCATCTACGAGCCGGTCGGCGTGGTCGGCGCCTTCACCGCCTGGAACTTCCCGGTCGTGCTGCAGGCCCGCAAGATCGCCCCGGCGCTGGCGACCGGCTGCACCATCGTCACCCGGCCGGCCGAGGAGGGCACCTCGTCGGTGGCCGAGCTGATCAAGTGCTTCATCGACGCCGGTGCGCCCAAGGGCACGGTCAACCTCGTGACCGGCACGCCGGAGGTGATCGCCGAGGCGATCATGGACAGCGACGTCGTCCGCAAGGTGACGTTCACGGGCTCCATCCCGGTCGGCCAGCACCTGATGCGGCGGGCCGCCGACACGGTGAAGCGGATGTCGATGGAGCTCGGCGGCCACGCGCCGGTGATCATCCACGAGGACGTCGATCCGGTGAAGGCCGCCCTCGCCTCGGCCGCCGGCAAGTCGCGCAACAACGGCCAGGTCTGCGTCTCGCCGACCCGCTTCTATGTGCACAAGAAGCACGAGCAGGCGTTCACCGACGCCTTCGCCGGTGCCCTCAAGGGCATGAAGATCGGCCACGGCCTCGAGGCCGGCACCGAGATCGGCCCGCTGGTCAACAGGAAGCGCCTCGCCTTCGTCGAGGAGATGGTCGAGCAGACCAAGGCCGAGGGTGCCCGCGTGGTCACCGGCGGCCAGCGGCCGGCGGACATGAACCGGGGCTACTTCTTCGAGCCGACCGTCTTCGCCGACGTCCGCGACGACATGCGGGTGATGAACGACGAGCCGTTCGGGCCGATCGCCCCGGTCACCACCTTCGAGGATTTCGACGAGGTGATCGGCCGCGCCAACAGCCTGAGCTACGGCCTCGCCGGCTACGTCTTCACCGGCAACCAGAAGCTCGCCCAGGCGACCGCCGAGGCGCTGCGGACCGGCATCGTCGGCGTCAACACCTTCGCCGCGGCGACGGCCGAGATGCCGTTCGGCGGGGTCAACCACTCGGGCTTCGGCCGCGAGAACGGCAGCCAGGGGCTCTACGACTACCTGGACGCCAAGTTCGTCAACATCGCCTATGGTTGACGGCTCGGGGCTGACGGACAGCCACCGGTGACGGAGCCGCGCCCGCGGTTCACCGACCTCGTCCAGGGCCTGCCGGCGACGATCCCCTTCGTCGGCCCGGAGGCCCTGGAGCGGCGGCGCGGGCGTGGTTTCGAGCTGCGCC
>CAZGUW010000268.1:0-2816 GCA_964528705.1 uncultured Geminicoccaceae bacterium
GAGCTCGGCCGAGGCCGGCAGGCGCGTGGCGATGTCGGTCAGCACCGTCTGGCCCGTGGTCAGCGAGGTGCCGAGGTCGCCCCGGGCGAGATCACCGAGGTAATGGAGGAACTGCACCGCCAGCGGCTGGTCGAGGCCGAGCTGGCGGCGCACCTCCTCGATCGCCTCGGTGGTGGCGGCGGGCCCGGCGAGCTAGGCGGCCGGGTCGCCCGGCAGGGCCCGCGTCAGCAGGAAGCAGACGATGATGACACCGATCAGGCTGGGCAGCACCGTGCCGAGCCGGTTGATCACCTGGTGCATGGCGGGACCCTCCGGGCGTGCTGTTGGCGTGCTGCCTCAGGACTTGACGAGGCTGCGGTAGTCGAGCTGCCGGTGGAACCAGTAGGTGTAGCCGTCGATGTTGGGCTGCATCGCGACGTTGAGGTACGGCTGGAAGAGGGGGATGCGCGGCACCTCGTCGAAGGCGATGTCGACGAAGCCCTTCACGTCCGCATCGTAGTCGTCCATGCGCCCCTCGGCGGCCGCCGTCCGGGCGGCGGTGATCAGCTCGTCCATCGCCGGGTTCTGGTAGCTCATCGTGTTGAAGACGGCGTTCTGCCCGTGATAGCACCAGAAGAAGAAGTATTCGGGATAGTCGAGCCAGCCGGAGAAGAAGTTGGAGATCAGCGGCATCTCCTTCTTCAGGAGCTCGGCCCGCCAGTTGGCCCCCGGGATCTTGTTGATCTCGACCTCGATGCCGATCTCCTTGAGGCTCTCCTGGACGAGGATGGCGAGCGGCTCGTTGACCGCGGCGAAGCCGAGATCGAAGGAGAGGGTGGTCGAGAAGCCGTCCGGGTAGCCGGCATCGGCGAGCAGCGCCTTGGCCTTCTCGAGATCGGTGTCGTAGCCGTGCGGCTGCGGCCAGGTGGCATCGGCCGCCCCGTTGGTCTCGCCGCCATACATCGGCCGGGCGAGGCCGAACATCACCGCATCCACGATCTTCTGGTAGGGAATGGCATAGGCCACCGCCTGGCGCACCCGGACGTCGTCGAAGGGCGGCTGGGTAACGTTCATGCCGATATACTGGATGCCGTTGCCGATCGGGCTGGACGCCGTCTTCACCTCGCCCGCCGCGGCGAGCTCGGCGAAGTCCTTGTTCGGCAGGTCGAAGGAGATGTCGGCATCGCCGCGCTCGATCAGCGCGCGGCGGTTGCCGGCCGAGGGGACCATGCGCCAGATGATCCGCTTGGCCTGGGGCAGGGGCCCCGACTTCCAGTCGTCGAACCGCTCGAACACCACCTCCTGACCGGCCTGCCAGCGTGCCACCCGGTAGGCGCCGCCGCCGGCCGTGTTGGTCTTGGTGTATTCGAGCCCCCAGGGGTCGTCGGCCGTGGCGTTGGCCTTGACCAGGGCGGAGTTGTAGATGCTCGGCACGATGACCGCGAGATCGGGCATGGTCAGCCGGTCGGGGCGGATGAAGTCGACCCGGAAGGTGTGGTCGTCGACCACCACGAACTGCTCCGGGTCCTCGAGGCTGCCGGCCTTCATCTGGAAGGTGGGGAAGCCGCCGACGGACACCGCCCGGTCGAACGACCACTTGACGTCGTGGGCGGTGACCGGCGTGCCGTCGTGGAAGGTGGCGTCGGGCCGCAGCTTGAAGGTCACCGTATCCGGCGTCAGCTCCCAGGACTCCGCCAGCTCCGGCGTGAAGCTGTCGCGGTCGTAGGACTGGACCCCGTTCTCCAGCGTCTTGACGCCGTGGCTCATCAGCCGGTCGTAGCAGTTCCAGGTCACCTCGTAGCCGGGCCGGTTGGTGCCGACGGCGTGGATGTCGAAGCTGTTGGGACCGCTCTCGGTGACGATCAGGATCGTCTCGGCACGCGACTGCGCCACCGCCGGCGAAAGGATCGCCGGGGCGGCGACGCCGGTGGCGGCGACGATGGTGGTGGCCGATGCGGTTTCGAGAAACTCACGACGCTTCATGGCAATCCCCTGCTGGCCCGACCTGCCCCGGACCTCGTTGCGGTGTGCATGCTGCAGGGATCGAAGCATGCGGCGTGCCAGCGCGATAAAATCCTTTCAAAACAATGAATCGACGATTTCCGAGCCGCGCCGAGAGCGTCGGCTCGCCAAAAGTTGCATACAATTTCGTATGCAAAATGGCCCGCGTGCCGCTTAATGCGGCACCGGCAGGGCGCTGCTCAGCCCATCAGCAGATCGGGCAGGAAAAGGACGAGGGCGGGCACGTAGGTGATGAGCGCCAGGACCGCGAGGAGCGCCAGGACGAAGGGCCAGGACTCCCGGACGAAGGCCTGGAGCGAGGTGCCGAGGATGGTGGTGGTCGTGTACATCAGCGTGCCGACGGGCGGGGTGACGGCGCCGATGGTCAGGTTGACGACGATGACGAGGCCGAAATGCACGGGGTCGATGCCGAGCTCGGCGACCACCGGCACGAGGATCGGGGCCAGCAGGATGAGGGCCGCGGTGCCCTCCAAGAGCATGCCGATGCCGAGCAGCAGGATGTTGATGAAGAGCAGCAGCAGCCAGGGCTGCTCGGTCAGCGTGGCGAGCAGGGCCGCGAGCTGCGGCGGGATGCGCTCCCAGGCCATGTAGAAGCCGAACGCACCCGCGGCGCAGATGATCAGCATCACGGTCGAGGTGGCGAGCACCGTCTCGAGCAGGATCGTGGGTGCGTGCTTCAGCTTCAGCTCGCCATGCGCGAAGATGCCGACGAGCGTGGCATAGACCACGGTCATGGCCCCGGCCTCGGTCGGCGTGAAGATGCCGAAGCGGATGCCGACGAGGATGAAGACCGGGATGGTCAGCGCCCAGCCGGC
>CAZGUW010000268.1:2916-6616 GCA_964528705.1 uncultured Geminicoccaceae bacterium
CCGATGAAGAGCCGGCCGATCGAGACGTCGGCGAGGAAGCCGTAGATGATGAGGCCGATGCCCGGCGGGATGATCGGCGTCACCACGGCCGAGCAGGCGGTGATCGCGGCGACGAAGGCCGGCTGGTAGCCGCGCTGCACCATCTCCGGCCCCAGCATCTTCGCCTGCATGGCGGCGTCGGCATTGGCCGATGCCGAGAGCCCGCCCATCATGGTGGAGAGCGCCACGTTGGCATGCGCCAGCCCGCCCCGCCAGTGGCCGACCAGCGCCTCGGCGAGGACCAGGAGCCTTCGGGTGATGCCGGCATGGTTCATGATCGTGCCGACGAGGATGAAGAAGGGCACGGCCAGCAGCGGGAAGCTGTCGGCGGCGGCGACCAGCCGCTGGACGTAGATGCCCATGGGCGGGCCGCTGCCCTGGAGGAAGAAGGTGAGCGCGGCCATCGCCATGGCGAAGGCGACGGGCAGGTTGATGGCGAAGAGGACGAGCAGGACGAGGAGCGGCAGGAGGTTCAAGCGTCCGACTCCCGCATCCAAAGGCTGCGGACCAGCCGCACCGCTTGCCGGACCCCGATCGAGAGGAAGCCCAGGGTCGCGGCGAGATAGATGATCGACTGCGGCAGGCGCAGCACCGGGCTCGGGTTGTCGATATTGGCGAGCGTGAAGCCGACGCCGAGCCAGGTCACATAGGCGGCAAACGCGAGGATTGCGAGCTGCACGACCAGCGCCAGCGCCCGCCGGAGCGGCGCCGGCAGGTGGTTGGTCAGGAGGTCGATGCTGACGTGCAGCCTTCGCTTGAAGCCGGCGGCCGCCCCCAGGAAGATCACCCAGGCAAAGCCCATGCCGGCGACCTCGCCCGTCCAGGCGGCCGGCTGGGCGGTGACGTAGCGGGTGAGCACCCCCCAGCAGACGGCCGCGACGACGACGAGGAGGGCGGCCGAAGCCACCACCTCCTCGCCGATATCGTAGCGGCCGGGCCGGTCCTGCCCGGAGCCCTCGCTCACGCCTCGGGCGCGATCACTGGGCCAGGATCTCCTGGATCCTGGCGTGCAGGCCGGGTGTCCATTCCGGGAACGCCTCGTAGACGCTGGCCGTCGCTTCCTGGAAGGCGGGGATGTCGACATCCTCGACGATGGTGATGCCGGCGTCCTCGAACAGGCCGATATACTCGTCCTGCTTCTCGATCGTGAGCCGCGTCATCTCCTCGCCGGCCCGCTTGCCCTCCTCGAGCAGGATCGTCTGCAGGTCCTCCGGCAGCGATTGGAAGAAGTCCTCGCTCATGGTGAAGTGGGCGAAGGCGGTGAAGTGCCCGGTCGTCGAGATGGTGTCCTTCACCTCGTGCAGCTTCGATCCCCAGAGCGAGCCCAGGGGCGCCTCGGCCGCGGCCACCACGTTCTGCGAGAGCGCGTTGTAGACCTCCGACCACTGGACGGTGGTGGGCCTCGCCCCCATCGCCTCGAAGGTGGCGAGCCACATCTGGTTCGGCGGGACGCGGACGGTGACGCCCTCGATGTCGGCCGGGGTGCGGATCGGCTCGTCGGCGATCATGTGCCGCTGGCCGAAGAGGTTGTTGTAGGAGACGACGCGGATGCCGGCCTCCTGCAGCTGGGCGTCGACCTCGGCGAGCCACTCCGAATCCACGATCTTCTGGAAGTCGCGGTAGTCGGCCATCAGATAGGGGCCGTTCAGGATGCCGATGTCGGGCACGTAGTCGGAGAGATAGCCGGCGTCGGTGATGTTCATCACGTTCGCGCCCTGGCGGATCATCTCGTTGACGTCCTTGCCCGAGCCCAGCTGCTCGCCCGGGAAGACCGCCATCTCGATCCGCCCGTCCGACCGCTCGTTGACGTTGGCGGCGAAGAACTCGGCCGCCAGATGCGCGGGCTCGGTCGCCGAGAGCGAGTGGGCGAGGCGAATGGTGTAGTCGGCCGCAAGCGCGCCCTCGGCCCAGGCGAAGGTCGCGAGCGCCGTGCCGAGCATGAGCCCGGCCAGTTTCGTCTTCATATGTCTGCCTCCCGTTGGTTTCTTGTCGTTACATGCCGGGGCGCGGCTCGGCCCCGGTGAAGTGCTTCACCTTGGCCGCACCGGCATAGAGGATCCGCTCGGCGTTCTCGAGCATCGCCTTGTGGAAGGCGACGCACTCGGGGTCGAAGTCGGTCTTCGGCCGCGGCTCCGGATCGAAATGGCCGAACTCGTCGGTGCCGCAGACAAGGGAGGCGCTGTCCCGCGCCTCGGTGGTCTGGCGGATGTATGTCGGGATGTAGCGGATGGCGAAGCCGATCCGGGGCAGGTCCGAGCGGTTGGGCTCGGAGCCGTGGAACAGGCGGACATGATGCAGCGACATCTCGCCCGGCTGCAGCACCACGTCGACCACGTCCTTGGGATCGACCTCGACCGCGATCTCCTGGCCGCGGCTCAAAAGGTTGTTCTCGGCGAACGTGTCCTTGTGCGCCACCTGCTCGCGGTGATGCGTGCCGGGCACCACCTGCATGCAGCCGCTCTCCGCCGTGCTCGGCGTCAGCGCCACCCAGGCCGTCGCGATATCGGCGTGGCTGAGGCCCCAATAGGTCGAGTCCTGATGCCAGGAGATGAAGGCCGGGTCGTGCGGCTGCTTCCAGAAGAAGCCCGAGGCCCAGCAGAGGACGTTCGGGCCGAGCACGCTCGACAGGGGCCCGACCACGCGCGGGTCGCGCACGAGATCGGCGAGCCAGGGCAGCAGGAGATGCGGCTTCTGGTTGGTCGAGCGCGAGAGCTTGCCGCCCTCCGCCTTGGCCAGCGCCTCGACCTTGTCGCGCAACTCCGCCGCCGTCGCCTCGTCGAAGACGCGGATCGGAAAGAGGATGCCGTCACGCTTGTACTGCTCGACGGCGTCGTCCGTCAGCCGCTCGACCATGAAGCTTCTCCGTTATTCGCCCGAGAATCGTTGCCACCAATCTAGGCAGCGGCCTGCCGCGCGACAAGCCGCCGCAAGGGCTCAGACCAGCCGGAAGGAGATGGGCTTGGCCCCCTCCCAGAGCACGAGGTTGCCGAGCTTCGCCAGGTTCTCCAGGCCCGAGGTCAGCGTGATGAAATGGTTGCCGGCGAGCTGGCCCATCTTCGAGGCGAAGAGCACGCCGCCATAGGCGAGCAGGATTTCCGTCTCGCTGATCCCGCCCGGATAGAGGATGATCTGGCCGGGTGCCGGATGGCTCGTGTGGTTCTCGTAAGTCACGCCGAAATCGCGCTCGCCGAGCGGAATCCAGACCCCCTCGCCGCTCCAGCGGACATGCACGATCTGGCTCGAGAACGGCATGGCGGCGCGAAAGGCGGCGCAGGTCCTGGGCGCTGCCTCCTCCTCGAACTGGGCATCGAAGGTGAAGGGGCCGGCCTCGACGACGAGCTTCTGCATGGGCGGGGCTCCTGTCCCTGCAAGGGCCGGGGGGCGCCGCGGTCTCCCGCGGCGCCCGACGGCTCACCCGAAGACGGGCGGCTGGCCTGGCGCCGGCGTGTAGCCGAAATCGCCACGCGCCTTGATCGCCTCGGCCCCGCCATGCGCCTCGATTCGCGCCGCCTGGTCGGCGAAGGCGCGTTCGTTCACCTCGTCGGGATCGCAGATCTTCCTGAGCTCCGCCTCGAGATCGGCGCGGACGGCAGCACAGGCCGGGTCGTCCGCCCGGTCGTTGGCCTCCTGGGGATCGGCAACGAGGTCGAAGAGCTGCGGC
>CAZGUW010000269.1:0-6613 GCA_964528705.1 uncultured Geminicoccaceae bacterium
AGATCAAGGTCGGGCAGCCGACGCTCGCCGAGGACGTCGAGCGCGTCGCCGCCGAGCTCGAGCAGATCGGTCCGCAGATCGCCTTCATGGTCGACGCCCACTAATCGATGAACGTCGACCAGGCGATCGAGGCGGCGAACGCGTTCGCGCCCTTCGACATCCTCTGGTTCGAGGAGCCGATCATCCCCGAGAATCTCGACGGCTACGCCCGCATCGCCGAGGCCACGTCCGTGCCGCTCGCCCAGGGCGAGAATCTGCACACGCTCGAGGAATTCGAGGCGGCCCTCGCCCGGGCGAAGCTCTCGTATATCCAGCCCGACGCCTCCAATTGCGGCGGCATCACCGGCTGGCTCGCCGTCGCCGACATGGCCCAGGCCAGGGGCATCCCCGCCTGCAGCCACGGCATGCAGGAGCTCCACGTCAGCCTCGCCGCCGGCCACCCGAACGGCGGCTGGATCGAGGTCCACTCCTTCCCCATCGACCGCTACACGACGCAGCCCCTCACGACCCACGATCATCGCGCCGTCGCCCCCGAGGCCCCCGGCACCGGCGTCACCTTCGACTGGGCGAAGCTGGCACCGTTCCGCGCGCCGTAAACCCGGCAGTCGGTCGCCACAAGACGCGCCTCGAAGAGCGCGCCGGGAAACTCGAACTTGCATTAATGGTTTCCCTCACCATGCTGCTGCCCAACCCGAGGCGTCGCCACGCGCGCTCCGAAACGGTCCGGCAACAAAAAAGAGGTGCGCATGCGGTTGCGGCGGGGCTTCCTCGACATGCCGCTCCGGCTGTGGATGGCAGCGGGCGTCCTGTTGCCGGTCGTGGCGGCCGCGATCCTCGTCCTCTGGCAGGCGCGCGAGGTCGACCCCGTGATCCGGGCGATGGAGCTGCGGCTGCTCGCCCATGACGCGCGGCAGCTCGCCGAACGGCTGCGCGCCGAGCTGAAGCCCTCCGAGGAGGACCTCGATTTCGTTCGGGCCCTGATCGACGCCAGGGTGCTCGAACGGGGTGTGACCGACGAGGTGGAGCGCTTCCTGCTCGAGCGTGTCCGGAGCCGGCCGTCCATCAGCGGCGCCTTCCTGTTCGACAGAACCAGCGGCGATTTCGTCCTGATCGACCGCGACGGCGACGACGGCAGGATGCGGTCCCTGCGACCCGCCGCCGCCGGCCACGGCCTGGACCGGCGCACGTTCGGCGAGGACGCGCGGCCCGTGGCGCTCGACCAGCGACCGCTCGAGGAATACGCACCACGGTCCCGACCCTGGTACGCGCTCGCGATGACCAGGCGGGAGATCGCCTGGACCGAGCCCTACATCCTCTACCCAAGCGGTCTGCCGGGGATCACCGTCGTCGCCCCCATGCCGGGCCCGGCCGGCGAGGTGGCGAGCATCATCGGCGTGACCCTCAACCTGCACGACCTCGCGTCGACCGTGGCCGCATTGCCGCCCGGCGAGTGGTCCGACGCCGCCGTCCTCTCCTTCGACGGCCGGTTCCTCGGGGAATCGGCGGCGCGGCTGCACGGCAGCGAGGTGACCGCGGCGGCGCGCCACCTCGAGCAGGTCCTGGCCGAAGGCGGGGGCGAGCTCGCCGACCGGGAAGGTGCCTTCGAGTTCGCCACGCCGGACGGCACGATCGTGGGTGCCATCGCCCCGCTGAGCCGGTCGGACGATTCGTGGCTCGTGCTCGTCCAGGCG
Organism: uncultured Geminicoccaceae bacterium; assembly: GCA_964528705.1. Taxonomy (GTDB): domain Bacteria; phylum Pseudomonadota; class Alphaproteobacteria; order Geminicoccales; family Geminicoccaceae; genus SLRI01. The sequence goes on from CAZGUW010000269.1 coordinate 1,692, forward strand.
CCGGCGCTCACCACCCTGCAGCTGATCGTCGAAAACCAGCGGGTCGGCGTGATCGTCACGGCTCTCGTCTTCGTGGCGCTGGCCATCGCCTGGAGCTGGCTCGCGTGGCGCTGGCTCGCCCGCCCCCTGGCCGCGGCCTGCACCTTCGCCGAGGCGCAGGCGAGCGGGCATGCCCCCGGGACGTTTCCGGCCGGCCCCTTCCGCGAGGTTCGTCGCCTGCGCGACGATCTTCTGGCCATGAGCCGGGAGATCCTCGAACGAAGGCGGGCAGCCTGCGGACCTCCCTCGAGGATGCGAACGCGCGTCTCGAGAGCCTGCTTCGGGGAGCGCCGCTCGCCGTGGTCGAGCTGGCGGGTGAAGGCTCGGCGTTCCGCATCGCGCGATGGCGCGGGCGCGGCGCCGAGCTGTTCGGCCGGAGGTCGGACGAGGTCGAGGGGCGGCTGCTCGACGAGGTGGCGCTCGTGCCGCCGGGCGACGCACCGGCCCTGAACGCGCTCGTTCGCAGCTGCGCCGGCACCGGGCCGGCCGAGGCCGAGATCCCGTTCCTGACGGCGGCGGGGGAGATGCGGGTCGGCCGCTGGCACGGCTCGCCCGTCGATCCGTCCGGCGCCGGGCCGGCCGTGCTGCTGATCGTGCAGGACGACACCGAGCGCAAGGCGTCCTTCGAGGCCATCGACCGGCTCGCCAACCGGGACCCGCTCACCGGCCTGCCGAATCGCCGGGCCTTTCTCGACCATATCGAGCAGGCGATGCCGCTGGCCGAGCGCCGGGGTGAGCGCCTCGCCCTCTGGGTCCTCGACATCGACGACTTCAAGGGCATCAACGACGGCTACGGCCACACCGACGGCGATGCCGTGCTCTGCCAGCTGGCCAAGCGGATGGGCAGCCTGATCCGCCAGAGCGATCTCGCCGCTCGTCTCGGTGGCGACGAGTTCGTCATTCTCCAGACCAGGCTCGACACCGTCGAGGGCGTCGCCGCGTTCCAGAACCGGCTGGGTGCCGTTCTGGCGGACCCCTATGACGTCAACGGCCGCCAGATGGCCGTGTCGGTCAGTGTCGGCAGGGCCCTCTATCCCACCGACGCGCAGGAGCCCGGCCACCTGCTGCGCTGCGCCGATCTCGCCCTGCTCGCCGCCAAGCGCGACGGGCGCGCGCGGTTCGCCGGCTTCCGCCCCGAGCTCGCGGCCTCGCTGGCCGGCCGGCGGGCGCGCGAGGACCGCCTGCGGGCGGCCATCACCGGCGAGCGCCTGCACCTCGCCTTCCAGCCGATCTGGGAGGTCGGCGCCAGCATCCGGCCGGTCGGGGCCGAGGCCCTGCTGCGCTGGGAGGACGACGGCAGCGCCGTGCCGCCGGCCGTGTTCGTCGCACTGGCCGAGGCGACAGGGCTCATCGAGCCGCTCGGCGAGCTGGCCCTGCGGCTCGCCTGCCGCCAGGTGCGCCGTTGGGAAAAAGAGGGCTTCGCCCTGCCGATCGCCATCAACCTCTCCGCCGCCCAGCTCAGGCGCGCCGACCTCGTCGAGCGCTTCATGACCATTCTGGACGAGCACGAGGTGGTGCCGGCGCGGATCGAGGTCGAGATCACGGAAAGCGTCTTCCTCGAGACGACCCACGCCCAGCAGCAGCTGGCCCAGCTGCGGCAGATGGGCTTCAGCATGGCCATCGACGACTTCGGCACGGGCTACGCCAATCTCGCCTCGCTGGCCCAGCTGCAGCCGGCGCGGCTGAAGATCGACCGCAGCTTCGTCCACGCCCTCGGCACCGACCGGCGCAGCACCGCGATCGTCCGCGCGATGGTGAGCCTCGCCCGCAACCTCGGCATCACCGCCGTCGCGGAAGGCGTCGAAACCCGAACCCAGCTCGAGACCCTGCGGCGCATGCGCTGCCCCAACATGCAAGGCTTCCTCCTCGGCCGCCCCGCTTCGCCGGCCGAGCTGCGCCGCACCTGCGAGAAAGGCCCCAACGGCCTCTGACCGGCTCCCCTCAAGAAAAGGGGTCTGGACTCTTTTTCCGCGCGCATCGCCCCCGCCATCTCCCGGCGCCGGAACCTCCGTCTTGCCGTTCGGGCCGCGGGTTCACCAGCCGGACCCGTAAGCCGCCTCCACCAGCCGCAGCGTCTTGAGGTTGTCCGCCACGTCCGTTTCGAACGGCCGGTCCCCCACCAGTGCCTCGACGAAGTGGCGGATCGTGCCGTCGAAGCCGGCCTGCAGGTCGTCCAGCCGGTCGAAATAGCACTCCTCGACGAGGTCGTTGCCGGCGTAGCGGTGGAACGCCCCGTCGCTCGTCTCGATGCGCCAGCCGTCGCCGATCAGCTCAAGCCAGTCCGCGGCACCGGAAGGCGTGCCGGCGGCCATCATGTCGCCGGAGACGATGACCGGCATGCCGGCCTTGGTCTCCAGCACGAGGTGTGCTGCCGTCTCGCCCAGGAGATCCGGGTCGCTCCGCTGCAGCCAGGCTTGGCGCAGCACTAGGTCGCCGCAGAGATAGCGCGTCGCGTCGAGGTGGTGGATCAGCACCTCGGCCAGCGCCAGGCGCCGCTCGCCGGCCATGAAGGGCTGGCGCTGCACGGCCGGGCGCACCCCGGCCGCATCCGGCAGGAGTGCCGTGGTGCGCATCACCGTCCGGCAGAAGCGGAGCCCGGGCAGCTCCCCGAGCGCTGCCCCCACATGGCGATAGAGCGGGCGAAAGCGCCAGTTCTCGTGCACCATGAGCCGGATGCGGTCCGCCGCCCTGGCCGCCATCGCCTCGGCCTCGGCGAGCGTCGGTGCCAATGGCTTCTGGCAGAGGGTCGGCAGGCTTTGGGCGATGGCGAGATCGACATGCGCCGCGTGCAGGGCGCGCGGCGAGGCGATGTCGAGGGCGTCGAGCTTCGCGCCCTCCAGCATCGCCTCGGGGCCCTCGAACACCTCGTCGATGCCGAACTCCCGGGCACAGGCTTCCGCCCTCTCCCGGTCCGGGTCGGCGATCGCCACCACCCGGGCGCCCCCCGCCCCAGAGCCGAGCCCGGCCCAGCCGCGCAGATGGAAGGGCGCCACATAGCCGGCACCGATGAGACCGATGCGCAAGGGCCGGGCCGGCATCGCCCTACTTCGCCTTCGCGGCGGCCTTGTCGATGGCAGCACTCACCTCGTCGATATGCGCCGCGAATTCGTCGCCGCGCAGGAAGGTCGGGCTCATCGTCCGCTCCTCGAAGGCCTGCTTGACGTCGTCGGTGGCCATCGCCGCCTCGAGGGCATCGGCGATCACCGCCACCTTCTCCGGGGCCGTCCCGGCCGGCGCGAACCACCAGTTGTCGACGCAGAAGGTCACGTCATAGCCCTGCTCGGCCGCGGTCGGGATGTCGGGGAACTCGGGATTCCGCTCGTCGTCGAGCAGCGCCAGGCCGCGAATGCCCAGCTCCTCGAAGCTCTTGAACTCGGCGGTCGAGAACATCGCCGTCTCGACATGCCCGCCGATCAGGTCCTGGATGCGCTTCGCTCCGCCGCCGCTCTGCACGTAGCGGAATTCGACCCCGGCGGGATCGACGAGGATCAGCGACGCGATGTGCACGACAGCACCGATATTGACCGCCTCGGTCAGCTCGGCCGGCTTCTCGCGCGCCGCCGCGAACAGGTCCTCGAGGTTCTGGTAGGGCTTGTCTTTCTCGGTCGCCAGGATCAGGCAGGAGCTGCCGGTCTGGGCGATCGGCTCGAAGGCTTCGGCCCCGTAGTCGGCCACACCCAGCGCCTCGGCCGAGAGCAAGGCCAGGTGCATCAGCATGATGGTCTGCCCGTCGGGCTCGGCATCCTTGGCCGCCCGGCTGCCGATCGTGGCCCCGCCGCCGTCCATGTTGATGATCGTCAAGGGCTCCGGCAGCAGGTCGTGGTCGACGAAGGCCTTCTGGAACACCCGGGCGACGCTGTCGCTCATGCCCCCGGTGGCGAACGGCACGATCACCTTGACCGGACCCTCCGGATACTCGGCCATGGCGGGCATGGCGAAGGCGCCGGCGAGCAGCGCCACACCGGCGGTCATCATCTTCTTCATCGTGTCTCTCCCTGCTGGATTGATCGGTTCTGCGACGTCGCCCTCACCACTTGGTGCGGCGTCGCCCCGGTGCCTCGGCGGCAAGATCCGGGTCCTTGGTCAGCCAGTCGACCGTCCATTCGTTGTGCAGATGGTCGTTAGTGCGTGCCATCCACCCCACCATCCGCCGCCGCCGCTCCTCGAGCGCCGCCCGATGCTCCCCCGGCTCCTCGGCGAGGTTCCGGAGCTGCCAGGAATCGCGGCGGCGGTCGTAGAGCTCGTCGATGTCGTTGGTGTGGTAGATGTAGGCGTAGTCGTCGTCGCTGAGCAACCTCATGGAATAAAGTCCCATGTGGCTGCCGTGGAACTCGCAATAGGCATCCCGGGGCCAATCCGCCGGCAATTCCCGCCCCTCGAGGATCGGCCGGAGCGAGCGGCCGTGCGCGTCCTTCGGCACCTCGCCGCCGGCGACGTCGATCAGCGTCGCGAAGATGTCGAGGAAATGGTGGACATAAGCTTCGCTCGCCTGCCCCTCGGGCGTCACCCCCGGCCAGCGCACGATGAGGGGGACCCGGTAGATCTCCTCGTACATCGTGTAGTCCTTGTTGCAGATGCCGTGCGCGCCGATCGTGTCGCCGTGATCGGTGGTCCAGATCACCAGCGTGTCCCGGTCGAGCCCGGTGTTCGCCAGATGCGCCAGCACCCGGCCGACCTGATCGTCGATCAGCGAGATCTCGCCGAAATAGGCGGCGACCAAAGGCTGCCAGTCGGCCCAATCCATGTTGTCGGTCCGCCAGTGGCGCTGTTTGATACGCTGCACGGCCGGCTTGCCGGTGAGCGGGTCGGCGGCGTTGGGCCAGGGCTTGAGCGAGGCCGGGTCGTACATCGAGAAGAAGGGCTCCGGCACGACGTTCGGGAAA
>CAZGUW010000270.1:0-6592 GCA_964528705.1 uncultured Geminicoccaceae bacterium
CACGCGCAAGTCGCTCTACGACAGCTCCGAGTACATCGAGGCCGCGCCGTTCGCCGAGCTGGTTCTGGCCTCCATCGAGGCGGCCGACCCGGAAGCGCCGACGGTCGAGGAGGTGCCCTACACGGGTATCCAGTACGTCGCGATTCCGGAGTTTCCCGGCATGGCCACCGCGGTGGGCGCGCGGATCGCAGCGGCGGTGGCAGGCGACATCCCGACAGGGGAAGCGCTCGACAATGCGCAATGGGTCACCGGCAAGGTCATGGAGCGTGCGCGCTTCATCTCGGATGACTAGCGTGGCTTCGGGCTGAACATGGCCCCGGCCTCGGTGCTCTGCAGCGCCCGTTCCGGGTCCTGACAAGGAACTCAAGCAACCGGGGGTGTGATGGCTCATAGTGCAGGCAAGCGACACCAGTCCGTCGCCCAGATGGACGACGAACTGCTACCCGTCCCGCCCCACCGACTGCACGGCCCCGGACACTTCCTCGGCCTCTATGGTGCCGAGCACGTTGCCGCGACCGAGTTCGTCATTGGCGCCGCCTTCGTGGCGATGGGCGCCACGATCCATGACATCCTGATCGGCCTGCTCATCGGCAACACGCTGGCCTCGCTGAGCTTCTGGCTGATCACCGCGCCGATCGCGGTGAAGACGCGGCTCAGCCTCTATACCTATCTCGACTACAACATGGGCGAGCTGGTCTCGCGGCTCTACAACGGCGCGAACGTGCTGATCTTCGTGGCCATCTCGGCCGCCATGATCACGGTGTCGGCGACTGCGGTCCGGGTGCTCTTCGACATTCCGCCGCAGATCTATCCCTATCCCTCCAATGTCTACTTCGCGCTCATTGCCGGCTCGGCCAGCGTGATCGCCGTGGTGGTGGCCTATTACGGCTTCAACGTGGTGGCCGAGTTCGCCACGATCTGCACGCCCTGGCTGATGGTGATGTTCACCGCCGGCGGCATGGTGCTGATCCCCTCGCTGAACGAGACGCTGACCGGCTACACCACCCTCGCGAGCTTCTCGGATTTCGTCAGTCTGGCGGGAACCACCGTGTTCACCGGCATCAATGCCGAGGGTGAGCCCGGCATCGGCCTCGTGGAGGTGATCGGCTTCGCCTGGGCGGCGAATACCTTCGCCCATTTCGGCCTGATCGACATGGCGCTCCTGCGCTACGCCAGGAAATCGATCTACGGCCTCTGCACCGCGACCGGCATGATGTTCGGTCACTACATCGCCTGGATTTCCGCCGCGCTCATGGGGGCGGCAACGGCCTCGATCATGAAGCTGAGCATCGCCGTGGTTTCGCCCGGGGATGTCGCCTACTACGCGCTCGGCGCCACCGGCTTTGTCATCGTCATCATCGCGGGCTGGACGACGGCCAACCCCAACCTCTATCGCGCCGGCCTCGCCGCCCAGGCGGTCTTTCCGACCATCGCGCGCCAGAAGGTGACGCTGGCGGTCGGTGCGGTGGTGGTGGTCGGCAGCTGCTTCCCGTTCATCTACCGCAGCATCCTGCCGATCCTGGCCTATGCCGGACTCGTTCTGGTCCCCATCGGCGGCATCGTGTTCGCCGAGCAGCACGTCTTTCCCCGGCTCGGCTACAAGAGCAACTGGCACCGCCTGAAAGGCGTCAAGGACAACATGCCGGCGCTGATCACCTGGGGCGTATGCCTGGTCTTCGGCTTCGGGCTGAACGTCATCAACATCATCCCGTTCGTCTATCTGTTCCTGCCGACATGGGCCCTCTCGATCGTCATCTATACCGTTCTCGCGAAGCGGTACGGCGCCGACGGCAGCTACCCGGAGGCCGAGAAGCGGGAGCAGGAGTTCCAAAGGGAGATCGAGGCCTACCATGCCGAGCTGGCCGCGAAGGAGCAGCACGGGCATGTGCATGGCACGACCACACTGATCAAGATCATCCGCGCGGTCTGGATCGTGATCGGGCTGATCGTGCCGGCCGTGCTCGCCTGGCGGGTCCTGTTCAACAGCCCGGATCTCTACGCCTACTACGTGAACCGGGAATTGTTCTATGACCTCACCATCTGGTGCACGGTGATCTACTTCGCCTTCGCCTGGTGGGATCTGCAGCTCACCAAGAGGATGCGGAGTGCGGGCCGGCCGACCGGTGCCGAGGTGCCCGCCGAGTAGGGCACGGCGTCGGGCCTCGTGACTGCCCTGCGCGCCCCGCCGGGCCGGTTGCCGCCGGCGGGTCGCCCACACATGTCCTTCGCAGCCGCTGGCCATTGCCAGACGAAAGTGGAGGGCCATGACGCAGCCAGGCGAATTCGGGTTCGGTACGCAGATCCGCAAGTCGCCCTATTTCGACGCGACCGTCCGATGGGGGGCCAGGGCGTTCTCCGTCTACAACCACATGTACATCCCGCGCGATTTCGGCGATCCGGTGCGGAATTTCTGGAATCTCGTGAACCACGCCATCCTCTGCGACGTCGCCGTCGAGCGCCAGGTCGAGATCACCGGCCCGGATGCCGCCGCCTTCACCCAGATGCTGACGCCGCGCAACCTCGCGACGCTCGCCGTCGGCCAGTGCAAGTACGTCCTGATCACGAATGCCGAGGGCGGCATCCTCAACGACCCGGTGCTCCTGCGCCTGGGCGAGAGCCGCTTCTGGCTGTCGCTCGCCGACAGCGACATCCTGCTCGGGGCGCAGGGCGTCGCCGTGCATGCGGGCATGGATGTGACGATCCGGGAGCCGGACGTCTCGCCGCTGCAGCTGCAGGGCCCGCGATCGGCGGACGTCATGCAGGCGCTCTTCGGCGAGCGGATCATGGACCTCCGCTACTACCGGCTGTGCGAGGCGGAGCTGGACGGCATTCCGCTCGTGGTCTCGCGCACCGGCTGGTCCAGCGAACGGGGCTACGAGCTCTATCTCAGGGACGGCTCCCGCGGCGACGAGCTCTGGGAGAGGATCATGGCGGCCGGTGCGCCGCTTGGCCTGAAGCCCGGCCATACCTCGACCATCCGCCGGATCGAGGTCGGCATGCTCTCCTACCACGCCGACATGGACAGCGGGACGAACCCCTTCGAGCTCGGCCTCGACCGGCTGGTCGACCTCGAGATGGCGGCCGACTTCATCGGCAAGGCAGCACTGCGTCGCATTCGTGATCAGGGGGTCGCCCGCAGGCAGGTGGGGCTGCACATCGAAGGCGCGCCATTGAAGGGCCCGAACACCACCTATTGGACCATCAGCAAGGGCGGCAGGGTGGTCGGCAAGGTCACCTCCGCGATTCATTCACCTCGGCTCGGGCGCAACATCGCGCTGGCCATGGTCGCAGCCGATACCGCCGAGCCCGGCACGGTCGTCGAGGTGGCGACACCCGGCGGCCCGGCCCGCGCCACCGTCGTCGAGCGCCCGTTCTTCGACCCCGAAAAGACCCGCGCCACCGGCTGACGGCCGGCGTGGAGCCGGTCAGCGAAGCTGGCTGTCCTTGCTGCCGCGGCGGTTGAAAAGGGCCGCCTGCGGCCGGCCGTCCAGCGCGCTCTGGCAGGGCACGCAGGTCCGCGCATGGGGCAGCGCCCGGCGCCGTGCCTCCGGAATCTCCTCGCCGCACCGGTCGCAATGCGTCGCCCCCTCGCCGGCCTGCATCCGCTCCCGCGCCAGCCGCACCGCGTCCTGCACCGTGTCGTCGATCTGCTCCTGAACCGCCCCGTCCCGCGTCCAGCCACCCGCCATCGGCCTGCCCCGTCAAAGAATGCAAGGGGGCGAGGATAGGCAAGGGGCGGCGGATCGGGAAGGGGTGGGCGAAGAAGCCGGGGGAAATGATTTCCCCCGGGCCCCCTCGGTTCTTTCAAGGGCGGCCAGCCGCGCTGGGCCGGCGCCAGAGGAGGGCGGGGGCGACGAGGAGGACGGCGGGGGGGAAGACCACGCAGATCAGGAGCGGCAGGATCCACCCCGTGTTCCCGCGACGCAGCCAGCGCCAGAAGAGCACGGGCAGGACGACGAGCAGGGCCGGCGGGAAGAGGATGCAGAGCAGGAGCGGCACCAGCCAGGGCCGGTTGCCCGCTCGTCCGGCCCCGCCGGTGGTCACGGACGGAGGCGAACGGCGCGACGGCTTCGGGGGTGCCCCGAGGGTCGCGGTGGCACCGCACCCGGGGCAGTGGACGTCACCGACCGGAATGGCCGAGGCGCAGTAGTCGCAGGTCAGGGGACGCGCGCCGAAAGCCCGCAACAGCAGCGACTTCAGCCACCGGCCACCACGCTCGAGTCCGGACACGGGCCCCGGCTGCCCGGCCCACTGTTGCTGGGCCCATTGTTGGTGGCGAAGCTGGTTCATCGATGTTCCTGTCCGGCACCATCAATAGGCGCCCGAAGGCGCCGCACGCAACCGATGGGCCCGGCTCTACAGGAACGGCCTTAAGCCCGGCTGAAGAGCCGGGGAAATGATTCCCCTCCGCGCCCCCTCGACTGGTCGGCTGATATGCTCTGTTGACCGGTGGCGTGGACCCTGCGGGCCCGCTGCTGTACACATCCGGGTAGGGCGGCTGCCGAGAAGAATGCCGGTGGCCAGCCCGAACCCGTCGTCGTGAACAGATGCGGCTGACACGAGGCTGTCCGGGAAGGGGGCTACAACCCCGTACCTGTGACGGCCCGAATGGTTGCGTGCGAAGGGGAATTCGTCCCTTTCGGGCGACGGGTCGGTCTTGTCAGCAGGGGAGAGGTAGATGTCGGTCTGTGCCGATTTCGACGATATCAATGAAGCAAAAGCCAAGATGGATCACATTTATGACCAGGACGATCCGCGGGCCTATTTCCGCGAGCTGAAGAAGCTGGGCTATGCCATTCCCGAGGCCGCCAAGCCGGTGTTCCAGCAATTGATCGGACACCTGCACGAGGAGCGGAAGTCGACCGTCCACGTGCTCGACCTCGGCTGTTCCTACGGAGTCAATGCGGCGATCCTCAAGCACGACCTCTCGATGCCCGAGCTCTACCAGCATTGGGGCGACCGGGCGCTGGCCGAGGCGGCCCCGGAGGAGGTGGTGGCGCGCGACAGGCGCTTCTTCGCCCACCTCGACGGGCACGACCACATCGCCGTGATCGGCCTCGACCAGGCGGAATCGGCCGTCACCTTCGGCAAGGAGGCAGGGCTGCTCGACGAGGGCCTGGCCATCAACCTCGAGAGCGAGACGCTGCCGAAGTCGGCGGTCGATGATCTCGCCCCGGTCGATCTCGTGATCTCGACCGGCTGCGTCGGCTACGTCACCGAGCGCAGCTTCGAGCGCCTGCTGCCCGCCGTCACGCAGGGCCGCCCGCCCTGGATCGGCAATTTCGTGCTGCGCATGTTCCCCTTCGACGCCATCGAGCACACGCTCGAGGCCGAGGGCTACGTCACCGAAAAGCTCGAGGGCCGCACCTTCGTGCAACGGCGCTTCAGCTCGATGGACGAGCAGGAACAGGTGATCGGCCACCTGCGCGACCGGGGCATCGACCCCGAGGGCAAGGAGACCGAGGGCCTGCTGCTGGCCGAGTTCTACCTCTCCCGGCCCGCCCCTGACGCCGCGGCCGCCCCCATCGGAAAGCTGCTCGACGCCTGAGGCCGGTAGCAAGTGCCGGGAGCCTCGGCGTCCGGCACGGCGGCCTCGATCGGGGGCCTAGAAGATCAGCGAGAAGATGCCGATCACGACCAGCAGGCCGATCAGGAAGATGACGCCGACGGTGCCACCGATGAACTTGAGCATGTCCGGGTCTCCAGGCTGGTTGGTCTCGCTGCTCTGGAAACGGCCGGGGAAGCGGGGCGTTCCGGTGGGGAGAGTTCGATCGCGCCTCGGGGGCGGCGGCGGACACTCTTTCGATTTGTGCCATGCCGGCCTAGAATGACCGCTGTGGTGGGGACCATGGAGGGTGACAATGGCAGCGCGCCTGGTCGATCGGATCGTGGCGGATCCCAGGGTGATGATGGGCAAGCCGGTCATCAAGGGCGCGCGCATCCCGGTCGAGCTCATCCTGCGGCGGCTGGGTGCCGGGGACAGCGACGCGCAGATCCTCGCCGACCATCCGGGCCTGCAAGTCGAGGATATCCGGGCGGCGCAGGCCTTCGCCACCAGTTCCCGCGTCGACACGGACGAGGAAGCCGAGCGCTTCGTGGCGACCGCCGACCTCGCCGCCTACGACTTCTCGGGCTTCCAGCCGAGACGATTCGAGTTCGAGCCGAAGGCGGCGCAGATCAACATGCGCGTGCCGCAATCCCTGATCGACGCCCTCTAGGAACGCGCCCGCCAGCGCGACATCCCCTACACCCGCTTCATCCGCGAGCTGATGGAACGGGAAGTGGCGCGTCAGGAGCGTTGAGATCTGGGAAGAGAGAAAGGCGGGGGAAATGATTTCCCCCGTACCCCCTCGAGTTAGTCAACGGGGGAGCTGTCCCTTGGAGCCCACACATGTCCCTCGAAGCTCCGAAAGCGCAAATTCGACGCGATTTATGCTCGCAATCTGCAAATTTTTCCACTAAAATGCATCGTCTTTCCAACTAGGCTATACCAAAAAATGATCATCCGGTTCACCGCAAGCAACCACCGATCGATCAAGGACGAGCAGAGCCTCTCCCTTGTCGCTACGGCCCTGCGTGATGATACCAATGC
>CAZGUW010000271.1:0-6577 GCA_964528705.1 uncultured Geminicoccaceae bacterium
GCGCGGCCCAGGTGATCATGACCCAGCTCCACGCCGGCGGGAAGTTCGACCAGAACTCCTACAAGGTCTCGGGCGGCCTGCACGGCGTCGGCGTCTCGGTGGTCAACGCGCTCTCCGACTGGCTCGACCTCGTCATCTGGCGCGACGGTGCCGAGCACTACATCCGCTTCGAGAACGGCGGCGAGCCGGTGGCGCCACTCGCGGCGCGCGGCGCGCAGGAGGACCGGCGCGGCACGGAGATCACCTTCATGCCTTCGGTCAAGGTCTTCACCCAGACCGAATTTTCCTTCGCAACGCTCGAGCACCGCCTGCGCGAGCTCGCCTTCCTCAATTCCGGCGTGCGGATCATCCTGCGCGACAAGCGGGGCGAGGAACCCGTTGAGGAAGAACTCTTCTACGAGGGCGGGCTCGAGGCCTTCGTCCGCTATCTCGACCGCACCAAGACGGCGATCCACACGCCGCCCATCGTTACCGGCGCGGAGCGTGGCCTGATCTCGGTCGAGTGCGCCATGCAGTGGAACAACGGCTACCACGAGACCTGCCTCTGCTTCACCAACAACATCCCGCAGCGCGACGGCGGCACCCACCTCGCCGGCTTTCGCACGGCGCTCACCCGCACCGTCAACAAGTACGCCGAGGACAACGGTGTCCTGAAGCGCGAGAAGGTGCAGCTGACCGGCGAGGATATTCGGGAAGGCCTGACCTGCGTCCTCGCCATCAAGATGCCCGACCCGAAGTTCTCGTCGCAGACCAAGGACAAGCTGGTGAGCTCCGAGGTGACGCCCGTCGTGCAGGGCCTGATCGCCGACGGCCTCGCCCGCTGGCTCGAGGAGCATCCCGCCGAGGCCAGGGAGATCATGGCCAAGGTGATCGTGGCGGCGAGAGCCCGCGAGGCGGCCAAGCGCGCCCGCGAGCTGGTCACCCGGGCCGGTGCCCTCGACGTCGCCAACCTGCCGGGCAAGCTCGCCGACTGCCAGGAGCGCGATCCGGCCAAGGCCGAGCTCTTCCTCGTCGAGGGTGACAGCGCCGGCGGCTCGGCCAAGCAGGGCCGCGACCGCAGCTTCCAGGCCATCCTGCCGCTCCGCGGCAAGATCCTCAACGTCGAGCGGGCCAGCATCGACAAGGTGCTGGGCAGCCAGGAGATCGGCACGCTGATCACCGCCCTCGGCACCGGTGTGCGCGACGAGTTCGACATCACCAAGCTGCGCTATCACCGCGTCATCATCATGACCGATGCCGACGTGGACGGCTCGCACATCCGGACGCTGCTGCTGACCTTCTTCTACCGGCATCTGCCGGCGATCATCGAGGCCGGGCATCTCTTCATCGCCCAGCCGCCGCTCTACAAGGTCAAGCGCGGCAAGAGCGAGCGCTACCTCAAGGACGACGCCGCGCTCGACGCGTACCTGGTCGGCGCCGGGCTCGAGGACACCCGCCTCGTCCAGGCCGACGGCAGCGTGCTGGAGGGCGAGACGCTGGAGGCGGCCGTCGAGGCGGCCCAGGCGGCGGGCTCGATCCTCGCCAACTTCAAGCGGCGCCACCCGGTGGAGCTGATCGAGGCCCTGGCGCTCGAGGGTGGCCTCGTCGAAGGTGCGCTCGGCGATCCGACCGGGATGCTGGTCCTCGCCCAGCGGGTCGCGAACCGCCTCTCCGCCTCGGGCCGCGGCGCCTGGCAGGCGCATATCGGCGATGAGGGCGAGCTCGTCTTCCACCACATGCGGGGCGAGCGGCGCGAGCGCCACCGCCTCGACCCGGGCCTCGCCCGCAGCCCCGAGGCGCGCCGCCTGGCCGAGGCGCTCGGGCGCCTAGAGACGGTCTTCGCCACGCCCTGCACGCTCGAGAAGAAGGACGAGAGCCGGCCGATCAACGGCCCCCTCGACCTGGTCGAGGCCGTGCTCGCCCTGGGCCGCAAGGGCCTCGCCATCCAGCGCTACAAGGGCCTCGGCGAGATGAACCCGGAGCAGCTCTGGGAAACCACCCTCGACCCCGCCATCCGCTCCCTCATCCAGGTCCGGATCGACCACGCCGACGAGGCCGACGACATCTTCACCACGCTGATGGGCGACATCGTCGAGCCCAGGCGGGACTTCATCCAGGAGAACGCGCTGAAGGTGGTGAACCTGGACGTCTGATGAATGGCATTCCAACGCTGGATTATCGCCTGGCAGCAAATCACCACAGATAACGGAACTCTTTCCGTGGTGTTTCTGGAAAATCTTTCATGGGCAACTTGACAGAGCAATTCGAACTCGCGCAGGCTGGGCTTCGAGTAATCGAAATAGCCATAGTCGAGATTCTTAGGAAGAACCCACACGGCATGCGCAATTCTGAAATCGCTGAGGCGCTTGGCCTCCGGTCCAATTTTCAGGAAAAACAGCATGATTATTTGACCTATTCGATTCTAGGAGGCCTACTTAGAAAGAAGTTGGTATCATGGGATCAACAAACAAAAATATTCTCCGTAGTGAAGTAATAAACTTTTGGCGAACAGACAAGATTAACGAGTAGCCCGACTCTTATCCAGACCTTATCTTAACTGACCTTCACTCAGCATTACAATCAGATGGATCACCTATTTCTTGGTGTTTCTAAGGGCCTCGATGTCAGATTTCCGCCGCCACCATGCGCTGCTTGGCCGCCGCGAAGGCGAGGCCGATGGCGAGCATGACGATGCCGCTCGCCATCACGGCCGGCCGGTAGCCGACGAGCGGGGTGATCAGGGCGTAGAGGGCGACGCCCGAGGCCTGGCCGGTGAAGAGGCAGAAGGCGAAGAGCGAGACGGCGCCGCTGCGGTCGTCCGGCATCATCTGGGTGGCATTGGTCTGCAGGGTGTTGTGCAGCATCATGTAGCCGAGCCCGGCGATGAAGGCGCCGACGCCGACCAGGAAGGGTGCGGGCGAGATGGCGACGAGGGCGAAGCCGCCGAGCGCCACGGCACCGCCCTCGCGGGCCCCTCCCGCGTCGCCGGGCCGGGCGTTGTTCTGCGCGGCGCGGTCGGCGTATGTCCGGCCGCCGCGGCCGCGGCAGCCGAGCACGGCCCCGATGCCGAGATTGCCGGCCCCGTGCTCCCTGGCGACCAGCACCCCGATGAACGGGACGACGCCGAAGACGGCGCCCTCGATCGCGACGGCCACCAGCACCACGCGCGGCCAGCGCAGGCCGAGGATGCGCGCGTACTGGCGAAGCGGGTTGACGAGCGTGCCGCAGCGGGGTGCGGCACTCGCCGCGAGTCGTGACAGATGCAGCCAGAGGCCCAGTGTGACGGCGGCGAGCCCGAGCGACAGGAGGGCGAAGATGATGCGCCAGTCCATGTAGTGGGCGAGCATGCCCGAGACCGAGAACCCGGCGATCGAGCCGAGAATGGCGCCGGTCATCATGCGGGCAAGCGTCGCCTGTCGATGCTTGTAGGGTACCGTCTCGCCGATGAAGGCGATCGACATCGGCACGATGCCCCCGCCGGCGAAGCCCGCGAGGGCGCGCGCCGCGACCAGCTGGTCGAGGCTCGCGACGAAGGCGCAGAGCAGCGAGAAGAGGGCCGCGAAGGTGCAGCCGATGGTGGCGGTCCTAAACGTGCCGAGCCGGCTGCCGACCGGCCCGAAGAGGAGCTGGCCCATGCCGTAGGCGACCGCATAGGCGACCACCGGCGCCGAGGCGCTGGCGATGCTGGCGTCGAAGCTCCGCGCGATTTCCGGCACCAGCGGGTCGCAGGCGCGCAGCAGCGCGATCGAGAAGAAGCCGGCGAGGCTGAGCAGGACAATCGCCTGCCCTTGCAGCGGCCCGTCAGTCACTTCGCCTGCCGCCGTCATCCGTCGCCCGCCCGTTTCGAGATGGGCGGAATCTAGCGCCCTTCGGCCCTGCGTGCCAGCCGCCATCCCGCCGGCTTGCCGCCACCGGCACGGGCGCGTATTTTGCGATCATGATCACGGCCGACCTTCATGAGACCGGTTCCGTCGCAAGCTGCGGCAGCGACGAACGCATAGGCTGATGGGGCCGACGCCGAACCGGATCGCGACAAGCGGCGGGATCGGCAGCCGGCAGCCGGTCGCAACGGTGGCACTCCTGACGCTGATGAGCCTGCTCGCTGCCTGCGGCCTAGGTGCCGCCCCCGATGCCGAGCGCCTCGCGCTCGACCCCCTGACCATCGAGCGCACCGGCTCGCCGAACGACTACCTCGTTTGCCCGGCCGATCGCTGCGCCGCACCGGCCGATCGCGTCGCCCCGGTGCTCGACGTGCCGGCGCTGGACCAGCTCCAGCTCTGGGAGGAGGTGGCGACAATGAGCGAGCGGACCCGCATCCTCGGCATCGACGAGAGTGCGCTCACGCTGCATGTCGAGCAGAAGAGCCGCATCTTCGGCTTCATCGACACCATCATCGTCCACGTCCTGCCCTTCGACGACGGCCTGCCGACGTCCGAGCGCAGCACGTTCGCCGCTTACTCCCGCTCCGAACTCGGCTATGGCGACATGGGCGTCAACCAGGCACGGCTGGAGAGCTGGATCACCCAGGTGGAGGCGGTCGCCGGCATGCCCTGAGCGGCTTGACCCGTTCCGGCCCAGCGCCCAATCTCGCGCCCCATAAGAACGGGGAGGCAGGATTGGTCGAGACGCCGGCGGTCGAGCTTCGCGGCATCACCAAGCATTACGGCAAGGTCGAGGCGCTGGGCGGCATCGACCTCCAGATTGGCAGGAACGAGGTCCTGGGCCTGATCGGCGACAACGGGGCGGGCAAGTCGACGCTGATCAAGATCCTGACCGGGGTCGAGCGCCCCACTCTGGGCCAGATGTGGATCAAGGGCGAGCCCGTCGATTTCGGCCGCTACAGCGTGCGCGGCGCGCATGAGCACGGCATCGAGACCGTCTATCAGCAGAAGAGCCTGGGCGACAAGCAGCCGCTCTGGCGCAATTTCTTCGTCGGCCGCAACATCACCAACCGCTGGGGTTTCATCGATGTCCGGCGGCAGAAGGAGCTCGCCAACGAGGTGCTCAAGGGGGCCATCGGCTTTCGTGGCGTCGGCATCGACGTGGATGCCACCGCCGGCAACCTCTCGGGCGGCGAGCGGCAGGGCATCTGCATCGGCCGGGCGATGCATTTCGATGCCGACCTCATCATCCTCGACGAGCCGACCGTGGCGCTCGCCGTCAAGGAGGTCGGCAAGGTCCTCAGCTTCATCGAGCGGATCAAGGCCTCCGGCCGCGCCTGCCTCTATGTCGAGCACAACCTCGCCCACGTCCACGCCATGGCGGATCGCATGGTGATCGTCGATCGCGGCCGCATCGTCGGTGAGGTCCAACGGGGCGAGATGACCGTGCATGAGTTGACCGAGCACTTCCTCGAGCTGCAGCGCCAGGGCGAACAGCGGGGTGCTGCCTGATGGGGGGCAGGCTCGGCCGGATCGAGGGGCTGCCGATCATCATCGTGGCGGTCGTCGTCACCGCCGTCTTCATGGTGCTGGCGCCGCAGACCTTCCTCTCCGACCGCATCTACGCGACGCTGCTCGTCACCATGGCGCCGCTCCTCCTTTGCGCCCTTGGCCTCACCATGGTCATCGCCTCGGGCCAGATCGACCTTTCCTTCTCCTCCATCGTGGCACTCTCGGGCTTCGTCTTCGCCGCCGCCTACCGCTTCGAGAACATCCCGTTCCTCGCCGGCCTCGCCGACGGCTCGGACCCGGCGGCGATCGAGGCGACCCGCGCCTGGCTCATCTGGGTCGGCGCCGTGCTCGCCGTCCTTGCCGGTGCCGGTGCCGGATGGATCAACGGCGTGCTCATCGCCCGGCTCGGCATTCCCTCGATCATCGCCACCCTCGCGACACTCTTCCTCTGGCGCGGCGTAGCCGTCGTCCTCGCCGGCGGGCTCAGCTACAATCTAAGAGGCGTCCGCGACACCGCACTCTGGCAAGTGACCACCGGCCGCCTCTTCGACTGGCTGCCGCTCCAGGCGCTCTGGGTCGGGCTCGTCGCCATCGGCCTCTGGTTCATCCTCAACCGCCACCGGTTCGGCGAGGCGCTGCTCTTCCTCGGCGACAATGCCGAGGTGGCCCGGGTCATGGGCATCGACGTCGCCGCCACCCGCATCCGCCTCTTCACCCTCATGGGCGCACTCGCCGGCCTCGCCGGAGTCTTCCTCACCGCCGAGAACATCACCTTCTACACGAACCAGGGCCAGGGCTTCCTGTTGCTCGCCATGGCTGCCGTCTTCATCGGCGGCACCTCGATCTATGGCGGTTCGGGCAGCATCACCGGCACCGTGCTCGGCACCTATATCGTGCTCGTCGTGCAGGCCGGCATCGTCGCCGCCGGCGTGCAGGGCTTCTGGAACGACGTCGTGATCGGCCTCATCTTCGTCGCCGCCGTCGTCTTCCACCTCTCGCTGGAGCGGACCGAGCGCACCGGCGGGAGCGGCTGAAACACTCGGTCGAAGCAAGGGAGGAAAAATCCATGCTCAAACGCGTGCTGCTGGGGTCCGCCATCGCCGCGGTCGCCGCCATGCCGGTCGCCGCTCAGGATCTCCTGGGCTCCGGCATGACCATCTACGCCCAGATGGGCGGCCCGCCCGGTGGCCCGGCCACCCTGCCCC
>CAZGUW010000272.1:0-6476 GCA_964528705.1 uncultured Geminicoccaceae bacterium
CGGGCGCCGCCCGCGTGATGGCCGATCGCGTGATCGCCCAGGACGAGAACGACGAGTGGCGCTACGAGCCCGACCAGATCGCCGTGGCGATGGCCGGGGGCGGCACTGTGCTGCCGCTGCCGGCGAAGCGAGCGAACGTGGAGGGCAGCAAGTGACCGAGCGACTGGTACCTGGGTTTCACTCCGGGAATGACTATCACTCACAAGCGGGTCGCAAGCGTCGATCGGATGCCCGATCGGTGCTCCCCGCCCATGCAGTGGCTTGGCTTCGGGCGATGACGGTCGCGATTGAGGATTTGGACCCGGCTGGCATCGAGGAAGGGCGTTCCCTTGTTGCCGAGCTCGCGACCGTAGCCGATCCGGCCAACGCTGATCGTGACGCTTGGCTGGCTGAAAGCATCCGCCGGCCCGCTGTATCACTGATGGCGGCTCTCGATGCGCTCGAATGTGCTCACGGCTCGGCAAGGGAAGGCGCGGCAATCGCGCTCTGGGCCGTCAGGGAGCGCGACGTGCTGCTACATGCGGTCGATTTCGAGGACATTGCCGCGGCGGGCCGCCGTCGGGAGAACGGGCATGAAGGCGGCCGGAAGCCGGGATCTGTGATCGACGACGAAGCCTGGACCTATACCATGAATTTGCGGGCGCGCATCCTTGCGGCGGGGCAGCCGGTCAACAAGAGCCGGATCGCGAGAAAGGTTGCCGAGAAATACGGGAGGGGTGAGCGAACCGTTAGCCGTTGGCTGACGCGCGCGGAAACAGAGGGACGCTGAACAACACGACCGGGAACCTCGTTTTTTGGCCATAAACCATCAAAATGGCCAAAAAAGCGACATGAGCTGTCGATTGTTGGCCATAAAGTATCAAAATGGCCAACGGTTTCGTATATGTGGATAGCTCCTCTTTAAAGGGAGCAACCCATGGTTCGACCAAAGTCGCCGTTGCTCGATCGCACGGCCGCTGCTGACTATCTCTTGAACACTTGGGGCATCAAGCGCAGCCCGCAGACACTTGCAAAGCTGGTTGTGACCGGTGGCGGGCCGCTCTACCGCAAGGCCGGCCGCACCCCCCTTTATGCGCGTGAGGATCTGGACCGATGGGCCGCCGAGCTGCTCGGCGAGCCACTGGGCGGTGAAGCCGCGTGAGCGCCGAGCCGATCGATTTCGCGACGGCGAAGCGACAGAAGAAGAACAGGGACGCGGCGTCTGGTCGGAAGTCCAGGCGGCGCGGCGGCGGCACCACCGGCGGCCCGCCGGCCGATGACAACAGGCCCCTCATCAAGACGTACGGCGGCGGCCTGCACCTGCACGTTGAGGAGGGCGAAAAGGCGCTAGGCGAGTGGACTCGCGCGAACCCCTTCTACGGTGTCTACACACAGGCCGGTGTGTTGCGCCTGGTGCGCCCTGTCCGGCTGACGGAAGCGAGTTCAGCGCGAGGCATCCGCCTCGCCGCCGGCACGCTGGTGCAGCGCGAACTCAGCTTTGATCTCCTGGGCATGTTCCTCAACAAGGCCGCCCGGTTCGAGAAGTTCGACAAACGGGCTGAAGGATGGGTGCCCATCGACTCACCGCCGCGGGTGGCGCGTGCCTTGGCCGACGCTGCGCCATGGCCCCAGCTGCCCATGCTATGTGGCGTCACGACCACGCCGACGATCCGGCCGGACGGCAGCCTGCTCGATCGAGCAGGCTATGACGCGACATCAGGCTGGCTCTACGTGCCTGGGGCAGCGCGGTTTCCTCAGGTACCAGCACGACCGACGCGCGACCAGGCGCTGGCGGCTCTCGCTGAGCTCGAGGCCATCCTCGACGGCTTCCCCTTCGCCGGAGGTGCGGCACGCTCGGCCGCCGTCGCCGCCATCATCACGGCCATCGTGCGACCCGCCATGCGCTCGGCACCGCTCTTCGCCATATCGGCGCCGCGGCCCGGAACCGGCAAGACACTCCTCGCAACGCTTGTTGGGCTGGTAGCGACCGGTGCTTCGCCAGCATTGCTGACGCAGGCGGAAAAGCCGGAAGAAGAACGCAAGCGATTACTGTCGATCTTGCTGGATGCGCCACGCGTGGCAGTATTCGATAATGTCGAACGGCCACTGAAATCCGATGCTCTATGCACCATCCTGAGTGAGGAGACGTGGAGCGACCGCATCCTCGGTGGCAACACTGCGGTACGGGTCTCGACGGCTATCACCTGGTGCGCGACCGGCAACAACCTGGTGCTGGCCGGCGACCTGGCCGAGCGGGCGCTCGAAATCAGGCTCGATGCCAATTGCGCCGCGCCAGAGGAACGTGAGTTCAGTGTGAACCTCCATGAGCTGGTGCCGGCGAAGAGGCCCGAGCTGGTCGCGGCTGCTCTCACAATCATCCGAGCGTGGGTGGCAGCCGGGCGACCGGTGGTGCGGGTGCCGCAGTTCGGCCGGTTCGAGGCTTGGTCGGAGCTGGTCCGCAAGCCGCTCGTGTGGCTCGGCCGACCCGATCCCTGCGAGACGCGGCAGCTCGTGCGCCACAGCAGTCCAGAGCGTGACCGGCTCGTTGGTCTGCTCCTGGCTTGGTGGGGCGTCCACGGCTCCAAACCGGCTTCAGTCCGGCAGGCCGCTGATCACTCCGACCAGAACCTCTACACCGCCTTGATGAATATCGCTGCATCCCGCGGCGTGCCCGACGCCAGAGCGATCGGCGCTTTCTTGCGGCAACGAAAGGATCGTTGGGAAACTATGCCGCTGCCCGACGGTGATGCCGAGCCACAGCGCTTGCGGTTCGTGGACGCCGGGAGAGACCGTGCCAACGCCACTTTGTGGAGTGTCGAGGCCCAGTCCGGTGAGATCTAGGCTCAGGACATGAAGCCTAAATCTGTGAGATTTGAATGCAGGACATGAAGGACATGAAGGGAGTGTTCTAACCTACGTGTGAAAACTGTCAGAAAGAACTGACAGTTTCTATAGGTGACGCGAAACTCGTCCTTCATGTCCTTCATGTCCTGCATTCGCCTTACCAGGGGCGGGTCTGAAAAGTTCCCGCCCTCAACGCGAAACCGGTCGGCCCACATCGCGGAAGTGCGCGCGAGTTTTGCCGCAGGTTTTTTTCGCATGAAACCTTGGGGGTTCAAATGTATCTCAGTGGACGACAGTTGACGGTGGATGACGCAAAGTTGCTGGAAGTTCGCGGCGCAAAGTTTTGCGTTGTGCCACTCAGTGGTTCTCGATACGGGTTATTCGCGGACGTTGCGAGCGTTACGCCCGGCTCGCCCTCGTGCTCTCCGGCACGAGGGCGGCCAGCCGACCGGAGACGGCCATGAACAAGCATCCTTCAGACCACAGCCACGGCAAACTCCACCTGCGTGAGCCCTGGGCCAGCGAGGCGGAAACCATGCATCAGGTGCGATCCATCATGGTCGGCATGGGCGTCGCCGCCTTGGCGGCTTCGCGCGGCCTCTCCGTCGAGGACCTGAACCGAGGCGGCAGGCGGGAGCAGCTCTGCCAGGAGGTCTTCGAGCGCTTCCGCCAAGTCGCTACGGCGGTCGCCACGGGCGATGAACTGCCGGTGCCAGCGGGTCCGCTGGACCGTGCCGCGCACGTCTGGACGACAGCGAACAGCGCTATCCTCGTCATCCTCGCCGAGCATGACGCGCTTACCGGCCGCCCTGCCGCCGCACCTCTCAACTGATCACCGTAGAAAGGTCACACGACATGCCGCGCCTCTCCGAACTGCTCGCCGAACGCGAGCGCCACACCGCCGAAGCCCGGGGCCTGGTCGATGCTGCCGAGACCAGAGGCGAGGCGCCGGGCGAGCGCGAGGCCGCCCGCCTGGAGGAGCTGCGCGGCCTCGTCGAGGGGCTCGATGGGCGCATCCGGGCTCAGGCGCTGGTCGATGATCTGGACCGCACGGCACCGGGCCGGACGCTGACAGGCGACGCGCAGCTCGACCGGGAGCTGCGCGCCTTCCGCCTGACCCGGCTGATCGCATCGAGCTTCGATGCCACGATCGACGCCGGCCGGGAGCGCGAGCTGTGCGCCGAGACGGCCAGGCGTGCCGGACGTTCGGCCGAGGGCTTCATGGTGCCCTTCGGCGCGCTCGTGCCCGAGCGCCGCGCAGAGCAGCGGGTCATCACCGTTGGTGGTAGCGCCGCCGCCGCCGGGCTGGTCGGCACCGAGCACCTCGAGGCCGAGTTCATCGACGCGCTGCGGCCCATGACGGTGGTTGGCCCCTTGGGGGCCCGGACCATCACCGGCCTGCGCGGCGACGTGGCGATCCCGAAGCGGACGGCGCGGACCCCGGCGCCGGCATGGTTCGCCGAGAACGCCAGCATTGCCACCGGCGACCAGGCGTTCGGATCGGTGACCGGCGCGCCCAAGCACCTCGGCGTGATCACCGAGTTCTCCCGGCGGACCATGTTGCAGTCGTCGCCGCAGATCGAGCAGATCACGCGCGAGCACCTGCTCGCCGAGCTGGGCGTCGGCATCGACGCGGCGGCCCTCAAGGGGGCCGGCGACGGAACGGTCCCCAAGGGCATCGTCGAGCACTCCAACATCGGAACCTCAACCGCTTCCAGCGTGTCCTGGGGCGGCCTGCTCGCCGCCCGCGCGACGATCGAGGCGGCGAACGTCTCGGGTCAGTTGAGCTGGCTTATCAACCCGCATGTCGCGGCCCTCTTGCGGTCAACCGAGCAGGCCGTCAGCACCGCCCGGGCCGAGTGGCTGCTCAAAGACAACGGCCCGATGGCCGGCCTTCCGGTCAAGACGACGACCCTCCTGGCTGGTGAGCCGGGCGATCCGGGCGTTGCCGGCGAGCTAATCCTCGGCGCCTGGTCCGAGCTGCTGATCGGCCTCTGGGGCGGCTTGGAGCTCCTCGTCAACCCGTACGAGAGCACGGCCTACTCGAAGGGCAACGTCTCGATTCGGGCGATCGCCGATGCCGACATCATGGTGCGGCACGAGGAAGCCTTCTTCCACTGGAGCGGCATCGACCTCGGCGAGTGATGAACAGCCGGTGACAAGGATCGAACATCGCGCCGCCGCCGAGCTTCGGGCTGCCGGGCGGCGGCTGGAAGGCCGGGCCGCCGTCTTCGACCAACCGGCGACGATCGCGACCTTTTCCGGCGGCTTCGTCGAAATCATCCGTCCGGGTGCCTTCACGCGGTCGCTGGCGAGCGGTCGCGACGTGCTGGCACTTGCCGACCACGATATGCGGGCGGTCCTGGGGCGCACACGCTCGGGCACGCTGCGGCTCTCAGAGGACGCGCAGGGGCTCGCCTTTGAGGTCGACCTGCCCGAGACCCGTCTCGCCGGCGATTTGCTCGCCCTGGCGGAGCGTGGCGACCTCGGCGGCGCCAGCTTCGCCTTCAACGTGCCGAAGGGCGGCGAGCGCTGGCGTGCGGGCCAGCGCGAGCTGATCGACCTCGACCTCGAGGAAATCTCGATTGTGCAGGCCACGCCAGCCTATGCCGGAACTTCCGTGGTGGCCCGTGCCGCAGGCCAGCCGGTCGGCCTGGTGCTGGCGCGGCTGCGCTCCGAGTGGATCTAGCAATGCGACTGCTCGCCCGGCTCGGCCGTGCCCTTCTCGCCCTCGACGCACCTGGAGTGATGGGCGAAGCCGAGCAAAGATCTCTCGGCCTCAATCCTGCCTTCGTCGGTGATGCCTGGGCTCGCGGCGTGCGCGGCGCGGCCGGCCCGGCCGCCGCTCTCGACGGCCTGAGCGTCGCGGCCCGCTGTGTCGCGCTGCGCTCGGAGCTGCTCGCTTCCGTACCGGTCGCCGTCTATCGCCGGGCCGACGCTGGTGCCCGGACCCGCCTCGACGACCATCCGGTGACAGCGATCCTCAACGGCGCGCCGAACGGCCGCCAGTCGTCATTCGAACTGCGCGAGCAGCTCGTGCGGGCGATCGACCTCAACGGCAATGCCTACGCCGAGCTCGAGCGCGATCGGGACGGCGCAGTTGCGTCGATCACGCCGCAACCGTCGCATCTCGTCACCGTAGACGAGCTGCCGAGCGGTCGCCTGCGCTACCGCGTGAGCGACGACCGCCGCACCTTCCTCGCCCTGGAGGGTGATGGCACCTGGCTGCATATCCGTGGCCCGTCGATCGACGGCAAGCTCGGCCGCTCGCCTCTGGAAATCGCCCGCGGCGCGGTGCGGGCCGCCCTCGCCAACGCGGCGGCGGCCGAGGCCCTGATGAGCAACAGCCTGCGGCCGTCGATGACATTGAAGCACCCGGGCAAGCTCGGCGAGAAGGCGCTCGAAAACCTCCGGCAGAGCCTCGCTGCGGCCAATGCCGGCCCCGAGAACGCCGGCCGGCCGCTGATCCTCGAGGAAGGCATGGCGGCCGACGTGATCGCCTTCAAGCCGGCAGATGCGGAGTTCCTCGGGCACCGCCAGCTCAGCAACGAGGACATCGCCCGCCTGTTCGGCATCCCGCCGGCCGTGCTCGGCATCGGCGACAGGCCGACCTATGGCAGTGCCGTGGAGGAAAGCCGGCAGCTCGTGCAAGG
>CAZGUW010000273.1:0-6433 GCA_964528705.1 uncultured Geminicoccaceae bacterium
GGCACGCCCGACCTCTACGCCGCCTCGCTCCTGCCGCCGATCCTCAGTGTCTTCCGCCAGGACTTCCCCGGCATCCAGGTCGAGCTGCACTGCCACCTCTCCACCCCGCTCGTGCAGGGCGTGCGCAAGGGCGAGGTCGACATCGCCCTGGTCACCCGGATGAACGACTTCACCGGCGGCATCGTCGTTCGCCAGGAGCAGCTCGTCTGGCTGGTCGGCGACAACGCCGCGGACATTCTCGGCCGCAACCCCCTGCCGCTGGCGCTCCTGCCGCCCGGCAATATCTACCGCGATCATGCCATCGAGGCGATGGAGCGGGCGGGCCGGCGCTGGCGGGTCGCCTGCGTCAGCGAGAGCGTTGCCGGCCTCCAGGCCGCCGTCTTTGCCGGCATGGCAGTCACCGTGCTCTGCAAATGTGCAGCCGTGCCCGGCATGCGGCAGGTCGGAGTCGCCGAGTACCTGCCGCCCTTGCCGATGGTCGACCTCCTGCTCTACCGCGCCCCCGGCAACCTCTCCCCGGCGGCCAGCGCGTTGCACGACTACCTCGTCCGCTACCTCGCAGCCGGCGCTCTCGATCGGAAGGCGGCGGTCGAGCCCCCGGCCCCGTCGGAGCCGGCTACGCCCGGGCCGCCTCGAACGCCGCCGCCGCCCGGATGATCCGGTCCTCGGCGAGCCATGGTGCCACGATCTGCAGGCCGATCGGCAGCCCCTCGCCATCCCGTCCACAGGG
Source organism: uncultured Geminicoccaceae bacterium (assembly GCA_964528705.1). Classification (GTDB taxonomy): domain Bacteria; phylum Pseudomonadota; class Alphaproteobacteria; order Geminicoccales; family Geminicoccaceae; genus SLRI01. The sequence goes on from CAZGUW010000273.1 coordinate 731, forward strand.
TACGCTCGCCGCCGGCAGACCTGCCAGATTGATCGGCCAGGAGAAGGGCGACCAGCCGAGATGCCGGTCGACCGGCCTGCCGTCCACCTCGTCGACGCCGATCTCGCCGGCACCGAAGGCGGTGACCGCCACCGTCGGCGTGACCAAGAGATCGACCTCCTCGAAGAGCGTCAGGAACCGCCCCCGGAGCTTCGTCCGCTCGTGCGTCGCCGCCATGTAGTCGACGCCGGAATAGCACCGGCCTTTGGCGACGGTGGCCTGGAACTCGGGCTCGGAAAGAGCGAGATCGGCCTCGCTCCGGCCCTCCACCGCCGCCGCCTGCTCGCTGAAGCCGATCGGCTGGAGGATCCTCTCGAGCGTGTCCGGGTCGAGGGCGATCGGCCCTTCCACGATCTCGGCACCGAGCCCCGCCAGGGTCTCGACCGCGGCAGCGAAGGCTGACCTGACGGCAGGATCGACCGCGGCGTGGCCGAAATCGACAGAGGCCGCGACGCGCAGCCCGTCTAGCCGCCCCGCTCCGACGGCAAACCTTCGTTCGGGCAAAGGCAGGCTGACCGCGTCCCTGGCATCGTAGCCGGCGATCGCCTCCAGCAGCAGCGCCACATCGGCGACATTCCGGCCGATCGGCCCGGTATGCGCGAGGGAGCCCCATGACGGGGGGAAGAATCCGGGGGCCCGCGGCACGAGGCCGAAGGTCGGCTTGAGGCCCACCACCCCGCAGAAGGACGAAGGTACCCGGATCGAGCCCACCGCATCGGTGCCGATAGCGAGCGGCCCAGCCCCGGCAGCCACCCCCGCAGCCGCCCCGCCGCTCGACCCGCCACTGGTGCGCTCCGGATTCCAGGGATTGCGGGTGATGCCGGTAAGCGGGCTGTCGGCCGTGAGCTTGTAGCCGGATTCACAAGTCGTGGTCTTGCCGGTGATCACCGCCCCGGCCGCGACGAGGCGGCTGACCACCGCCGAATCCACCGCCGGCACGAAGTCGTGCATGGTCGGTGCCCCGCCATGGGCCGGCACTCCGGCCACGAAGAGCAGGTCCTTCACCGACACCGGCACGCCGCAGAGCGGGCCCGATGGCGCACCCGCCGCCCAGGCCTCGGCCGCCCTTGCCGCATCGGTCCGGGCACGATCGAAGAGCGGCGTCACCAGGATGTTGAGCCGGGCGTCGGCGACCTCGAGGGCGGCGATCACCGCCTCGACGACCTGCACCGGCGTAAACTGACGCCGACGGTAACCCTCGAGCATGGCCCGCGCCGAGAGCCGGGCGAGGTCCTGGACCCCGGCCAGCTCGGTGTCGACCGTCGGGTTCGCCGCCTCGCTCATCGTCCGTTGCCGTCGAGGGCGGTGGCGACGGCGCGGCGCAGCATGACGCCGACCAGATGCGCCCGATAGGCGGCCTCGGCATGGATGTCGGCATTCAGCGTGTCCGGATCGACGGCAATATCGACCACCGCCTTGGGGCTGAACTCGGCCGCCAGCGCCGCTTCGGCGGCGGCGAGGCGAAAGACGCTGGGCCCGGCGCCGGTGACGGCGACCCGGACCCCGCCCGGAAACTCGGCGACGAAGACGCCGACCACGGCATAGCCCGAGGCGGGATTGGCGAACTTGGCATAGGCGGCCCGGCGCGGCCGGGCGAAGCGCACGGCCTCGATCAGCTCACCGGGCTCGAGCGCCGTCTCGAACAGGCCCCGGAAGAAGTCGTCGGCCGCGATCTCCCGGTCGGTGGTGCGGATCGTGGCGTCGAGGGCGAGGACGGCGGCCGGGTAGTCGGCGGCGGGATCGGCATTGGCGAGCGAGCCGCCGAGCGTGCCGCGATTGCGCACCTGCGGGTCGCCGATGCCCCCGGCAAGCGCTGCGAGGGCCGGCAGGGCCTGTGCCAGATCCGCCGATTCCGCCACCTCGCCATGCCGGGCAAGCGCACCGATGGTCACCGAGCTCGGCTCGACGGTGATGTCGTCGAGCCCGGCGATGGCGCCGAGGTCGACGAGGGCGGAGGGGCTGGCCAGCCGCTGCTTCATCGTCGGCAGGAGGGTCATGCCGCCGGCCAGTGCGGTGGCATCCGGCTGCTCGCGCAGCAGGGTGGCGGCGGCAGCCAGCGACTGCGGCCGCAGGAAATCCAGGCTCTGCATGGAAAAGCTCCTCGATTATTCGGCCGCGAGCGCCGGCTTGGCGTCGTTGATGATCCGCCAGATGCGGTTCGGGCTCGCCGGCATGTCGACATGGGTGACGCCGAGCCCGGCCAGCGCATCGACCACGGCGTTCATCACCGTCGCCGGCGAGGCGATGGTGCCGCACTCGCCGCAGCCCTTCGAGCCGATACCGTTATGGGTGCAGGCGGTGATGTTCTGGCCGAGCGTCATCTCCGGCATCTGCTCGGCCCGCGGCATGGCGTAGTCCATGAAGGAGCCGGAGAGGAGCTGCCCTGTTTCCTGGTCGTAGACGCAGGTCTCGAGCAGCGCCTGGCCGATGCCCTGGACGATGCCGCCATGCAGCTGGCCCTCGACGATCATCGGGTTGATCACCGTGCCGATATCGTCGACGGCGGTGTATCCGACGATCTGCACGACGCCCGTTTCTGGATCGATCTCGACCTCGGCGATATGCGTGCCGCCCGGGAAGGTGAAGTTGACCGGGTCGTAGAACGACTGCTCCTCGAGCCCGGGCTCTAGCGTCTCCAATGGGTAGTTGTGCGGCACATGCGCGGAGAGCGCCACCTCCGCGAATGAGAGCCCGCGGTCCGTGCCCGAGACGTTGAACCGGCCGTCGGCGAAGACGACGTCGACGTCGCTCGTCTCCAGCATGTGCGCCGCGATCTTCTTGCCCTTCTCGATCACCTTGCCGGTGGCCTTGGCCAGCGCTGCACCGCCCACGGCGAGCGAGCGCGAGCCATAGGTGCCGAGGCCGAACTGCACCTTGTCGGTGTCGCCGAAGACGATCTCGATCTTGCTCGCCGGCACGCCCAGTTGCTGCGAGGCGATCTGGGCGAAGGTGGTCTCGTGCCCCTGCCCGTGATTGTGCGTGCCCATCAGCACGGTCACCTCCCCGGTCGGATGCACCCGCACCGTGGCGCTCTCGAAGAGCCCGCCGCGCACGCCGAGACTGCCGGCGATCCGCGAGGGCGCCAGGCCGCAGGCCTCGATATAGGTGGTGAGCCCGATGCCCCGGTACTTGCCGGCCTTCGCCGACTCCGCCTGCCTCGCCGGGAAGCCGTCCCAGTCGGCTAGCTTCAGCGCCTGCTCGAGGCAGGCCTCGTGGTCGCCGACGTCGTAGAGCATCATGACAGGCGTCTGGTAGGGATAGGCGTCCTTCGGGATCATATTGCGCCGTCGAATTTCGACCCGGTCGATCCCCATCTCGCGCGCCGCGACGTCGACCAGCCGCTCGAGGACATAGGTCGCCTCCGGCCGCCCCGCCCCGCGATAGGCGTCGACCGGCACGGTGTTGGTGAAGACGCACTTCACCTCGCAATAGATGGCGGGTGTCGTGTAGACGCCGGCGAGCAGCAGGCCGTAGAGATTGGTCGGGATGTTCGGCCCGAAGGTGGAGAGGTAGCCGCCCATATTGGCGAGTGTTGCCACCTTGAGGCCGAGGAACCTGCCGTTCTCGTCCAGCGCCAGCTCGGCCTCGGTGACGTGGTCCCGGCCATGCGCATCCGAGAGGAACGCCTCGCTGCGCTCGCAGACCCACTTGACTGGCCGGCCGAGCTTGCCCGCGGCGAAGGTGCAGACCGCCTCCTCGGCATAGTGGTACTGCTTGACGCCGAAGCCGCCGCCGACATCGGGCGAAATGACCCGGAGCTTGTGCTGCGGCAGGCCGAGCACGAAATTTCCCATGAGCAGCTTGACGATGTGCGGGAACTGGCTGCTCGTCCACATCGTGTACTGGCCGGTCGAGCGGTCGAACTCGCTGACCACCGCGCGCGGCTCCATCGGGTTGCCGACAAGCCGGTTGTTGACGAGGCTGATCTTCGCCACATGCGCCGCACCGGCGAAGGCCGCCTCGGTCGCCGCTTTGTCGCCGACCTCCCAGTCGACCGAGAGATTGCCGGGCACGTCGTCGAAGAGCTGCGGAGCGCCGGGTGCCAGCGCCTCCAGCACGCCGGTCACCGCCGGCAGCACCTCGTAGGTGACATCCAGCGCTTCGGCGCCGAGCCGCGCCGCCTCGAGACTGGTGGCGACCACGAAGGCGACCGCATCGCCCACATACCGCACCTTGCCTTGCGCCAGAGGCGGGTGCTTCGGCTCGAGCGTCGCCGCCCCTCCCTTGCCGGTCACCGGCCAGGCGCAGGGCAGCCCGCCGACCCCGGCCGCATCGAGGTCGGCGCCGGTGAAGACCGCCTTCACCCCGGCGACCGCGAGCGCCGGCGCCTTGTCGATCGTGCCGATCCTGGCATGCGCGTGGGGCGAGCGGAGGAAGACGCCGTGCAGCATCTTCGGTCGCTTGATGTCGGACACGTAGTTGCCGCGACCGGTGAGGAACCGGCCGTCCTCCTTGCGCGGCAGCCGGGCGCCGATGCCGCTCTCGTTCGTCTGGTCCGTCACCGCCCCTTACTCCCCTGCCGGATTCTGCTGCATCGCCGCCGTGCCGGCCAGCACCGCCGCGACGATGTTCTGGTAGCCGGTGCAGCGGCAGATATTGCCCTCGAGCCAGCGCCGCACCTCGTCGGCAGTCGCCTCCGGGTGACGCTTGGCGAGGTCCACCGCACTCATCACCATGCCCGGCGTGCAGAAGCCGCACTGCAACCCGTGATGGTCGTGGAACGCCTGCTGCATCGGATGCAGCTCGCCGCTCATCGGATCGGCCAGCCCTTCGATCGTGGTCACCTGGCTGTCCGCGGCCGAGACCGCCAGCATGGTGCAGCTCTTCACCGAACGGCCGTCCACATGCACGACGCAGGCGCCGCACTGGCTGGTGTCGCAGCCGATATGCGTGCCGGTGAGCTCCAGCTGCTCGCGCAGGAAGTCGGCCAGGAGCATGGACGGCTCGACATCGGCGCTGACCGGCTCGCCGTTGACCTCGAGGTTGATCTTCATGGACGTCTCCCGACTTTCGCTCGCATGGTTGATGGGCGGCCCGGCATCAGTGGCGATCCGCCGCGAGGAGCTGCGTGCCGCTCGCCTCCCATGCGGCGAGCACCACGTCGCCGACCTGGAAGGAGTCCCTGAAGAAGGCGCTCTCGGGCACGAGGGCCAGGAACTCGTCAGGGCCCAGGGCATCGAGCGAAACCTTGACGAAGCTGCCCTGGTACTCGACCGCCTGGACCCGCGACGCGACCGAGACGAGCCCGTCCTCGAGACTGCCGCCGGGCCTAAGAAGCTGAACCTGATCGCGGCGGACCGCAACATCGACCATCTCGCCGGCGTTCACCGGCCGACGCGCCGGCAGCGGCACGCGCATCGACCTGATCTCTGGGCCCGCGACCATGAGCGCGTCGCCACTGACCGCCTCGACCTTGCCACTCAGCACGTTCTGGCCGCCCAGGAATTCGGCGACATAGCGGTCGTGCGGGTGGTTGTAGATCTCGCGCGGCGGTCCGGCCTGCTTGATCTTGCCGTTCTCCATCACGACCACGAGGTCGGCGAGAGCAATCGCCTCGAGCTGGGTATGAGTGACATGGATGAAGGTGATGCCGAGATCACGCTGCATGGCCCGAAGCTCGCTGCGCATCTGGATGCGAAGCTGCTCGTCGAGGGCGGAGAGCGG
>CAZGUW010000274.1:0-6419 GCA_964528705.1 uncultured Geminicoccaceae bacterium
GAAGGCCGCCGCCGCCGGAATGAGCCTGTAATGGAGGTAGAGGATAGCCGCATCCGGTGCCGCCTCGACCATGGCAGCGGCGAAGCGCTCGGCAGCCCCACGGTCGGCGAGGTCACTGCCCAGCGCGAGCGGCCAGGTTTCGAAGCCCGGCCGGATGCCGGGCGCCAGACCGGTCAGCTCCTGCACCAGCGCCCAGTCCTCGCCCCCCAGATCGAACCGTTCCGCGATGGGCGCCACGGCCGCCTTGAACCGTGCCCGCGCCGGCCCGTCCAGGGTCCGTGGGTCGAGCTTGAGGTCGAGCTGGATGCGCGCACCCGTCGCCGCGCCGGCCAGCCGCTCGGCGAGCTCGTCGAGGAAGAGCGGCGGGTCCGCCAGCGCGCGGCCGTCCTGATGGCGCTGCCGCAGCTGCTCTATCTCGAAGCGGGACCGGCCGGCTACGGGACCGCTGCCGGTCGTCTCGCCCTCGAGGGTCGCGTCGTGCAGGCAGACCCAGTGGCTGTCGTCGGTGAGCTGCAGGTCGACCTCGAGCAGGGCACCCCGGGCAAGGCCCAGCGCCAGGCTCGTGCGATCGTGGGAAGCCCGGTCGGCGGCATCCCTGAGCCGGTGCCATTTCAGCCGGATGGAGCCGGCCTCGGTGGCGAGCGCCTTCCCGGTCACGTGGCGAGCCCGACCGCGGCATCGGCAAGGCGCCGCCCGCTCGCCGCGTCGAAGACCAGGAGCGATTCCGGGGTCAGGGTCAGGTCGACCCGGTCATTCGCCCGAAAGCGCCGCTCGCTGCCGCTTTCCAGCGCATGCACCCGGCCGAGCACGCAGTCCACTTCGTAGAGGGTTTCGCGGCCCAGCGGCTCGACATGCTCGATCTGCCCGGCCATGCCACCCCCCGGATCCCCGTCTCCCGGATTGAGGAGAATGTTCTCCGGGCGAACGCCGAGGACGACCGCGCCCTCGGCGCCTGCGGCGGCGAGCTCGGCCTCGCCGACCCGCAGCCTGCCGCGCTCGCCCCGTGCGTCGAGCAGGTTGATCGGCGGCGAGCCGATGAACCCGGCGACGAACAGGCTGTCCGGGCGATGGTAGAGGTCGTCGGCTGTGCCGATCTGTTCGATCCGGCCTTTCGACATGCAGATGATCCGATCCGCCATGGTTGTGGCTTCGAGCTGGTCGTGGGTGACCAGCACGGTGGTGACGCCGAGCCGCCGCTGCAGCCGGCGGATCTCGCCGCGCATCGAGAGCCGGAGCGTCGCATCGAGGTTGGAGAGCGGTTCGTCCAGCAGGAGCAGCTGCGGCTCCTTGACCAGTGCCCGGGCGAGGGCGACGCGCTGCTGCTGGCCGCCCGACATCTCGGCCGGCATGCGCTCCAGCAGTTCCTCGACCTGCACCAGCCGCGCCGCCGCCATCACCCGCCGCTCGACCTCGTCGGTTGCGACCGACTTGAAGGTCAGCGGAAACCGGATGTTCTTCTTCACGCTCATGTGCGGGTAGAGGGCATAGGACTGGAAGACGATACCCACATTGCGGTCCCGCGCCTCGACCTCGTTGACCACCGCCCCGTCGAAGCGGATGGCCCCGCCGGTGGGCGCATAGAGCCCGGCCAGCATGAAGAGCGTCGTCGACTTGCCGCAGCCCGAGGGCCCGAGAATGGCGACGAACTCGCCGTCCTCGATGACGAGGTCGGTGGGCTCCACGGCGACCACGTCGCCCCAGGCCTTGGTGACGGCAGCAAGCTCTATTCTGGCCATTAGCGGAGTGCCCTCAGGATGACCGAAGACGAGGAATGCCGAAGCGATCGGCGCGGAGCGCAGTGAACGACGCGAGCACCGATCGACTGAAGGCTGACGAAGTATGCGGTCGTCATGAAGGTGCTCTACCCCTTGATCCCGCCGAGGCTCATCTGCACCAGGTACTTCTGGCAGAACACGTAGAGCAGGATCGACGGTACGATGTAGAAGACGCCGACCGCGGCGACGACGCCGTAGTCGACGCCCATGATGTCGTCGCTGACCCAGAAGATGTAGAGGCTCATGGTCCAGTTCTGCTTGGCGAAGAGCAGCGTGCGGACGAAAACGTACTCCTCCCAGCCGCGAATGAAGGCGAAGACGCCGACCGCCAGCAGCCCGACCCTGACCTGGGGCAGCACGACCCGGAAGAAGGCCTGCCGGCGCGAGGCGCCGTCGACCAGGGCCGACATCTCGATGTCCCAGGGCACGGCGTCGAAGAACCCCTTCATGATGAAGACGGCGAACGGCAGTTCCAGCGTGGTGATCACCAGGATCACCCCGGTCAGCGTGTCGAGCAGCCCGGCCCAGTACATGAGCAGGAAGATCGGGATGATCAGGGTGAGTGCCGGAAAGGCGTGCAGCACCAGGAGCGCCTGCAGGAAGCTCGCCCGGCCCCGGAAGTTGAAGCGCGAGAGGTAGTAGCCGGCGAGCGTGCCGACAGTCAGGACCAGCGCCGTCTGCACCAGGGCCAGGGCCAGCGAGTTGCCGAAGGCGGTCCAGACCGACGGGAACTGCGATTCCACCGTGCTCGCCCGCCGTCCCACCAGCTCCTGCACGAAGTTCGGGTTGTGCAGGAACTTCCAGTTCTGCAGATGCAGCTCGCTGCCGACGCTCCAGGCGAGCGTCGCACCGGCCACGGCGAGGATGGCGGCGGTGCCGTAGAGCCGCGTGCTGCCACGGTCGGTGAGCGCATTCAACAAGCCCACGGCCAGCACGGTCGGCACCAGCACGGCGCAGGCGCGCCAGAGCACCACCGACGAGACGCCGCCCGTCCTCGCCGAGACCGAGATCGTGAACATCCAGAAATAGGGGAGCAGGATCGGCACCGAGACGGTGACCAGGAAGGCCAGGAGCAGGCCCTGGCCCAGCCGCCGCTGGCGCCGCGCCCGTGCCGCCAGCACGTCCCAGTCGGCCTGCTGCACCGGCTGCTGTGCCCGCATCCCGGCGGGCGCGGCGCGCGAGCTCACTGGACCTCCATCCTCATTGCACCTCGATCCGGGGCGTCTGCAGCAGCCGCTTCATGTCGAGGAAGCGCCACATCAGGAGCGAGGCGGCGATGCCGATGACCACCAGCACGAGGGCCAGCGCCGCGCCATAGGCGTACTGGCCGTTCTCGAAGGCGCGCTTGTAGACATAGAGGGCGTAGACGGTCGTGTCGTAGAACGGCCCGCCATCGGTGATCAGCCAGATGTACTCGAAGCTGACGAGGAGCGAGAGCGTCTGGTAGACCGTGATGAAGCTCAAGGGCCAGCGGATCGCCGGCAGGGTGACATGCCAGACGATCGAGAGCGGCCCCGCCCCGTCGACCCGCGCCGCGTGGAACAGGTGCTCTGGGATGGCGCGGATGGCGCTGGTGAAGATGATCATGCCCATCGAGGCGCCGATGAACCCGTTGGCCAGCACGATCAGCAGCATCGGCTGGTTGGAGAGCATGTCGACCGGCTCATGGCCGAGGAAGCCGACCCAGACCTGGTTGATCAGGCCGCGATCGGTGGGGCCGATGACCCAGGCCCAGAGCAGCGCGTAGACCACTGACGGGCTCATCCGGGGCAGGAGCCAGACGGCGCGGAAGAAGCTGCCCTGGCGCTCCGGCAGGGCGGTCGTGGTCAGCGCCAGGATCAGGCCGAAGGTGACGTTGAAGATGCCGAGCGTCAGCAGGACATAGACGAAGGTGAGCGCCAGCGTCGGCCCGATCCGCCGGTCGCCGGTCAGCATCCGCTCGAAGTTCGCCGTGGTGAGCTCGGTGATCCTGAGCGAGCGGCCCATGTCGGTGAAGGCGACGAAGATGTCGACCACCACCGGTGCGATGAAGAACATGAACAGCAGCACCGTGGCCGGCCCGAGGAACAGGGCCATGTTGGTGAGCTGCCGGGCGCGGGCCCTCTGCCGCATGCGACGCGACGGGGCCGGCCGAAGCCGGCCCCGCCCGGATCAGTCGAGGATCACGACATCGTCGCCGAGCTCGGCCTGGAGCTCGTCGACGACGAACGCGGCAGCGTCCGCAGGCTCGAGCCGGCCGGTCTCGACCGCCTCGATGCCCTTGAAGAGCAGCGCGTTGTACTGCCCGATGCTGGCATGGTTCGGCATGAACGAGGCGTATTCGAGCATCGGCGCACCCGCCCGGAGCGCCCAGCCATCCTCGACGAAGCGCGGCATCGCCGCCTGGCCGTAATTGATCGGCGTGTGGCCGGTCGTTATCGCATGCTCGGTGTTGAGCACGTTCTGGCTGGCGAGGCCGACGATGTAGGCCGCAAGCTCCGGGTGCTCGCTCTCGGCGGAGACCGCGTAGATGATCGGGTGCGAGAGATTGGCGGGCTCGCCGCCCTTTTCCGCGGCCGGGCTGTGGGTCCAGCCGATGGCGTCGAAATAGGTGTCCTTGTCCAGACCCCTGGCCTCGAGCTGGGGCGGCACGTTCCAGATGCCATGGAACTTGATGAACGAGGTCTTGTCGGTGCGGAAGCTGGCATGCACCTCGTCCCACGACCAGGCGGTCATGTTGGCCGGTATGACACCGGCATCGACGCCGTACTTCAGCCACTCGAAGAAGGCGGCGAGCTTGCTCTCCGACATCTGCAGCTTGCCGGCCTCGGCGTCGTACTGGTCGATGCCGAAGCTCTTCATCAGCATCTGGAAGTCCGGGCCGACATTCGGGCGGTGCACGATGCCGTACTTGGCGGCCCCGCCGTCGACCACCTCCTTGGCGAGGTCGGTCATGTCGTAGATGGTGAACTCACCACTCTCGACCGCGGCCGGCAGACCCTCGATGAAAGCCTCGTCCTTGCCGATCTTGCGGAGCATGTCCTTGTCGTAGAAGAACATGCGGACTTCCGAGTCCTGCGGGATGCCGTAGGTGCCGCCCTTGTAGGCGACCGCGTTCCACAAGCTGTCGATCACGTCGCCGTAGAGCTCGGGATTGGCCTCGACATGCTCGTCGAGCTGGTAGGCCAGACCCTCCTCGACGAAGGCGCCGATCCACTCGTGGGCGAGAACGAAGATGTCCGGGCCCTTGTCGACGGCGAACGCCTTGAAGAGGTCGAGCGCGTCGGCATCGAAGCCCGCGGCATTGTTCTCGAAGACGTCGATGACCACCCGGTCATCGCTGCCCGCGGCGGCGAGCATGCGGTTGAGCTGCTCGGCGGCGGCGACGATGTTCCCGGCGCGCAGGGGCCCGGAGGGGTCGGCGCGGGCCCAGAGCTGAAGCGTGATGTCCTCGGCCGCGGCCGGTGCTGGAACGAGGGTCGTCGAAGCGAGCAGTGCCGTGGCCAGAAGGCCGGTGAACGCGCTGCGAAGCATGGTCATGCTGGTCGTCCTCCCATCCTTGTCGTGCCCGGGGCGCCATGCTGGCGCCGCCGGTGCCGGGGCAGTGCGGTCAGCCAATGCCCGCCTGCCTTGACAAAATCATGACAGTTCAGAGACAGCCATGCAATTGTGGCGGGCGGTCAGTCCGCGCCGGCGTAGATGCCGAGCGTGCGGGCGAGGCGGATGAGCAGGGCCAGGACCGTGTCGAGCGTCGGCGTCGGCACCTCCGCGTCCCTGGCGAAGTCCTGGACGATGCGCGCCATGGTGTCGATCTCGAGCGCCCGGCCGAGCTCGACGTCCTGCAGCATGGAGGGCTTGTGGTCGGGCCGCGAGCCCGGCTGCGAGAGGGCCACGGGATCGATGCCGAGATCCAGGAAGCCGTGCGCCTCGGCCACGGCCAGCGCTTCCTCGATCAGCCGGCGCGAGAGGGCCGCCGTGGCGGGGTCATCGACCACGCCCGCCGCCGTCGCCCGGGTCAGCGCCGTCACCGGCCCGGTCGAGATGTTGACGAGCAGCTTCTTCCACATGGCGCCCCGGATGTCTGCGGCCCGCTCCAGCACGAAACCGGCACCGTCCAGCGCCGCCGCCGCGTCGTCGAGCGGCCGGGCCGGGTCGGCGGCACCGAGCACGAAGCGGTTCTTCGTCGAGCCGTTGTGGACCACGCCCGGTGCCGTGACCTCATTCGGCGAATGGATGACGAGCCCGAGCCGGCGCGCCGGCGCGATCGCCGCGGCGAGCCGCCCCTCCGGGTCGAGCCTCGTCGTGTCGGCTGACACGGGCGGGCGGAAGCCCTGGCCGTACCACCAGAAGACCCCGTTCTGGGCGAAGACGACTGGCGTCTTGGGCCCGAGCAGCGGGGCGATGCCGGCGGCGACCGCCTGGTTCGCCGTGGTCTTCGCCGTCACCAGGACGAGATCGACCGGGCCGATCCGGCCCGGGTCCTCGCTCGCCTCGACCTCGACCGTGAAGCGTTCCTCCGGCGTCTCGAGCGTCAGTCCGTTGGCCCGGATCGCCTCGAGATGGGCACCGCGGGCGATCACCGCGACCTCGCGCCCCGCTTTGGCGAGCCGCGCCGCGAGGTAGCCGCCGACCGAGCCGGCGCCATAGACCGCGATCTTCATGCCC
>CAZGUW010000275.1:0-6409 GCA_964528705.1 uncultured Geminicoccaceae bacterium
ATCTGCGGCTTCACGGTTCTGAGCCACCCGACGAAGATGCCGGCGATCAGCGCACCGCCCGAGGTGGAAAGTGTGATGGGCACGCCGCCGATCGGCAGGACGAGGGCGCCGATCAGGCCGCCCACGAGGATGGCGAGGCCGACCAGCACCATGTTCGTGATGGTGGTCGGGCGGTCCGCGAAGCCCACGGCGGCGACGAAGCGGTTGATGTTGGCCGTGGTGCCGGCCACCCGCAGGATGTCGCCACGGTTGAGCTTCGTTTGCGCCAGGACGGGGATGTTGACCGCCGCCGAGCCGCGGCGGATCGAGTTGACGAAGACGCCGCGCGTGTACGGCTCCTCGGCCGCCTCGGCCAGCGTGCGCCCGTCGAGGTCCTTGGCGGTCACCAGCACGTCGACCGCCTCGACCGGCACGTTCAGGAGCTCCCTGTCGTCCACCTCGACGGCCTCGCCGAGGAGGTTGACCAGGACCTCGCGGCGGCCCGAGACGGCGATCACGTCGCCGGCCTGGAGCACGGTCTCGGTGGTGTGCGGGGCGATCGTGTCGCCGCTGCGCACACCCTCGATGAAGATGCGCTCGCCACCGCCCAGCGCCTCGGCCTCGGCGACCGTCTTGCCGACGACCTTGCCGCCCTCCTTGATCCGGTAGGCGCGCAGCTCGCTGGCGCGGCGGCCGCTGATGAAGCCGGTGGCCGGCGCGCCGCCCGACATCTCGCGCTCGTAGCGGGCGCACTCGGCGACAAGGTCGACGCCGAGCAGCTTCGGGCCGAGGAAGGCCAGGATCCAGCCCGTGCCGATGGTGCCGAAGAGATAGGTGATGGCGTAGGCCACCGGGATCAGGTCCCGCTCGGCCTTGGCCGCTTCCTCCGCCATGCCGGAATTGTTGATCGCGTCCGTGGCGAGGCCGATCGAGGCCGAGATGGTCTGCGCCCCGGCGAGGAGCCCGGCGGCGAGGCCCGGGCCGTAGCCCGAGACGATGGCGGCGACATAGACCGCCGCGAGGCAGAGCACCGAGATGACCACGGCGAAGGCGGCCTGCGGGGCGCCGTCCGTGGCGATGCCGCGCACGAACTGCGGGCCGACGCCGAAGCCCACGGCGAAGAGGAACATGATGAAGAAGATCGACTTCACCTGGGGCGAGATGTCGATGCCGATCTGGCCGATGACGATGCCGGCGAGCAGCGTGCCGGTGACCGCACCCAGGCTGAAGCTGCCGAACCGGCGCGCCCCGATCCAGTAGCCGATGGCCAGCGTGACGAAGATCGCGAGCTGCGGATTGGCGCGCAGGGTCTCTGCTATGTAGCTGAACATAAGTATTCCCTCATGGAGCAGGGAGCGCGACGGGGCCGTCGCACGATCTCGGTGCGGCGCAAGCGGTCAGCTCTTGCGACCCTTCTTCGATCCGCCGCGCTTCGCCGGCTTGTCGTCTGCCGGCTTGCCCTTCGCCGCCTTTGCCTGGGCCGGCTTGCCCTGCGCCCCTCCGGCACCGAGCGCCTCCGGCCTGATCAGCTTCAGGCCCCTCGCCGCCTCGTAGCCGTGGATCTCCTTGACGTCGAGCTTGCGCATGAAGCCGATGGTCTCGGCCGTCAGCACCTGGCCCGGCACCATGATCGGGAAGCCCGGAGGATAGGGGATGACGAAGTTCGAGGAGACGAGCTCGGGTCCGTTGGCGAGGCGCTCGTCGATCTCCGGCCCGTTGAGCGCCACGTACTCGCAGGCATTCTCGTCATAGGCCATGAAGAAGGCGGTGCGCATGTCGCCTTCGGGTGTCTCCTCGCCGGCGTCCTGGCGGAAGGCGTCGTGGAAGTGGCTGAAGTTCGGCAGGTCCGGCACGTCGTGCATCAGGCTCTTCGTGCGCGCGGCGAAGGCCTCCTGCGCCCCCTTCCCGCCGCTCCGGAGCCGCTCCTCGATCTCACCGCAGATCTCGGCGAGCACGCGCAGCAGGTGGGCGACGTCGCTGCGCGTGTTGTTGATGTTGGACTGCAGCAGGACCGAGTTGCGCGAGGTCTTGTTGACCTGGATGTCGTAGCGGCTGGCGAGCAGCCCCTTGAACTGCGTGCCGTCGAAGCCGGCGTCGCCGCAAACCAGCGTCATGCGGGTGGGATCGAGGTAGAACTCGTCCTCGCGCATCGACCGAACGATGTCGCCCCAGGTGGTGCCGGGTGCCAGGTAGTCCTTGAAGCCCGACTGACGATAGGCCGCCGGGATCAGCTCGTCGGCGCCGAGCACGCGAAAATACTTCGAGATCAGCGGATGGCTGTTCACCGCCGTCCGGATCTTGAGGGCGATCGAGATTGCGTTCATGACGAGGCCGTAGCCCTCCAGCTCCATCTGCCGGCGGGCCACGTCGATGCCGGCGATCAGCTGCTGGTTGGGGCTGGTCGAGGCGTGGGTGAAGACCGCCTCGTGAAACTGGCTCTCCACCTTGGGGTAGTCGACGTCCTTCACCAGCACCATGGAGCCCTGGCGAATCGCCGACATCGACTTGTGGGTCGAGTTCGTCTGGTAGACGCGGAGCCGGACCTGACGCGGATCGGGAATGAGCCGGGTCTCGAGCAGCTGCTCGTTCGAGGGCTTCGGGCCCAGCGCCTTCTGCTGCGCCTCGTAGGCCGCGACCGAGGCCGGGTCGGCCAGCCACGCCTCGATGTCGGCGGCGGCCCCCATGGCGGTGCGCGGCCTGAGGAAGGGCGACCAGCGGGCGAAGCCCGACCACGCCTCGTCCCAGAGGAAGATGAGGTCCGGCTTGATCGCCAGGCACTCCTCCATGACGCGCCGCGTGTTGTACATGTGGCCGTCGAAGGTGCAGTTGGTGAGATCGAGCAGGCGCAGGCGGTCCAGGCGGCCCTCGTCCTTCAGCGCCAGCAGCGCCGACTTGATCGCCTGCAGCGGCACGGCGCCGTACATCGAGTACTGCGTCAGCGGATAGGCCTCGACATAGATCGGCTGGCCGCCGCCGAGCACGAGGCCGTAATGGTGCGACTTGTGGCAGTTGCGGTCGACGATGACGATGTCACCGGGAGCCACCAGCGCCTGCACCACCATCTTGTTGCTGGTCGACGTGCCGTTGGTGACGAAGAAGACGTGGTCGGCGCCGAAGGCACGCGCCGCCAGCTCCTGCGCCTTCTTGATGTTGCCCGTGGGCTCGAGCAGGCTGTCCAGCCCGCCGGTCGTGGCGCTGCTCTCGGCGAGAAAGAGATTGATGCCGTAGAACTCGCCCATGTCGCGAATCCAGCCCGACCGGAACACCGACTTGCCGCGCGCGATGGGCAGGGCATGGAAGGTGCCGACGGGCCGCTGGGCGTAGCGCTTCAGATTGTCGAAGAAGGGCGTCTCGTAGCGGGCCTGAACGCCTTCCAGAACGGAGAGGTGCAGCTCCAGAACCTCCTCCACCGCGTAGAAGATCCGGCGCACGCAGGCGGATTCCTTCGCTGCGGCGCGGTTCTCGACGTCACGGTCGGACATGACGTAGAGGTCGAGCTCGGGGCGCAGCCGCTTCAGCCATCCGGCGAGCGCCAGCGAGGAGGCGGTCGGCTCGAGCTTGCCGACGGTCTTGTCGAGAATGCTCCTGAGCACCGGCGCGTCGTGGGTCGAGCGGAAGGTGAAGCCCTCGGAGACGATGACTGCCAGGAGCCGGGGATTGACGAGGGCCGCGCAGAGGGCGTCCTCGAAGCTGCCGACGATCACCGGCTCGTAGACGAACTGGTCCTCGGGCCGGCGCAGGCGGCGGAACTCCGACGCCAGGCCCGGCCAGCGCGACGCCGGCTGGGGCGTCACCAGCAGCACCTCGAAATCGGGTCGGCGCCGCTCGCCGGGCGTCATGACGCTCGGCACGACCTCCGGGAACTCGTCGCCGCCGTCCGCCGCGTGCTCGCCATCGACCTGATGGGCGTAGCTCTGGGTCAGGATCGCATCGGCGAAGACCCGCACCATGCCGGCGACCGCGGCGGCATCGCCCGCCGCCAGCCGCTCGCGGAGCCGCGCCATCTGGCGCATGCCGGGATAGGCGTGGAACTCCTCGATCAGCGCCACGTCGCCCAGCTCTTCCTCGACCTTCGCGGCGCTGCCCGCGCCCTTCACCCAGTCGTCGGCGGCCGTGAGAACCTCACGCCACTGGTCGGCGCGCGCCGCGTGCAAGAGAAAGAACTGATCGATCCGGTATTGCTCAGCCATTCTGCTTCCCCTTGGCAAATCGGGACGCGAGGCCGAGCGGGTTGTCACCAAATTGTGACAAAACACGCATAAATCTCCGCAAGTCGCGCATGTAACGCAACCACGATTTCCAGCCTTGCCGCCCAAAATTTTTGGGCAGCTCCCCGAACGCAGGGAAAATGCCGCCGGTTCAGCGTTTAATCAATCCGTTTCGCGCAATGGCGAACGCTGGCGCGAACTGGGCGAAGGGCGGCGCCCCGGCCCGCTTCAGCCCATGTTCTTCATCTCGATCCGGATTCCGTGCACGGTCGTGTCCGATTCGTTCAGCACGCGGCCGGGCGGCTGCGGCGCCATGTTGACGACGAGGCAGCCCTTGCCGTTCCAGGCCTCGACCGCGGCGATGACGTCACGGTGCGGCGGCAGCCGTTCGCCTTCGGGCGAGATGTCGACCACCGGCGGCCTGATCTGGTCGAGGACGAAGACCGAGGGCCAGCGGTGGTGATGTACCGGCTCCTCGTCATTGGGCTCCAGCGTGACCTCGAGCACCCGGACATTGTCGTTCTCGAAGATCACCTTGTGGTGCCTGGGCGCGGCCTTGACGGCATCGAGCTCGGGATCCCAGGAGGCCGGATCCGACACGTCGTGATGAGCCATGAGGAAACTCCCTGCTGGGCAACATCTGTTCGGGTATCGAACCAACCCTTCGATCATAAGCCGGAATTCCGGTTCCCATAAGGTAAATCCGGGCGCCGGAATGCATGGCGGCCGAACCGCCCATGCATTAGCAAGGCACGAGAGCCGGTGGCGACCGCCGGCTGACGGAACGCCCTCTCCTTCCAGCATGCGGATCGTGCCATGGCCAAGCCCAACATCGTCTTCATCATCACCGACCAGCAGCGGCACGACACGATCAAGGCACTTGGCCACGACCACATGATCACGCCGAACCTCGACCGGATGGTCGAGGAGGGCGTCGCCTTCACGCAGATGTACTGCACCTCGCCGGTCTGCTCGCCGTCGCGCGCCTCGCTCTTCAGCGGGCTCTACCCGCACAGCTCGGGCGTCATGCGCAACGACGAGCGCTGGCCCTACACCTGGGTCCACCTCCTGGCCGAGGCGGGCTATCGCTGCGTCAATGTCGGCAAGATGCACACCCACCCGTTCGAGGAGCCCTTCGGCTTCCACGAGCGCCACGTCACCGAGAACAAGGACCGGGCGCACCCGAACCTGCCCTTCTACCTCGACAACTGGGACAAGGCGCTCTGGGCCGCCGGTTACACCAAGCCGTCGCGCCAGACCTACTGCCACCGCGACGACTACAGGGAGCGGCTCGGCGCCTTCGTCTGGGAGCTGCCGGAGAAGTTCCACCCCGACGTCTTCGTCGCCCAGAGCGCCGTTCACTGGCTCGAATCCTACAAGGGCCAGGAGCCCTTCTTCCTGCAGGTCGGCATTCCCGGCCCGCACCCGCCCTACGACCCGACGGCCGAGGCCCTCGCCCTCTATGACGGCGTCGAGTTCCCGGCGCCGATCCGCAACTACGACCTCGACACCCAGCCCACGGCGATGCGCAAGTTGCGCCGGAACCACATGGAGAACGACCACGACGCCGTCGTGCATCTGGCCGACCCGACGGCGGAGCAGATGCATCGCCAGCGCGCCCACTACGCCGCCAACGTCACCATGATCGACGAGCAGCTCGGCCACCTGAGGGCGGCGCTGGAAGCCCGGGGGGTTCTCGACAACACCATCATCATCTTCACCTCGGACCACGGCGACAGCCTGAACGACCACGGCCATTCGCAGAAATGGAGCATGTTCGAGAGCTCGGTCCGCGTGCCCTGCGTCATGCACGATCCGCGACGCGGCAAGGACGGCAGGCGCGTCCACGACCTGACCTCGCTCTTCGACCTGGGCCCGACGATCCTCGAGCTCGCCGGCGTCACCCCGCCCGCCTGGATGGAGGCGCAGAGCCTCGTCCCGTATTTCGACCGGGATACTGACCCCGCGCGCGACACGGTCTATGCCGAGCTCGCCGACGACATGATCCAGGAGGACTGCCCCTTCATCACCATGATCCGCACCGGCAAGTGGAAGCTCGTGCACTATCTCGGCTCCGACGAAGGGCAGCTCTTCGACCTCGAGGCCGACCCGGACGAGGTGGACAACCTCTGGGATGCCCACGCGCACCAGGCGACCCGGCAGGACCTCACCCGCCGGATCCTCGAATGGCGGCTGCAGAGCGCCCGCCATACGCAGGGCTT
>CAZGUW010000276.1:0-6399 GCA_964528705.1 uncultured Geminicoccaceae bacterium
AGTGCTCGTCGAGCTTGCCGTCGATCACCTCCTGGGCGGCCGCACCGATCGCCTCGGCCAGCTTTCCGTCGAGCGAGCCCTGCGCCTGGTTGACCTCGGCCGCCGCCCGCTTGACCACGCCGAGCGCCCGCACCAGCGGCAGGGGCATCCGCTCGCCGCCGATCTTGAAGTTCTGCAGGCTGCGCTGGGTCTGCGCGCCCCAGTAACGGGAAGCCTCGACCTCGATCGGCCCGAAAGTATCCGTCTCGATGCGCACGCCGCTCGTCATTCGTGCCTCCGCTTCGGCAGTCCTCTCCGGCCTGCCGCATGGCCCGGCGACGCCGCACTTGTCAATCGCGTTGCGACAGAGGAGCGCTTGCGAGCCTCACTCGTCCCGCAGGAGATGCCGGCCGACCCAGGGCAGGACGAGGCGCTCCAGCCGCTCGCCGACCGCGTCCCGGTGGTCGCCGGCATAGACGTCGAGCAGATGCGGGATGCGCTCGGCACCGAGGCGCTGCGACAGCTCGAGCGTGCCGGTCGGAATGTGCAGGAACTGATCGCCGAGGCCGACGTCGATGGCGAGCCCGCGCAGCTCCCTGAGCGCCTGGCGCGCGCCGTGCACCTGGCGCAGCGGCAGCCCGTCGAGATAACGGTCATAGGCCGCGTCCTCGAGCACCACCTCGCCGCGCACGACGGAGAAGGGGAAATCGCCGAAGACCGGCGCCTCGTCGGGTGCCGGGCTGAAGGCGGTGACGACGCCGAGTGCCGCCACGGCGAAGAAGTCCCGGGCATCCAGCAGGGCCT
This sequence comes from uncultured Geminicoccaceae bacterium, assembly GCA_964528705.1. GTDB lineage: Bacteria > Pseudomonadota > Alphaproteobacteria > Geminicoccales > Geminicoccaceae > SLRI01. Next base: position 784 of record CAZGUW010000276.1, read on the forward strand.
GCAGTTCGGCCTCGCTGGTGACCGCCGCCGCCCGTTTCCAGGCGTCGTTGCCGAAGCCGAAATCGTCCCGGGCCGCGAGGCAGCACGGGCTCATCGCCCAGACGGTGGAGAACACGCCGGGCCGGCTCATCGCGAGGTGCAGGGCGCCGTAGCCGCCCATCGAATGGCCGACGACGGCACGGCCTCCGGCGCTGGCCACCGTGCGGAAACGCTCGTCGATGAAGCCGATGAGGTCATCGACGACATAGTCCGCCCAATGGCCGCTCACCGGCGAGTTGCGATAGAAGCCGCCGCCATACTGGTTGCCGCCATTGGGCATCACCACGACCAGCTCCGGCACGGCGCCGGCGTCGATCAGCCGGTCGAGCATGGCCTGCACGTCGAAATGGACGAGCCAGGTCTCGTAGCTGTCGAAGATGCCGTGCAGCAGATAGACCGCGGGATAGCGGCGCTCCGGCCCGGCATCGTAGCTCTCCGGCAGGTAGACGGCGACACCCTGGACGATGGGGGTCCCGAGCAGGTTGCCGTCGAGCGACGGTGCCGGCACCTCGAACTCGACGATCCGCCCGGCGGCAGCGGCCGGCCGGGCGACCCAGGGACCCGCCACCGGCAGGGTCACCAGCGCCAGGAGCAGGATTGCGGCAAGTGTTCGCGGCACGGCAGGGACCTCCAGCCTCGTGTGTTGAGGGGCAGGTCCAGGATCAGCATGCCCGGCAGGCAGGCCGAAGGCAACGTCAGTGAGGTGGGGCCGGGGCGGCGGGCGTTCGCCCGCCCGCAAGCCTATTTCTTGCGGAATCGATCCAGCGTGACGATCTCGGCACCGCCCTCGACGGGCGGGGATTCGGCCGGCTCCTCCTCCTTGGTCGCCACGGGGCGCGGCTTGGCGCCGGTCTTCGCGGCGAGCGGCAGGGAGGCCGGCTCCTGGCCTTCCTTCTCCGTGCCCAGGGTGAACTGCAGCCCGAACTCGACGCCCGGATCGGCGAAGACGCGGAGAGCCTCGAACGGCACGATCAGCCGCTCCGGCTGGTCATTGAAGCTCAGCGTCACGCCGAACCTGTCGTCCTCCACCTCCAGATCCCAGAACTGGTGCTGCAGGACGATGGTCATCTCGTTTGGATAACGGCTGCGGAGGAAGTCCGGAATCTCGACGCCCGGCATGTCGGTGCGGAAGGTGACGTAGAAATGATGGGGTGGCGGCACATCGCCCGCCGCGAAGCGGCGCAGCACATCGCGCACCACCGTGCGCAATGCCGTTTCGACGAGCTGTCCGTAATCGATGGTCTGCCGCCGCATGGGCCTTCACACGGTTCGGGCACCTGCCGGGTCGGTGTGGTGCGTCTCTCTAACCCTAGCCACGGATGGCCCCTCTTGTGAAGAGCGGCCCGCAGCGGAGTGGGGGGCTTCTGTTGCCCGGCGCCCCCCGGGCCGCGCCAGGGTGCCGAAGCTCCCTGGACTTTTTGGCAGGATTCTGTTGCCCGGCCCCTGCCAGCCGCGCTTACCTAAAGATTAGGCAGCGAGAGCCATACGGTTGTCGTTGGCACTTGTAAAAACGGTCCGGTAACGGCGGTACCATGCCGGGCAAAAACCATCCCTTTACCACGCTCGTCGATCCTGATTCGCCCCCATGCTCACCACCCTCAGGCCGACAACCGACATCGGGCGGATCGAGAGTTTGGTGGAGGCGCCGGGAACTGCCCCCGGGTCCGAAACGCTTATTCCGAATGGCGTTTATCGCCATAGCCGGATTGCTCCAGCATCTCAGATATAGGCGCTTGCCAAGCGGTGTCAAAGAGGCGACCAGAGCGCGACCGGCAGCAGCCGGCCGCCCGAACCATATCCTGGTGTGTCGCCATGACCCTTTCCGCCGAAGCCGCCGCCGAGATCGCCGCCCAGCGGGCGACCGAGGCGCCCACCCGCCGCGCCGTGGTGCCGGCGCTCGAGGCGCTGCTCTACGAGCCCATGCCCGTGCTCGACCAGGGCTTCGTCCGCGTCGTCGACTACATGGGCGACGATGCGGCCGTGGTGCAGGCGGCCCGCGTCTCCTACGGCAAGGGCACGAAGCACGTCAGCAACGACCGGGGCCTGATCAACTACCTGATGCGGCACCGCCACACGACGCCCTTCGAGATGTGCGAGATCAAGCTGCACGTGAAGCTGCCGATCTTCGTCGCCCGGCAGTGGATCCGCCACCGCACCGCCAGCGTCAACGAGTACTCGGCGCGCTATTCGGTGCTCGACGACGGCAGCTACCGGCCGGAGCTCGCCCAGCTCGCCAGCCAGGCCGTGACCAACCGCCAGGGCAGGGGAGAAGAGCTCGACCCGGCCGCCGCCCGGGCGGTGCGCGAGCGGCTGGACGAGGCGACGGCCAGCGCCGAGGCGACCTATCGCTGGCTGCTCGGCGACCCCGAGGGCGCCGATGGCGAAGGCGAGGCAGGCGAGAGCGGCCCCGGCCTCAGCCGTGAGCTCGCCCGCATGGTCCTGCCGCTCTCCAGCTACACGCAGTGGTACTGGAAGATCGACCTGCACAATCTCCTGCACTTCATCGCCCTGCGCGCCGACAGCCACGCCCAGTACGAGATCCGCGCCTATGCCGAGGTGCTGGGGCGGATCGTCGAGCAGTGGGTGCCGCTGACGGCGGCCGCCTTTCGCGACTATCGAACCGAGGGTGCCGCCCTCTCCGGCAAGGGCCTCGAGGCCGTGCGGCGAATGCTCGCAGGCGAGACCGTCACCGCGGCGACCTCAGGCCTGGCCCCCCGCGAATGGCGCGAGCTCAGCGCCCTGCTGGGCCTGCCGCCCGAAAGCTGAGCGGCCCACGGGCCGCAATCCGGGAGCGGCGCCGCGGCTCACTCGTTGGCGGGCTCGCCCTGGCAGAGCAGGACCATGACGACGAGGGCCGTGAAGGTCAGAAGGAGGCCGATATAGATCGCCGCCGCGAAGCCGAAGAGCAGGACGGCGAGAATGCCCAGCAGCAGCACCAGCAGGGCCGCCCAGCCCGTGCGGCCGAAGCCTTCGGTTGCCGGCATCGATGACACTCCTTTCCCGTTTACACGATCCAAGTTGCGGCTAGGCTAGACGCGTCGGTCGACCTTGTCAGTGACAGAACTTGCCGCCCCCGCCCGCCCATGATCAGTGGGGTACGGCAGCAACGCCACACTGCGCGATATTCGGTATGGTGTAGCTGTACAACTCCCGCATGTCTTGTAATCTCCGGCCGGTAGGATAACCGAGGAGGGGGCCAATGCGTCTCTCACGTGTAGTTATGGTAACGGCAGGCGCAGCGTTCGTGCTGGCCTCCTGCAGCGGTGGCGACAACTTCCACACGCTCGGCGAGAAGTTCAAGAATCGTGGGCCGGCCGGTGAGGCCTATGCCGCCGCGACGTCCGCGACGCCGCCGACCGATCCGTTCGACAAGGCCGCGTATGACGGCTACATCGCGCATGCCAAGTACGAATACGAGAGCATGCAGGACTACACCGACACGATCTTCCACGCGCAGCGCGCGTCGGCGGTCGCTGCCGGGCAGACTGTCGTGCCGCAGCCGACCAGCGAGCGCCCGCTGACGCCCGAGCATGCCGCCGAGCTGAGCGAGGCCCGCGCCCGCTACATGGCGGTCGCCGAGGGCGAGCCCGGCCAGCGCCTGCCGGCCGTCGCCGGCCGCACCATGGCCGACTACGACTGCTGGATCGAGCAGCAGACGGAGAACTTCCAGCCGGACGACATCGCCGCCTGCCGCGATGCCTTCTATGCCGGCCTGGCCGAGCTCGAGGCGCCGGTCGAGGAGGAAGTCGACGTCATCAGCCTGTCGTCCGACGTGCTCTTCGAGTTCGACAAGTCCGACATCCGCTCCGAGTTCACCGGTGAGCTCGATGCCGCTGCCGACACGCTCCTGGCCAACCCGGACGTCACCATCCGGATCGACGGCTACACCGACAGCATCGGCACCGAAGAGTACAACATGGGCCTCTCCGAGCGTCGCGCCAACGCGGTGGCCGACTACCTCGAGAATGCCGGCGTCGCCCGTGACCGGATGACGGTTGCCTGGTTCGGCGAGTCGAACCCGGTCGCCAGCAACGACACGGCCGAGGGTCGTGCCCAGAACCGTCGCGTCGACATCGACCTGATCCAGGTCGGCGACTGATCTGATCCGACGTTGAAGGGAGACGGCCGGGCGGCAACGCCCGGCCGTTTTCTTTTGGGGCCGTCGCGGTCAGGCGCGTGGATGCGCCGCCGCGTAGAGCCGCGCCAGCCCCTCGGCATCGACCGCCGTGTAGAGCTGCGTCGTGCTGAGGCTGGCATGGCCGAGCAGCTCCTGGATCGAGCGCAGATCGGCGCCGCCGCCGAGCAGGTGCGTCGCGAAGCTGTGGCGCAGGCTGTGCGGCGTCGCCGTCTCCGGCAGCCCGAGCGCCCTTCGCAGCTCGCGCACCCGCTTCTGCACCACCGCCGGCTGGAGAGGGCCGCCACGCACCCCGCGAAAGAGCGGCGCGTCCGCCGGCAGGGGATGGGGGCAGGCGTCGCAGTAGGCCGCCAGCGCCTCCCGGACCACGGGCAGGAGCGGCACGAGCCGGACCTTGCGGCCCTTGCCCGTGACCCGCAGCGTGCTCTCGCCCGCCTTTGGCAGGCCGCCCGGCTCCAGCTCCAGCGCCTCGCCGATGCGCAGGCCGGCGCCATAGAGCAGGAGCAGGAGGGCCGTGTCCCGGGCCAGCACCCAGGGCGGCTGGTCGGCCCCCGCCGCCGCGTCCGTCAGTTCCGTCACCTCCGCCACCGCCAGCGGTCGCGGCAGGGGCCGCCGGGCGCGGGGGGCGCGCATCGCCCGAAGGGCCGGGTTGTGGATGCCGTGACGGGCGTCGAGGAAGTCGAGAAAGCCGCGCACCGCGGCGACCGCCCGCTGCGTCGAGCTCTTCGCGTAGCCCTGGCCGAGCCGCCAGGCGAGCCAGCCGCGAAAACCCTGCGGGGTCAGTTCCGCGATCGTCGCGAGCCCGACCGGCCCGCCCTGGTGGTCCGCGAGGAAGGCGACGAAGGCGGCGAGGTCGCGGCGATAGCCGAACTGGGTCCGCGCCGCCGCCCGGCGCTCGTGGGCGAGCCAGTCGCACCAGGCGGCGAAGGCCTTCTCGAGGTCGGGCAGGGCGAAGGCGAGCAGGACCGGTCTCCCGTGCGGCTTATCGCGAACGCCCGCGGATGCTAGCACTCGCCACGTGCCGTCGCACCACCTGCCGGATCCGATGACCGTCGCCACCACCTCCGTCCTCGTGCCGATGCCGCTGCCGACGCCGTTCGACTACCGGCTGGAGGGCGAGCACGCCGCCGCCCCGCCGCCGCTCGGCAGCTACGTCGTCGTCCCCTTTGGCCCGCGCCGCGTCATTGGCGTCGTCTGGGAGCGCGGCAGTGCCCGGCCGGTGGCCGAGGCGCGGCTCAAGCCGGTGCAGGCGGTGCTGGATCAGCCGCCCTTGCCGGATGCGCTGCGCCGGCTGGTCGAGACCGTCGCCCGGGCCACGGTGACGCCCATGGGGTCTGTGCTGCGTCTCGTCCTCAGCACGCCTGCCGCCTTCGAGGCCGAGCCGGCCCGCAGCGTGCTGGTGCCGACCGGCGCCGACCTGCCGCTCTCGGCGAAGCAGCAGC
>CAZGUW010000277.1:0-6380 GCA_964528705.1 uncultured Geminicoccaceae bacterium
GGCGCTGCGGGGCGAAGAGCACAAGCAGGAGTTGATCCAGGCGGTCATCGCCGAGATCGAGGCGAAGCTGACCGGTGAGGAGGCCGGGCTCGCCGCGGGCTTCGTCCGCCACTACTACCGTGACGTGGCGCCCGCCGATCTCGCGTTGCGCGAGGTGCAGGACCTCTATGGCGCGGCGCTCGCCCATCTGCGCCAGGCCGGGCAGCGCCCGGCGCGCAGCTCGAAGGTGCGGGTCTACAATCCCGGCATCGCCCAGCACGGCTGGCAGTCGAGCCACACGGTCGTCGAGATCGTCAACGACGACATGCCCTTCCTGGTCGACAGCGTGGCCATGGAGCTGAGCCGGCACGGCCTCGGCATGCACCTCGTCATCCACCCGATCTTCGCGGTGGAGCGCGACGCCGATGGCCGGCTGGCCTGGATCGGCGACCGCGAGGGGGCGCCCGACAACGCCCGGCTCGAGAGCTTCATGCATATCGAGATCGACCGGCAGAGCGACACCGAGGTGCTCGAGGGGCTGGAGGAGGATCTCCGCCGCATTCTCGAGGATGTGCGCAAGACCGTCGAGGACTGGCAGACGATGCGCCAGCGGGTCGGCGACGTGCTGGCCGATCTCGAGCCGGCAGCGCAGCATCTCGCGGCCGACGACCTCGCCGAGATCAAGGCGTTCCTCGAGTGGCTCGCCGACGACCACTTCACCTTCCTCGGCTATTCCGCTTACGAGCTCGAAGGCGAGGGCGAGACGCTCATGCTGCGCCGGATGAAGGGCAGCGGCCTCGGCATCCTGCGCGCGCATGACGACGGCGCACCCTCGAAGAGCTTCATGGAGATGCCGCTCGCCACCCGCCTCAAGGCGACCGAGCCCCTGCCGGCCATCGCCATCACCAAGGCCAACACCAAGAGCACGGTGCACCGGGCGACCTATCTCGATTTCATCGGTGTCAAGCGCTACGCCCCGGACGGGCGGGTGATCGGCGAGCACCGCATCCTCGGCCTCTTCACCTCGGTCGCCTACAATCGCAGCCCGCGCTTCATTCCGCTGCTGCGGCGCAAGTTCGACGCCGTCATCGAGCGGGCCGGCCACGTGCGCGCCGGCCATTCGGGCAAGGCGCTGGTCAACATCCTCGAGACCTACCCGCGCGACGAGCTCTTCCAGGCCGACGAGGAGACGCTCTTCGAGATCACCTCGCAGATCCTCTATTTGCAGGATCGCCAGCAGATCCGCCTGTTCGTGCGCAAGGACGCCTTCGAGCGTTTCGTCTCCTGCCTCCTCTACATCCCGCGCGAGCGCTACAACACGACGCTGCGCGAGCGGCTGCAGAGCCTCCTGCTCGAGGCCTTCAACGGCAGCGACAGCGAGTTCCAGGCGCAGGTCTCCGAATCGGTGCTCGCCCGCATCATGGTCATCGTGCGCACGCCGCACGGGGTGCCGGACGATCTCGACGTCGAGGGTCTCGAGCGCCAGATCCAGGAGCTCTCGCAAAGCTGGACCGACCGCCTGCACGCGGCCCTGATCGAGGCCGAGGGCGAGGAGGAGGGCAACCGGCTCTACCGCGGCTTCGGCCGCGCCTTCCCGGCCAGCTACCAGGAGCGCAATGCGGCGCGCGCCGCGGTGCCGGACATCCTCGCCATGGACCGGCTCGAGCAGGTGACGGGCGACCGCCTCGGCATGACCCTCTACCGGCGGCTCGAGGATCGCCCGGAGACCGTGCGCTTCAAGCTGGTCCGCCGCGAGCTGCCGCTGCATCTCTCCGACGCTCTGCCGATCCTCGAGAACATGGGCCTCAAGGTGCTGCACGAGGAGCCGCACCCGGTGCGCAACGCCAAGGGCACGCTCTTCTCGATGCACGATTTCGGCATGCGGCCGATAACGGGCGGGGTGGTCGACGTCGACGCCTCGCGCCAGGCCTTCCAGGAGGCCTTCGAGCTGATCTGGTCCGGGGCCGTCGAGAACGACGGCTTCAACCGGCTGATCCTCGCCGCCGGCCTCGATGCCGCCGCCGTCGTCGTGCTGCGCGCCTACTGCAAGTACATCCTGCAGCTCGGCACGCCCTTCAGCCAGAGCTACATCGAGGACACCTTCGCCTCGAACCCGATCCTCGCCGCCGATCTCGTGGCCCTCTTCAACGCGCGCTTCGATCCGGACTTCGAAGGTGATCGCGAGGCCGAGACCCAGGCGATCGAGGCCCGCATCCGCACCGGGCTCGAGAGCGTGGCGATCCTCGACGAGGACCGCATCCTGCGCCGCTATCTGGGCCTGATCCATGCCACCATCCGGACCAACGCCTTCCAGCGGACCGTGGCCGGCGGGCTCAAGCCCTATCTCTCGCTGAAGTTCGACCCGGCCGAGGTGCCGGAGATGCCGAAGCCCAGGCCGGCTTTCGAGATCTTCGTCTACGGTCCGGCCGTCGAGGGCGTGCATCTGCGCGGCGGCAAGGTGGCCCGCGGGGGGCTCCGCTGGTCCGACCGGCGCGAGGATTTCCGCACCGAGGTGCTGGGCCTGATGAAGGCGCAGATGGTCAAGAACGGCGTGATCGTCCCGGTCGGTGCCAAGGGCGGGTTCTACGTCAAGCGGCCGCCCGAGACGACCGAGCGGCAGGTGATCGTCGACGAGGCGATCCGCTGCTACAAGCTCTTCCTCTCGGGCCTGCTCGACATCACGGACAACCAGGTCAAGGGCGAGGTCGTGCCGCCCGAGCGGGTCGTGCGCTACGACGACGACGACCCCTATCTGGTCGTCGCCGCCGACAAGGGCACGGCCACCTTCTCCGACATCGCCAATGGCGTCAGCCGCGACTACGGCTTCTGGCTCGACGACGCCTTCGCGTCCGGCGGCTCGGCCGGCTACGACCACAAGGGCATGGGCATCACCGCCAGGGGTGCCTGGGAATCGGTCAAGCGCCATTTCCGCGAGCTCGGCCTCGATCCGGCGGTCGACCGGTTCACCGTCATCGGCGTCGGCGACATGTCGGGCGACGTGTTCGGCAACGGCATGCTGCTCTCGGATCGCATCTGCCTGCTCGCCGCCTTCGATCACCGCCACATCTTCCTCGACCCGGACCCCGATCCGGCGCGGTCCTTCGCCGAGCGCCAGCGCCTTTTCGCCCTGCCGCGCTCGTCCTGGGCCGACTACGACCGGAGCCTGCTCTCCGCCGGCGGGCAGATCGTGGCGCGCAGCGCCAAGTCGATCACCGTCTCGCCCGAGGTGCGGGCGGCGCTCGGCCTCGACCGCGACACCTTCGCCCCGACCGAGCTGATCAGCGCCATCCTGAAGGCTCCGGTCGATCTCTGGTGGAACGGCGGCATCGGCACCTACGTCAAGGCGAGCAGCGAGACGCATCACGACGCCCAGGACCGGGGCAATGACGGCCTGCGGATCGACGCCTCGGAGCTGCGCTGCCGGGTGCTGGCCGAGGGCGGCAATCTCGGCCTGACGCAGAAGGCCAGGATCGAGGCGGCCTGGAACGGGGTCAGGATCAACACCGACTTCATCGACAATTCGGCCGGTGTCGACTGCTCGGACCACGAGGTCAACATCAAGATCCTGCTCGGCGAGGTGGTCGCCGCCGGCGATCTGACCATGAAGCAGCGCGATGCGCTGCTCGCCGAGATGACCGACGAGGTGGCGGCACTCTGCCTGCGCGACAACACGCTGCAGAACCTCGCCCTCAGCCTGACCGAGGCGCGCGCCGTCGACTTCGCCGAGCCGCAGGCACGGCTGATGCGCAAGCTGGAGCGGGCCGGGCGGCTCGACCGGGCCATCGAGTTCCTGCCCGACGATGCCGCCCTGGCCGAGCGGCGCCGGGCCGGGCGCGGCCTGACCCGGCCGGAATCGGCGGTGCTCCTGGCCTATGCCAAGATGACGCTCTTCAACGACGTGCTGGCGACCGAGCTGCCCGACCGGCCGTATTTCGCGCACGACCTCGCCAAGTACTTCCCGCGGCCGCTCAGGCGCGGCTTCGCCGGGCCGATCGCCGAGCACCGCCTCAGGCGCGAGATCATCGCCACCTGGCTCGCCAACAGCCTGGTCAACCGGGGCCTCGACGTCTTCTGCACGGAGCTCGAGGACGAGACCGGCGCCTCGCTCGCCGATATCTGCCTCGGCTACGTCATCACCCGCGACGCCTTCGCCCTCCTGCCGCTCTGGGCGGCGATCGAGGTGCTGCCGATGGACGTGCCGCCGGGCCTGCAGATCGAGATGCTCGGCGAGGCGCGCGACACCCTCGTGCGCGGCACGCGCTGGTTCCTCGCCCATACGCCGCGGCCGATGCGGATCGGTCACACCGTCGCCACATTCGCCGAGCCGATCGCGACGCTGGCGGGGGCGCTCGAGGACACGCTCGCGGCGAGCCAGGCGGAGGCCCTGGCGGCGACCATCGCCGGGCATGTCGAGGCCGGTGTGGCGCCGGAACTGGCGCGCGGCGTCGCGGCCCTGCCGTATCTGCTCGCCGCCTGCGACATCGTCACCGTCGCCCGCGACCTCGCGGGGCCGGGCGCCGGCGAGGAGGACCAGGGTGGCGATGCCGAAGGCGACGCGCCGACGCGCCTCAAGTCCGTCGCCAATCCGCTGCCGGTCGCCCGGCTGTATTTCGCCCTCGATGAAGGCCTTAGCCTGTCGCGCCTGCGCCATCGCATGCGGCAGGCCTCGATCCGCACCCGCTGGGACCGCATGGCGCTCAGCGGGCTCGAGGACGAGCTGTCGATGGCGCTGCGGGCACTCACCCTCGCGGCCTGGCGTTCGGGCATCCGTGCCGAAACGCCCGAGGCGGCAGCCAGCAGCATCGAGGAATGGCTCGCCGCCACGCTCGACGGCCTCGGTCGCTACCGCGAGCTCCTGGCCGAGATCGACACCGCCCGGGACCCCGATCTCGCCATGCTCAGCGTGGCGGTCAGCAGCGCCGGCAAGCTTCTGCGGAACGTCGTACTTGCCGCCGCGTGACAGTTTGCCTACCTAGGCGTGGCAATAGTGCGACGCGACGACCGATTACACACGGCAGGAACCACGCACGCCAGCCGGTCGTTGCTCAAGACGGTCCCAGGACATGACCCCGCTCTGCGCGGGACGAAGGAAGTGAAATGCCGCAGCCGAACTCGGCCACCGAGAACGAGGTCTTTTTCCGGCACTGGTTGCGCTCGCCGAAGTCGATGGGTTCGATCATCCCGTCCTCGAAGGCGCTGGCGCGGGGTCTCGCGGCCGAGGCCGCCTGGCAGCCGGGCGATCATGTGGTCGAGCTCGGTGGTGGCACGGGGGCGATCACCCAGGGCCTCCTCGAGCGCGGCATTCCGCCGGCGAACATCGTGGTCGTCGAGCTCGAGACCAATCTCTACAAGTATCTCTCCGGTCGTTATCCCGAGGTGAACGTGATCCAGGGGGATGCCACCCGGCTCGCCGAGATCACCGCCCGCCTCGACATCCGGCGGGTGTCGACCGTGCTCTCGGGCCTGCCGATGGTCGGCATGCCGCCGGCCTTCAAGAAGGCGATCGTCGACCAGGCCTTCAAGGTGATGCCGCCCGGGCATTTCATGCTCCAGTACACCTATTCGCCGGTCCCCCCGGTGCCGGTCGAGGAGCTCGGCATCGAGGCGGAGCTCGCCCGCTACGTGCTCTGGAACGTGCCGCCCGCGGCCATCTGGCGGTATCGCCGCAAGAGCCGCTGAGGGGTCTTCCCGACAGGATACAGCACCGCGCAGTTTTCAATTTTGCGCGATGTGGATTGCGGGAATCCGCGTGTTGCGTCAAACTCCCTCCATAGATCGTGTTCGGGTGACATAGGCTGAGGGCCCGGATGGCCGAGCCTGGGTGGGACGGAGACGAAGGATCCATGATGGCGAATCGCGGGCGGGACGCTGCCGCTCCGATGCCACGGGTCCAGCGCACGGTTGAGCACGAGTCGCTGGGCAGGCTGATGGCGGCGCTCTTCGGTCTGGTCGAGAGGTTCGGCTGGCTGCGCGCCACGTTGCTGTGCACCCTGACCTTCACGCTCGTGGTCGAGCTGGCGACCGTGGCCTTCCGGGGGCTCCTGGGCGCCCGGCCCGTGCTGCTGTCGATCGACCTCGCGGTGGTCGCGGCGGTCACCATACTGCTGGCCGGGTCCGGCCTCGCGGTGGCATTGCGGCTGGTCGAGCATCTGGGGCGGGTGCGGTCGCGCCTCCTCGTCGAGATCGACCGGCGGATGATCGCCGAGCAGCAGCTCCGGCGGCTCGCCACCACGGACGATCTCACAGGGCTCAGCAACCGGCGCCATTTCGTCGAGCGGGCGCGCGAGGCCATCGAAGAGGGCTGGCCCTGCTTGCGATTCGCGCCGGACGGCAGCATCCCGTCGTGGGCGGCGGACCTCCACGCAGCGGACCCGGATCCGGCGAACATGTTCGAGCCGCGG
>CAZGUW010000278.1:0-6365 GCA_964528705.1 uncultured Geminicoccaceae bacterium
CGCCAACGCCTACGCCGTCTGCTTCATGTGCTCCGGCGACGCCTCGGCGGTCGCCATCGCCAATGCCATCGGCAGTGCCCGGGCGGACTCGTCGTCACTCGCGAGCGGTCGCGGACAGGCCTACAGCCGCTCGGATGCCGTTGGCCCCGCATTCCTGTTCGTGATGCCCGATTTCGCCCGCACGCCGCCGCCGGCGGCGCGTCCCTGAGACGGTTCCTGGCGGCAGGGCCGGGCGGCCCCGCTGCTTTTTCCACCCGTCGCTCGCGGCTCCTGCGGGCACTGCAACACCGGAGTGGTTCCGGTGCCACGAGCGGCCATCGTGCCGCGACGAATGAACCACGCAAGAAGGGAAACACCATGCGCAAACTGCTTGTTGCCACCACTGCCGTAGCGTTGCTCGGGGCGGCGGGGTCCGCCCGGGCCGAGACCCTCGACCTGGCGCTCGGCGACATGGAGACGATCACGGCCGGCATGTATGGCGGCTTCCTGTTCGACTACGCGAAGTACGGCCACGTCGATGTGTGGAAGAACTTCGACATCCGCGCGCACGTGGACGTCGATCCGCACATCAAGGGGAACTTCGCCGACGGCGAGGCCGCCGCAACGGCCTATGGCCCCAACACCTACACCGAGACGCTCAGCTTCGCCGACGTGTACGAGGGCCTGATGTCGCGTTCCGGCAGCTCCTCGATCGCGGCGACCAAGGGCAACTACTACCATCACGACAGGTACAAGGGCGGCTACAAGTAGGGCGCCCGCACGGTCAGCCTCGCTGACCGCCCGCTACCAGGGAAAGCCGGGTTTCATGCAGAGACCAATGGACAAGAGCTACGCCAGCAGGCGCCGACGCTTTCCCTGGAGCGGCCTGCTGCTAGTCGCCGGCTGCTGCATGCTGGAGAGCATCAGCTGCAGCACCGGCGGGCTTGCCGCCGACGGGCGCTCTGCTCAGCGCTCGCCGGCGGTCATTTCCCTCCTGGAGCAGCGCCAGGCTCGGGTGGTGATGCAAAGCTGGGATTTTTCCTGCGGCGCCGCTTCGCTGGCGACGCTGCTCAACTTCCAGCACGGCGATCCGGTCACCGAGCGGGAGATCGCCATCGGGCTGATGAGCCGGGACGAGTACGTGGCCAACCCGATGATCGTCAACCTGCGCCGCGGCTTCTCGCTGGCCGATCTCAAGCTCTTCGTGGATGCGCGCGGCTATCGCGGTCGCGGGATCGGACGCCTGGATATGGAGACGCTGGGCGAGCGGGCGCCGGCGATCGTGCCGATCGTCGTCAACGGTTCGAGCCATTTCGTCGTCTTTCGCGGGCGTCGCGGGAGCCGCGTGCTGCTGGCGGATCCACTCTTCGGCAACCGCACCGTCACCGTCGAGCAGTTCCTCGACGCCTGGCCGGACCAGGGTGACTTCGGCCGGGTCGGCTTCGTCGTCGAGCGGCGCGACGGACTTGCGCCACCCGATCGCCTGGAGCCCACCGACGATGACTTCCTTACGCTGGGTTGAGCCACAACGGGCGCTCCTGGTCCTGCGCCTCGGGACCGCCGGATGCGCCATCGCCCTCGCCATGGTGCCGGTTGGATCGCTGCGGGCAGAGGCGCCCGCCGTCGCCGATGCCCTGCCGGAGGTGACGGTGCGCAGCGGCCAGCACCCGACGTTCGTCCGGTTCGTCCTGGACTGGGCGAGCGATGTCGGCTTCGCCGTCGAGCGCGAGGGTGGGCGGACAGTGGTGCGGTTCGACCGTCCGGCCCGGTTTCGGCCCGATGGCTCGGTGCCCGAAGGCCGCCTGGCGGTCAGCGCCGACGGCCGGGCGATCGTTCTCGACGTGCCGGCGGAAACGACGGTGCGGTCCTTTGCGCTCGATGATCATCGCGTCGTGGTCGACGTCCTGACGGTCGGCGGTGCGGCGACCACACCGGCTAACGATGTGGATGACGCGCAGCTCGATGGCGCGCTGGCGCCCCCGGCGACAACATCGCTACCGCCCGACGCCGACGATTCGACGCTGGTGCCCTTCGGCTTCCTCAAGACCGAGCTCTATCGACGCGACATGATGATCGCGAGCCTCCTGGCGCGGCTCGAGGCGGTGGAGGGCGGCTGGTCCGTGCCGGCCGCCGCGGCCACGCCGATGAACGGCACGAGTGGTGCCACGCTCGCCACGGTGTCGCCGGCGAGCGGTGAGGGCGCAATGAACGGTGCCGGGCCAGCCATGGCGCAGGCGGCGGCTGGTGAAGGTGACGGTTCGCCGGGCGGCGAAGCCGCACCGCGCACGGGCGACGAGGGGCCGCCCGAGCGTGAGGTGGTCGAACGGGCGCTCGAACGCACGCTGACGCAGGCGGGTGCCCTGCTGCTGCAGCCGGGCCAGCTCGAGGTCACGCCCGGCATCACCTACACGCGACGCACGACCAACTCGCCCGTCTTTGTCTCGGGCGCCGATGACGGCATCGTCTTCGTCGGCGAGGACGAGGTCGAGCGCGACGAAGTGCGCGCCATGGCGGAGCTCAAGCTCGGTCTGCCGTTCGACAGCCAGGTGGAGCTCGCCCTGCCCGTCAACTATGTCGACCAGAGCGTGCGAACGATGATCGGCGGCTCCGTCGGCGACGCCGAGAGCGGCGACGGCGTCGGCATCGGCAACCCGCGGCTGTCGCTCGCCAAGACCCTGGCGCGCGAATCGGGCTGGCGGCCCGACCTGATCATCACCGGCTACTGGGACACGCGATTCGGCGAGGCGGACAACAACAACGTCGCGCTGACGAGCAACTTCAACGAGTTCGGTCTCAGCCTCTCAGCCGTGAAGCGCCAGGACCCGTTGGCGTTCGTCGGCGGTGTCGGTGTCGCCCGGGCGCTCGAGAACGACGGCATCAATCCCGGCGACACGTTCTCCTTCTCCGCCTCGGCCGTGCTGGCGGCGAGCCCGCTGACCTCGCTCCGGCTGGGCTTCTCGCAGCAGTTCACGACCGAGTCCGAGCTCGACAACGACAAGATCGACGGCAGCGACCAGACTTCCGGCACGATGACCATCGGTGCTTCGGCGATCCTCGGCTCGCGTGCCCTGGTCGATGTGGCACTGGACGTCGGCCTCACCGACGATGCGCCGGACTACGCGATCCGCATGTCGCTGCCGATCCGCTTCGACCTGCCGATCTTCTGAGCGGATGCGCCATGCCGGGTCACAATCCACAGGCAGGTGTCGCAGGGCGGCGGGGACGGTGCCAGGTTCAGGCTGACGGCCTGCGCTCGGCTTGCTCGAGCAGCCGCCTGATCGCCGATGCCGCCTCGGTCCGGTTCGTGGCGCCGAGCTTGCTCAGGATCTGCCGGACGAAGACCTTGACCGTGGATTCGCTGATATGCAGCTCGTGGGCGATGATCTTGTTCGGCTTGCCGGCGCAGACCAGCTCGGCGACAGCGCTCTCGCGCGGCGTGAGCAGGCCCAGGATCGAGTTGTGGTCGAGATCGCGCCCGCTCTGTGGGGCGCGGCCATGACGATCGGCACCATCGCGGCCGTTGCCGTTGTTGCCGGGCTCGACGACCGCCTCGGCCGGCACGAAGACGCCGCCGGCCAGCACGAACTCGATCGCCCGGGCGGCGGCGGGCGAATCCAGGCTGGCCGGCAGATAGCCCCTGGCGCCGATCGCCAGGGCGTCCGCGACATCGGCCCGGTCGTGCCGCTCGCCGAGAAGCACCAGCGGCGCCTTGTGGATCCGGCCGAGCAGGCTGCGGATCGATGCCGTGATGTGCGGCGCCCGCACGGGCGAGTCGCCGAAGCTGAACAGTGCCAGGAGGATCGGCATCGGATCGTTGTCCAGATCCGCCGCCTCCGGCACGGCATCGATGCGGCAGCCCGGCCAGGCCAGATGCAGCCAGTCCAGCAGCAGGTGACGATGCAGGCTGCGCTGCTCGACAAGCACCAGGCGGGAACCGGTCTTCCCGTCTGCCTGCCACGGAGCAAGGTCCATGCTCATCGAGCGGAATCCCTGATGAGCCAGCACACCCGATGGCCCGGGCTTGCCGACCCGCTATGCGTCTTGGACAAATATCGTAAGGTAATAGGAAAATTGCCTCACAGATTTTTCCAAGATCATGCATCAAGCAACAATCGGCCGTCACCGGCTGATCATTTCCCTAGCGATCATCTTCTACGAGACGGGCCGGCACGCAGCAAGAATTACGTCGGCGACAGCTATGAAGAACTTGAACCTGTTGCCGCAACTCTACAGCGAGCCTCAAGAATCGACGCCCGCTTCCTCGCTTCAGAAGCGACAGCAATGAGAAGGGATCTCGCCATGAGATAGAGATCATCGGCCATACGAGCAGCCGAACCAAACCACTGCGCGAATATCTGAAGAAATCAGCCCATCGTTTACGCGCGTCACCCCAATGGTCGGGTGGGACTACGCATCCACTTGGCCAACGGGCCTGACGCGCGGTGCAGGCGGCTCCGGGCTCCCGAACCCGTCCGGGTGCCGACCGTCGGCTCAGCTGGCGCCGTTGACCTGGTCGAGGGAGTAGCCTTCGGCGCGGACGGTGCGGAGCAGGTCGGGGCGGTCCGCGACATTGAGGGCGCGGCGCAGGCGGCGGATGGTGGCGTCGACGGTGCGGAGCTCGATGTCGAGGTCGGTGCCCCAGACGCGGTCGAGGAGCTGGTTGCGGCTGAAGACGCGGCCCGGGTTCTCGAGGAAGTGGCGGAGCAGGCGGAACTCGGTGGGGCTCAGGTGGATCTCCTGCTCGCCCCGGTAGATGCGGTGGGCGGCGAGGTCCATGCGGAGGTCGTGGAACTCGAGCACGTCCTCGGCGAAGGCCGGGCGGACGCGGCGGAGCACGGCACGGATGCGGGCGACCAGCTCGGCCGGGGAGAAGGGCTTGGTGATGAAGTCGTCCGCACCGGTATCGAGGCCGCGCAGGCGATCCGGCTCCTCGCCGCGCGCGGTCAGCATGATGATCGGCACGTGGGCGGTGGACTGGCGGCGGCGCAGGCGGCGGCAGAGCTCGAGGCCGGAGAGCTGGGGCAGCATCCAGTCGAGCAGGACGAGGTCGGGAATGCGTTCCTCGAGGAGGGTGATCGCTTCCTCGCCATCGAGGGCCGCGGCCACCTCGAAGCCGGCGGCTCCGAGGTTGTAGGCAAGCAGTTTCTGAAGCGGTGGCTCGTCCTCCACCACCAGAATCAACGGTCTCACGATTCGCCGCTCCGCGGTCGATTGATCTGCACGCCGTGCACCATGTAGTGGATCTTCTCGGCGATATTGGTGCAGTGATCGCCCATGCGCTCGACGTTCTTGGCGACGAAGAGCAGGTCGATGGCGGTGCTGGTCGTCCGCGGGTCCTCGAGGATGAAGGTGATCAGCTCGCGGAACAGGCTGTTGTAGTCGTCGTCGACGGTCTGGTCGCGATGCCAGACCTCCATCGCCTTCTCGGCATTGCGATCGATGAAGGCGTCGAGCACGTCCTTGAGCATGCCCTGCACGACCCCCGCCATGCGCGGGATGGTGACCAGCGGCTTGAGCTCCGGCGCCGAGGCGAGGCGCCGCGAGCGCTTGGCGATGCTCTTGGCGTAGTCGGCGATCCGCTCGAGGTCGTTGGAGAGCTTCAGCGACATGGCGATGACGCGGAGATCGACGGCCATGGGCTGCCGGGTCGCCAGCATCTTGATCGCGTGCTGGTCGACCTCCTCCTCGAGCCGGTCGACGGCCCTGTCGCCCTCGATCACCTGCTCGGCGAGCTCGTCGTCGCGCTCGACCAGGGCTTTGAGGGCGAGGGCGATCTGGCGCTCGGCATGGGCGCCCATCTGGACGATCTGGTTGGTGAGGTCGGTGAGCTCCTCGTCGAAGGAGCTGACCGTATGGCGACGCTGCATCGCCTCCTTGGGTTCCTGCATGGTCGGTCCTTAACCGAAGCGGCCGGTAATGTAGTCCTGGGTCATCTGGTGCTCGGGCGAAGTGAAGATCCGGTCGGTGGGACTCAGCTCGATCAGCTTGCCGAGGTGGAAGAAGGCGGTGCGCTGCGAGACGCGGGCCGCCTGCTGCATGTTGTGGGTGACGATGACGATCGTGTAGCGGTCGCGCAGCTCCTCGATCAGCTCCTCGACATGCGCCGTGGCGATGGGGTCGAGGGCCGAGCAGGGCTCGTCCATGAGGATGACCTCGGGGCTGACCGCGATCGCCCTGGCGATGCAGAGACGCTGCTGCTGGCCGCCGGAGAGGCCGAGGCCCGGCTGGTCGAGCCGGTCGGCGACCTCGTTCCAGAGCGCCGCTCCCTTGAGGCTCGTCTCGACGATCTCGTCGAGCTCGGCCTTGTTGGCCGCGAGCCCGTGGATGCGGGGGCCGTAGGCGATGTTGTCGTAGATCGACTTCGGGAAGGGGTTGGGCTTCTGGAA
>CAZGUW010000279.1:0-6331 GCA_964528705.1 uncultured Geminicoccaceae bacterium
CATTCACCTCTCCCTCTGCCATGCACGCTTGCGGCCGCTCATAGCTTGCATGACGATCGGACGCCAGCATGTCGGCCGCCGACAACAGACCGGTTTGGGCATATTGTCTGATGATTTTTCTTCTTCTATAGCCGGTGCAGCTGGCGACGACGAAGGACGGTTTTCCCGATGCACGGCAATGTGCGGCTCGGTGTCGATATCGGCGGCACCTTCACCGACCTCTACCTCGACACGCCCGGCGGGCCCGTGTCGCTCAAGGTGCTGACGACGCGCCAGGCGCCGGAGGACGGCGTGATCGCCGGGCTCGAGGAGCTGCTGGCCAGGGCCGGCCTCGCCCCTGCCGATCTCGGCCTCGTCATCCACGGCACGACGCTCGCGACCAACGCCCTGATCGAGCGCAAGGGAGCCAGGACCGCCCTGCTCACGACCGAAGGCTATCGCGACACGCTGGAGATCGCCTCGGAGAGCCGCTTCGACGTCTACGACGTGGACCTCGATCTGCCGCGCCCGCTGGTCCCCAGATCGCTGCGGCTCGAGGTGGCCGAGCGCGTGGCCGCCGACGGCAGCGTGCTCCGGCCGCTCGACGAGCCGGGCGTCGAGCGGCTGATCGATGAGGTCCTCCGCCCAGGCACCATCGAGGCCGTCGCCGTCGGCCTCGTCCATGCCTACGCCAACCCGGCACACGAGCAGCGGATCGCCGAGATGCTGCGCGCCGCCCTGCCCGATCTGGCGATCTCGCTCTCGAGCGAGGTCTCGCCCGAGATGCGCGAGTACGAGCGCTTCTCGACGACGGTCGCCAACGCCTATGTCCAGCCGCTGATGGACCGCTATCTCGGCCGGCTCGAGGATCGTTTGCGCGGGCTCGGCATCCGGGCCCCGCTCCTCCTCATGCTCTCGGGCGGCGGCGTGACCACGGTCGGGACCGCCAGACGCTTCCCGGTCAGGCTCGTCGAGTCCGGCCCGGCGGGCGGGGTGATCTTCGCCTCCGGCGTCGCCCGCGACCGCGGGCTCGATCGGGTGGTCTCCTTCGACATGGGCGGCACCACCGCCAAGCTATGCCTCGTCGACGAGGGCGAGGCGCGCAGTGCCCGGAGCTTTGAGGTCGCCCGCATCTACCGCTTCCGCAAGGGCAGCGGCCTGCCGCTCCGCATCCCGGTCATCGAGATGGTCGAGATCGGCGACGGCGGCGGCTCGATCGCCCGGGTCGACGATCTGGGCCGGATCGCCGTCGGCCCGGCGAGCGCCGGCTCGGAGCCCGGGCCCGTCTGCTACGGCCGCGGCGGCGAGCAGCCGACCGTGACCGACGCCGACCTCGTGCTCGGCCGCATCGACCCGGCGCTCTTCTCGGGCGGGCGGATCGGGCTCGATGCCGCGGGCGCCCGCGCGGCGCTGGATGAGACCATCGGCGCGAAGCTCGCTCTGTCGCCGGAACTTGCCGCCTTCGGCGTGGTCGAAATGGTCGACAACAACATGGCGAGTGCCGCCCGGGTCCATGCCATCGAGAGCGGCGTCGACGTGGCCGGGCGCACGCTCGTCGCCTTCGGCGGCGCCGCACCGCTGCACGCGGCAAGGATCGCCGACCACCTCGGCATCGACCGGGTGCTGATCCCCGAGAGCGCCGGGGTCGGCTCCTGCGTCGGTTTTCTCCGTGCCCCCATCGCCTTCGAGATCGTCCGCTCCGGCTACTGGCGCCTCGCCGGCTTCGACGCCACCGCCGCCAACCGGCTCCTCGCCGAGCTCGAGGCCGAGGCCCTGGCGGTCGTGCGCCCCGCGGCCGGCGCGGGCACGCAGATCACCGCCCGGCGGATGGTCTACATGCGCTATGTCGGCCAGGGCCATGAGATCGCAGTCGAATTGCCAGCCGATGGCGAAATCGCCGGCGACCTGCTGCTCGAGGCCTTCGGCCGCACCTACGAACGGCAGTACGACCGGCGCATTCCGGGTGTCGACGTCGAGACCATCAGCTGGGGTGTCACACTCTCGACGCCCCTGCAGGCCGCCGGACAGCCGGTCACCGCCGCCGAACGCCATGCCGCCGCACCCGTGGGCCGGCGTCAGGTCTTCAGCCCCGACCTGGAGCGGACGATCGAGGTGGCGGTGCACGACCGGGCGGAGCTGCGACCGGGTGCCGTGGTCGAGGGGCCGGCAATCATCGTCGAGGCGCAGACCTCGACCGTGGTGCCGGAAGGCTTCGGCGCCTTCGTCGACGGTTTCGGCCATATCGAGCTGGTCCGCGGTCCAGCCCAGGAGGACTGAAGGGATGGCCACGACAGCAACCGGCACCAGCGCCGGCCTCGCCCGGATCCACGACCAGATCATCTGGAACCGCCTGATCGCCGTGGTCGAGGAGCAGGCCCAGGCCCTCGTGCGCACCGCCTTCAGCACCTCGGTGCGCGAGTCGGGCGACCTCTCCGCCGGCGTCTTCGACCGGCGCGGCCGCATGGTGGCCCAGGCGGTGACCGGCACCCCCGGCCACGTCAACTCCATGGCGACCGGCGTCCGGCACTTCCTCGACCGCTACCCGATCGATGCCATGCGGCCCGGCGATCACTTCATGACCAACGATCCCTGGCTGACCTCGGGCCATCTCCACGACATCACCGTCGTCACCCCGGCCTTCCGCGGCGACCGGGCCATCGCCCTCTTCGCCTGCACCATCCACGTGGTCGACATCGGCGGGCGCGGCTTCGGGCCGGACGGCCGGCAGGTCTTCGAGGAAGGCATGCTGATCCCGATCATGCCGCTGGCCCGCGCCGGCCGGATGAACGAGGACCTGCTCGACCTCGTCCGCGCCAATGTGCGCGAGCCCCGGCAGGTGGTGGGCGACATCTTCTCCTGCGCCGCCTCCAACGAGGAGGGCGCGCGGCGCCTCGCCGAGATGCTGGAGGAGTACGGCCTCGACGACATCGAGGCGCAGGCCAACCACATCGTCGAGGCGTCGCGGAGCGCCATGCTCGCCCGCATCCGGGCCCTCCCCCGGGGCTGCTGGCGGAGCCGCCTCGCCATGGACGGCTACGAGCGGCCGATCGAACTCAAGGCCACGCTCACCGTCGCCGAGGACGGCATCCATGTCGACTTCGCCGGCACCTCGCCGGCCAGCAGCTACGGCATCAACGTCGTCCTGAACTACACCCACGCCTATACGAGCTTCGGCGTGGCCTGCATCCTGGGCTCGGACATCCCGAACAATCACGGCTCGCTCTCGACCGTCACCGTCTCGGCCCCGGAGGGGTCGATCCTCAACGTCCAGCGGCCGGGGCCGGTCGCCATGCGCCACCATGTGGGCCATGCCCTCCCCGACCTCGTCTTCGGCTGCCTCGAGCAGGTGATCCCGGGCCGCGTGCCAGCACAGAGCTCGGCCGGCCTGTGGAACCCCACTTTGCGCGGCGGCCCGTTCGCCGTCGATCCGGCGCTCGCCGCCGACTGGCAGGGCCGGCTCGAGAGCTTCGACGCGCTCATCTTCCATGCCGGCGGCATGGGTGCCCGGCCCGGCAAGGACGGGCTCTCGGCCACGGCCTTCCCGTCCGGCGTGCGCACCATCGCCGCCGAGGTGACGGAGAGCATCTCGCCGCTCGTCTTCTGGCGCAAGGAGCTGCGCCGCGACAGCGGCGGCGCCGGCCGCCGCCGCGGCGGGCTCGGCCAGCGTCTCGAGCTCGGCACGCGCGACGGCCAGCCCTTCTCGATCCTGCTCACCGCCGACCGCATCCGGAACCCGCCGCAGGGCTTCGCCGGCGGCCGCCACGGGGGTGCGGCGGCAGCCCGGCTCACCAGCGGCCGGAAGCTCGCGCCCAAGGGCCAGCAGACCGTGCCGCCCGACGACCGGGTGGTGCTCGAGATCGCCGGCGGCGGCGGCTATGGCGATCCCCTGCTGCGCGACCCGGAGCAGGTCGCCGCCGACGTGCAGGGCGACTATGTCTCGCGCGAGGCGGCCGCCGCCGACTACGGCGTGGCCCTCGCCGAGGACGGCACCTTCGACGCGGTAGCCACGGCGCGGCTGCGCCAGGCGCGCGGCACATGACCGCCACGGTTCCTCCGGTCCAGGTGCTCTGCGACCAGTGCGGCCGCGATGCCGGCGACTGGCCCTTTGCGGCGCGCTGCCCGGACTGCGCCGGGATATACATGGTCCGCCCGCCCGAGCCGGCGCCACCCCTGCCCGCCAGCCCGCGCGGCATGTGGGACTATCGCGACTGGCTGCCGATAGCGCCGGAGACGCGCCCGGTGACGCTCGGCGAGGGCGGCACGCCGCTCCTCCCGAGCCGGGCCGACTGGCCCTTCGAGCTCGCCTTCAAGGTCGAATCGGCCAACCCCACGGGCTCGCAGAAGGACCGGCCGATGGCGCTCGCCATCACCAAGGCCCTGGAGCTCGGCCAAGAGCGCGCCGTCGTCGCCTCGACCGGCAGCGCCGCCCTCGCCTGCGCCGCCTACTCGGCCAGGGCCGGCATCGATTGCGCCATCCTCGTGCCGGCCGACACGCCGCGCGCCAGGCTGGCCCCGGCGGCCTTCTACGGCGCCCATGTCTTCGCCATCGACGGCCCCTTCTCGGCCACGGCCGAGCTCCTCGGCCGGCTCGGCCCCGAGCGCGGCTGGTACCGGGCCTCGACCAACCGGCGCACCAACACCTTTCAGGCCGCCGCCACCCGCACCATCGCCTTCGAGATCGTGCAGGCGATGGGCGTGCCGGACTGGGTCGTCGTGCCGGTCGGCGGCGGCGGCACGCTCGCCGGCATCTGGCGCGGCTTCACGGAGCTCGCTGCCGCCGGCCTCGCCGCCCGAACCCCGCGACTCGTCTCGGTCCAGCCGACGGGGCTCAACATCATCGGCGCCGCGCTCGCCGCTCGTGAGTTCTCCGAGGACGGCGTGGCGGCGCTCACCGCCCGGCACGAGGCTTCGACCATGATGATCAACCTCCGCGCCAACCGCATGTCCGACCTCGCCGACGTGGCCCGGGCGGTTCGGCGGTCCGGCGGGCTCGCCCTCGCCGTCGGCGACGACGAGGCGCTCGCCGCCAAGCGCCGCCTCGCCCAGGAGGAAGGGCTCTGGATCGAGAGTTCCGGCGCCGCCTGCCACGCCGCCATCGCCCGCCTCGCCGCCGACGGCGTGGTGGCGCGAGGCGAGCGCGTCGTCGGCGTCCTCACCGGCGCCGGCTGGCGCGAGGAGCTGGGCGCCGTCCCGGCACGCATCCACGACGTGCCCCGCGACATCGCCACCGAAGCGGTCGAGCGGCTCATCGCCGATACCCGAACCGATCCCGTGCCGAACTGACGGAGACGCAGCACCCATGTCGATAACGCAAACCCCGGGAACACGCTCGCGCGTCTGGAGCGATGTCGATCTCGACGGCCCCGGCAAGCAGGCGGGCTACCTGCAGGTGCCCTGGTCGGTCACCCGCTCCGCCTATGGCAACATCTCGATCCCGGTCGTCGTGATCAGGGGCGGCGACGGGCCGACGGCCCTCCTCATGGGCGGCGTGCACGGCGACGAGTACGAGGCGCAGATCGCCCTCTCGCGCATCGCCCGCGAGCTCGAGCCGGAGCATCTCCAGGGCCGGGTCATCATCCTGCCCAGCACCAACCTGCCGGCGGCCCTCGCCGGCACGCGCGTCTCGCCCATCGACCAGGTCAACCTCAACCGCTGCTTCCCGGGCGACCCCGACGGCACGCCGACCCCGCAGATCGCCTTCTACATCGATGCCGAGCTCCTGCCGCGCACCGATGTCTGGCTCGACCTCCATTCCGGCGGCGGCTCGCTCGCCTATCTGCCCTTCGCCTCGAACCACGCCATGCCGAACGCCGAACAGAACGCCCGCAGCCTCGCCGCGCTCGAGGCCTTCGGCGCGCCGGTCAGCGTCATCTGGTCCTTCTTCGACGAGCCGCGCATGGCCGCCGGCTGCGCCGCGCGGCACGGCGTCACCTATATCGGCAGCGAGCTCGGCGGTGCGGCCACGGTCAGCCCCGAGGGCGTGCGGCTCGGCTACGAAGGCTCGCTCCGCGTGCTCCGCCACACCGGCATCCTGAAGGCGGAGGCACCCGTCGACGTCCCGCCGGCCCCGCCGATCCGCCTGATGGAGGCCGCGAACCGCGCCTTCTACGCCTATGCGCCGGAGCCCGGCGTCTTCGAGCCCGCCTGCGCCCTGGGCGACACCGTCGAGCCCGGTGCGCGCATCGGCCTGCTCCACTTCGTCGACCGCCCGATGCAGGAGCCCGTGCCCGTCCATGTCGAGGGCGGCGGCCTCGTCGTCTGCCTCCGCCATCCGGGCCTCACCGACCGCGGCGACTGCCTCTGCCACCTCGCCTTCGACCGCCCGCCAGGGAAAATCGACGCCTGAGCCCGG
>CAZGUW010000280.1:0-351 GCA_964528705.1 uncultured Geminicoccaceae bacterium
GCTGTCGTTCAACGCCGAGCCCTACTTTACCTTCACGCGCGAGATGCTGACCTTCGATCCGGACGGCTATTCGCTGCGCTGGTATCGGGATTTCTGGACCAGCGAGAGCTGGATGAGTTCCATCCGCAACAGCTTCCTGATCGCGGCCGGGGCGACGATCGTCGCCACGGTCCTGGGCACGCTCGCCGCACACGGCCTGTCGCGCTCGCACATGCCGTTCCGGGCGAGGACGGCGGAGCGGCCGGGCAGGTGAAGATCGCGCATGAGGATTCCTCCGGAGTGTGTCCGGACGTCTAGCGCAGGCGGCGGCGGGGGGGAAGAGGGGCCCGGCCCCGCGGTTTCGGGGTGGGG
>CAZGUW010000280.1:361-6309 GCA_964528705.1 uncultured Geminicoccaceae bacterium
GCACTCGGCCTGTCGCGCTCGCACATGCCGTTCCGGGCGACGATCATGGGCATCCTGATCTCGCCGATGATCGTGCCGCTGATCATCTCCGCCGCCGGCATGTTCTTCTTCTACTCGCGCATCGGCCTCGCCCAGACCTATCTCGGCATCATCCTCGCCCATGCGGCGCTCGGGACACCCTTTGTCGTCATCACGGTGACCGCGACCCTCTCCGGCTTCGACTACAGCCTGACCCGGGCCGCCGCAAACCTCGGTGCCGATCCGACCACGACCTTCTTCAAGGTCACCATGCCGCTCATCCTGCCAGGGGTGATCAGCGGTGCCCTCTTCGCCTTCATCACCTCGCTCGACGAGGTCGTGATCGTGCTCTTCCTCGCCAGCGTCGAGCAGCGGACGATCCCGCGCGAGATGTGGTCCGGCATCCGCGAGGCGATCAGCCCGACCATCCTGGCAGTTGCCACCATCCTGATCACCATCTCGGTGCTGCTGCTGGTGTCGCTCGAGTTCCTCCGCCGCCGCAACGAAAGGCTGCGCGGCATCAGGGAATAGGGCGAGGCCCGGTCAGTAAAGGTCCTGGCCGCCGTTCACCGGGATTTCGGCCCCGGTAATGTAGGAGGCCTGGTCGGAGGCGAGGTAGTAGATCACGGCGGCCACCTCCTCGGGTGAGCCGAGGCGGCGGAGCGGGATGCGCTCGACCAGCTTGTCGGTGCCGGGCGACAGGATCGCCGTGTTGATCTCGCCCGGGCAGACCGCGTTCACCCGAACCCCGAGATGGGCGAGATCGGCGGCGAGCTCGCGGGTCAGGGCGGTGAGCGCCGCCTTCGAGGTGGCGTAGGCGCTGCCGGCGAAGGGGTGAACGCGGTGGCCGGCGATCGAGGTGATGTTGACCACCGTGCCGCCGGTCCGGGCAAGCTGCGGGGCCACGGCGCGGCTGAAGAAGACGGGTGCCAGGAAGTTGATGGCAAAGGTCTTCTGCCAGATGGCCATGTCGCCATCGAGGCAGCCGAGGCGCGCGCCGGCCTCGGATTTGGGCGAATAGCCGGCATTGTTGATCAGTGCGTGGAGCGGTGCGCCGTCGAGAAGCTCCTCGAGCTGGGCGACCGTGGCCTCCAGGTTGGCGGTGTCGGCGAGGTCGACGGTGATGTGCGCGTGGCGCTCATCGCGCGGGCAGCCTTCCGGCACCACCTCGCGCGAGCAGGTGATCGCCCGCCAGCCCTGGCGCACGAAGTAGGTTGCCGTGGCATGGCCGATGCCGCGACTGGCGCCCGTGATGAAGACGTTCCTGCGCTCGCTCATGCCCTGCCTTTCCTGCTCGCCGGCCGCTCGTCTCTAGCACAAGCAAGGCGCGCGGCACGCCTGTTCTCGTTCCAGACCGCTAGGGCGCCAGCCGTTCCATTCGCCAGGCCTGGCCATCAAGAAGATAGGCCAGCCGATCGTGCAGGCGACTGGGGCGGCCCTGCCAGAACTCGAACCGGTCCGGGCGGACCCGGTAGCCGCCCCAGTGCGCCGGGCGTGGCGGGTTCTCGGGATGCTCTGCCTCGAGTGCCCGAAAGCGCTCCTCGAGCACGGCCCGCGACGCCACCGGCCGGCTCTGCGGCGAGGCCGCGGCACCGATCCGGCTGCCATAGGGGCGCGAGTTGAAATAGGCATCCGAATCGGCGTCGGCGATGGGCTCCACCCGGCCTTCGATGCGCACCTGCCGGTGCAGTCGGTCCCACCAGAAGAGCAGCGCCGCCCTGGGATTGGCGGCGAGCTCCACGCCCTTGCGGCTCTCGCGATTGGTGAAGAAGGTGAAGCCCGCCGCGTCGAAGCCCTTGAGCAGCACCATGCGCGACGACGGCCGGCCCTCGGCGTCGACGGTGGCGAGCGCCATGGCATTGGGCTCGTGCAGGTCCGCCTGGAGCGCTGCCTCGAACCACCGGCCGAACTGGCGAACCGGGTCGCCATCCGCATCGGCCTCGTCGAGCGCCCCGGCATCGTAGTGCTGGCGCAAATGGGCCGGATCGAGCAGCATCGGCGGTCTCCTGAGAAAGTGGCTCCGATTCCAGCAGCCCGCGTGGCGCTGGCAGGATACGTCATTGTGGGCTTCACCGGATCGGCGGAAGCTTGGAGACCCGAATTTGCAGGATGGCATCGTCTCGATCCAGTCGGCCGTGGCCTATGGCCATGTCGGCAACAGTGCGGCCGTCTTTCCGTTGCAGCGGCTCGGCTTCGAGGTCTGGCCGGTCAATACCGTGCTGTTCAGCAACCACACGGGCTACGGCACGTGGCGCGGCCATGTCCTGACGGTGTCGCAGGTGCGCGAGATCCTGCGCGGGATCGAGGAACGGGGCGCCTTCGATCGCTGTGTGGCCGTGCTCTCCGGTTATCTCGGCGATGCCGAGCTCGGCCTTGCGGTGCTTGAGACGGTAGCGGAGGTGAAGGCCCGCCGGCCCGAGGCGCTCTATGTCTGCGATCCGGTGATGGGCGACCTCGACGAGGGTTTTTTCGTCCGCCCGGGCATTCCCGAATTCTTCAGGGACCGTGCCGTGCCGGCCGCCGACATTGTCACGCCCAACCAGTTCGAGCTCGGTTCCCTTGTCGGGCGCCAGCTCGTCACGCTGGACGACGTGCTGGCTGCCGCCCGGAATGTCCGGAAACTCGGGCCGCGCATGGTGGTGGCGACCAGCCTGAAGCTCGCCGAGCGCCCCGGTGAGCTCGGTGTCCTGGCCGAGACCGTATCCGGCACCTGGATGATCTGGACGCCTCGGCTCGACATCCATCTGAACGGCACCGGGGACGCCTTCACCGCACTGATCCTCGCGCACTATCTCCGGTATGGCGAGCCGGCCGGTGCCCTGGAGGCGGCGGCAAGCGCCATGTTCGCCTTGGTCCGGGCGACCCTGGCCGCGGGGCGCCGCGAGCTGGCGCTGGTCGCGGCCCAGGCGCAGCTGGCGGAGCCGGACCACCTTTTCAGGGCCGAGCGGATCCGCTGAGCCGGCGACCGAGCCGGCGGGCCTCGTCGAGGAGTGCCGCAGCATCCGTGCCGAGCCCGACGAGGCCTTCGAGCTTCCGGCAATCGAGGACGAACGAATCGCGCTCGGCAGCGTCGAGAACGACCAGCCGGCCCCGGCCGAAGCCTTCGATGAGCGCCAGCGCCAGCCGGCCGGTGGGCAATGCCACGCCGGAGCCGACATTGACGATGCCGCCGGGTGGACGCTCGGCGATGGCGGCCACCATCCGACCGGTCGAGTCGACGTCGAGGAAGTCGCGGGCGGTGAACGGGCTCATGTCGAAGGTGATGGTGGCGTCCCGGGTGAGGCCGTCCAGCATGCGGCCCATGAAGCTCGTCCGGCCGGGCTCGAAGCCGAAGATGTTGGCGAGGCGCAGCCGGGTGAGGCGATCACCGAGGAGCCCTTCCAGCGCCATTTCCATGGCGAGCTTCTGCTCACCATAGGCGTCGGTCGGCCCGAGCGGGGAGGCCTCGTCGAGCGGCTTGTCGGCCGGCGCATAGACCTTGCGCGAGGACAGTGTCAGCATGCGCAGGCCGCGTTCGGCGACCCGGCACGCCAGGGCCAGCTCCAGATCGGCTTCCAGCCGATAGTCCTTCGTTCCTAGCCGCGGATCCCGGCCCGCATGGATCACCGTCTCGATGCCGTCGAGGAGGCCCGGCTCGGCCAGCGCCCCGTGCCCGCAGGCCCGTGCCGATGGGCCGAGTGCTTGGGCGATATGGCGACCGATGAATCCGCCGGCACCGGTGACGAGAATCATGCTTCGGGCGGCTCGATCAGCACGATCTGCCGGTTGCGGATGGCGAGCCCGATCCGGCCGGCCTTGAGGTCGAGGGCGCGGGCCCCGAAGAGCTCGCGGCGCCAGCCCTTGAGGGCAGGGACGTCGGCCTCGTCGTCGAGCGCCAGCTCCTCGAGCTCGGCGCTGGTGGCGATCAGCCGCTGGGCCACGTCGCTTTCCTCGGCGCAGTGCTTGAGCAGCACCCGGAGGAGGTCCACCGTCGGGCCGAGGCCGCGGGGCGGCGGCTTCGGCTGCGGCAGCCGCGGCAGGTCGCTCTCGGGCCGCGCACGCACGGCGGTGATCACCTCGAGCACCTCGCGCATGCTCTCGCGGTCGAGATTGATCCGGTCGAGGCGGCGCAGCGCCTCGTGGTCTTTGGGCTTCTGGGCCGCCAGCTCCATCAGGAGGTCGTCGCGGATCACGCGGTTGCGGGGCAGGTCGCGAGCCTGCGCCTTGCGCTCGCGCCAGGCGGCCAGTTCCTGGACGAGGGCGATGAAGCGCGGCTCGCGCGAGCGGACCTTGAGCCGTCGCCAGGCATCCTCGGGCTCGGTGACGTAGAGGCCGGGCTGGGTCAGGCCGGCCGTCTCCTCCGCCACCCACTCGGTCCGGCCGGCCTGCTCGATCCGGCTCTTGAGCTTCTGGTAGATCGTCCGGAGATGGGTGACGTCCGAGAGCGCATAGGTCAGCTGCGCCTCGGAGAGCGGGCGGCGGCTCCAGTCGGTGAAGCGCGAACTCTTGTCGAGCCGGGCCTTGGCGAGGCGATTGACCAGCGTCTCGTAGGCCACCTCCTCGCCGAAGCCGCAGACCATGGCGGCGACCTGGGTGTCGAAGACCGGGGCCGGCATGCCGCCATCCATCAGGCGATGGAAGATCTCGAGGTCCTGCCGGCAGGCGTGGAAGACCTTGAGGACGCTCGTATCGGCCAGCAGCTCGACCAGCGGTGCCAGGTCGATGCCGGGGGCGAGCGTGTCGATGGCGACTGCCTCGGCCTCGCCGGCGAGCTGGACGAGGCAGAGCTTCGCCCAGTAGGTGCGCTCGCGCATGAACTCGGTATCGATCGTGACGACCGGCTCCTGGCGCAGGCGTTCGACGACGGCTCGGAGGTCGCTCGTTTCGGTGATCAGGGTCATGGGCGATCGGTGGGGCTGCTGGCGCCGGGTTCGGCTCGCCGCTTGACAGGCCGGCGGCCATTGTGACCTTTACGCGCGGCCGCGAGCCCGCAGCCTTCCTTTCCTTACAAGTCGAGAGTGACGGCATGCACCGTTATCGAACGCATCACTGCGGCGAGCTGACCAAAGGCTGGGTCGGCAGCGAGGCCCGGTTGAGTGGTTGGGTACACCGAAAGCGCGATCACGGCCAGTTGCTGTTCATCGACCTGCGCGATCACACGGGTCTGACGCAGATCGTCTTCCAGCCGGAGCAGCCGTTCTTCGCCGAGGCCGAAGGGCTCAGGCTCGAGAGCGTCATCACCGTCTCGGGGGCCGTGGTGGCGCGCTCGCCGGAGACCATCAACCCGGACCTCGAAACCGGCGAGATCGAGCTCGTGGCCGCGAGCCTCGATGTGCAGTCGGTCGCCGACACCCTGCCGCTCCAGGTCAATGCCGAGCGCGACTATCCCGAGGAAACGCGCCTCAAGTACCGCTTCCTCGACCTCCGGCGCGAGAAGATGCAGCGGCAGATCCGGCTGCGCTCGGCGATCACCTCGAGCATCCGCCGGCGGATGACCGATCTCGGCTTCACCGAGATCCAGACCCCGATCCTGACCGCCAGCTCGCCCGAGGGGGCGCGCGACTTCCTCGTGCCGTCGCGGTTGCACCCCGGCCATTTCTACGCGCTGCCGCAGGCGCCGCAGCAGTACAAGCAGCTCCTGATGATGTCCGGCTTCGACCGGTACTTCCAGATCGCGCCATGCTTTCGCGACGAGGACGCTCGCGCCGACCGCAGCCCGGGCGAGTTCTACCAGCTCGACCTCGAGATGGCCTTCGTCACGCAGGAGGACGTCTTCGCCGCGGTCGAGCCCCTGATGCACGGCCTCTTCGAGGAGTTCTCGGACCGGCCGGTGACACCCATGCCGTTCCCGCACATCGCCTACCGGGACGCGATCCGCCGCTTCGGCACCGACAAGCCGGATCTCAGGAACCCGATCGAGATGCAGGACGTCAGCGAGGCGTTCCGCGGCT
>CAZGUW010000281.1:0-6285 GCA_964528705.1 uncultured Geminicoccaceae bacterium
GGGCGGGCGGGTGGTCGAGGGCGTGCTGGGCGAGTTCGGCTTCGTGGCGCTCGAGGGCCGGCCGGCGGCGAATGACGATCCGCTGCTCGCCGGGACCGGGCTGCCGGTGCACGTCATGCAGTGGCACGAGGACCATTTCGAGCTGCCGCCCGGCGCCGTGCATCTCCTCGCCAGCGACGCCTGCCCCGCCCAGGCCTTCCGCGCCGGCCGGGCGACCTGGGGCTTCCAGTGCCATCTCGAGGTGGACGCGCCGGCGCTCGGTGACTGGGGGGCGCTGCGTGCGCGCCTCACCGGCGATCCGAGCGTGCCCGCGGCGCTGGCAGAAGCGGCCGCCCGGCATCACGGGGCCGCCATGGCCTTCGGCCGGGCGGTGGCCGCGCGCTGGCTGGCGCTCGTCTAGGCGATCCGGTGCCGGCGCCAGTCGGGCGGGTCGGGGCGAAGGTGGCGGTGGGCCACCTGGAAGACCCGGGTGTCGCCGAGGAGGAAGGCGCTGAAGCCGCGGGCGAAGTGGCCGGCGATGGCGGGGTCGAGGACGTTGAGGCCGCCCGTGTAGGCGCCGAAGGCGGGGAGCAGCAGGAGGTCCGGGTTGCCGGCGAAGCAGGGCCTCGTGGCGCTTTGCCGACTCTGGGGCCGGGCCTGGGCGAGGCGCGCCTTGGGATGGAGGTGGCCGGCGAGGATGGTGCGGCCGGCCGGCTCGGCGGGCGGGATGTGGGTCAGATGGAGCCGGCCCAGGTCCGCCGCGTCGACCGCCTCGCCGCCGAGCCCGGCCGGCGGGTGCGGGTCGTGGTTGCCGCGCACCCAGAGCCAGCTTCGGCCTAGTGCGAGATTGGCGAGCGTGCGGCGGGCGTCGGGGTCGAGGGCACCCGGGCCGGAGGTGTCGTGGAAGGCGTCGCCGAGGCTGACGACGAGGCGCGGCCGGTGGCGCTGGATCGCCCAGTCGAGGCGGCGGAGCGTTCGGGCGGTGTCGTAGGGCGGCAGGAAGGTGCCGAGCCTCGCAAACGCGCTGCCCTTCTCGAGATGGAGGTCGGCGACGACGAGGCAGCGATGCGCCGGGAGGTGCACGACGCCGAGCGGATCGAGTTCCAGCGTCTCGCCGCCATGGTCGATGACGAGCGGGCTGATACCGGTCATGCGGGCTCCGCCAGCGCTTCGGCGACGAGCTCGGCGGTGAGCTCGTCCAGGGTCTGGTCGAGGTCGCCGGCGTCGACATGCTCCGTGCCGATGCCGGCGACGATGGAGACGGCAAAGGGCGAGATACGGTCGAGCCGGCGGTGGCGGATGCGGCCCTGGACGGATGTGAGGAGGTCGGCGAGGCGGCGGATGTCGGTGAGCCCGGCGGCCGCCTCGGCGCGGGCGGCCTTCAGGAGCACGTGGTCGGGCTCGTACTTGCGCAGCACGTCGTAGATCAGATCGGCATTGAAGGTGACCTGGCGGCCGGTCTTCTGCTGGCCCGGATGGCGGCGCTCGATCAGCCCGGCGACGACGGCGCAATTGCGGAAGATGCGCTTGACCATGCTGCTCTCGGCGATCCACTCCTCGAGGTCGTCGCCCAGCATGTCGACGTCGAAGAGGGCCTCGACGTCGGGGCACTCGCCGAGGCTCCAGGTGGCGATGCAGTAGTCCGAGGCGACGAAGCCTACGGGCCTGGCCCCCATCCGCTGCAGGCGGCGGGTGAGCAGCATGCCGAGCGTCTGGTGGGCGTTGCGGCCGACGAAGCTGTAGGCCACGAGGTAGTGCCGGCCGGCCCGCCAGAAGCTCTCGACCAGCAGCTCGTCGGCGGCGACCAGGGCGGAATGGCGGCGCTGCAGCTCCAGCCATTCGCGCACAGGTGCCGGCAGGTCGGCCCAGTGGGCGGGCTCCGCGAGGAGGCGGCGGACGCGATGGGCGAGCTGGCTCGTCAGCGGCAGCCGGCCACCGGCATAGGCCGGGATCTTCGGCTCCTTCTTGCCCCTGGCGAGCGACGCGATCACCTCGTTCTGGCGAATACCCTCGAAGGCGAGCACGCGGCCGGCGAAGAGGAACGTGTCGCCCGGGGTCAGCATCGAGACGAAATACTCCTCGATCTCGCCCAGTGACCGGCCGCGGCCGAGGCGGACGCGCATCACCGGGGCCTCGACGATGGTGCCGATGTTCATGCGGTAGCCGCGCACGAGCCGGCGGTCGGTGAGCTGCCAGAGGCCATCCGGCCGCTGCTCGAGGCGGCGGTAGCGCTCGTACTGGCGAAGCGCGTAGCCGCCGGTGGCGACGAAGTCGAGCACGGCGTCGAAGTCGGCGCGCGGGAGCCCGGCATAGGGCTGGGCACGACGTATCTCGTGGAATAGGGCGTCCGCGTCGAAGGGGCCGCTGCAGGCGACGCCGGTGACGTGCTGGGCGAGCACGTCGAGGGCGGGGCCCAAGGGCGGGGCGCCGTCGAGCTCGTCCGCCTCGATCGCCTCGATGGCGGCGATGCATTCCAGCACCTCGAAGCGGTTGGCCGGCACCAGCACGGCGCGGGATGCCTCGTCGAGGCGGTGATTGGCGCGGCCGATGCGCTGCAGCAGGCGGCTCGCACCCTTGGGCGCACCGATCTGCAGGACGAGGTCGACGTCGCCCCAGTCGATGCCGAGGTCGAGCGAGGAGGTGCAGACCACGCCGCGCAGCGCGCCTTTGGCCATGGCGGCCTCGACCTTGCGGCGCTGCTCTACGGCGAGGCTGCCGTGATGGAGGGCGATCGGCAGGTTCTGGCTGTTGATGCGCCAGAGGGCGGCGAAGAAGAGCTCGGCGAGGGCCCGGGTGTTGACGAAGACGAGGCCGGTGCGGACGGCCTCGAGGCGGGCATAGACGGCCTCGGCCGCATAGAGGGCGGCATGGCCGGCCCAGGGCATCACGGCCTCGGCGTCGGCGATGACGATCTCGGGGGCGGCGCCCTTCTCCGCCTGGACGATGCGGGCGCGGTCCGGGTCGGGGGCGAGGAAGCGGAGCAGGGCCGGCGGGTCGGCGACGGTGGCCGAGAGGCCGACGAAGCGGGCCTGTGGCGCCAGTGTCCTGAGCCGCGCCATGCCCAGGCTGAGCAGGGCGCCGCGCTTGTTCTCGGCGACGCTGTGCAGCTCGTCGAGGATGACACAGGCGAGGCCCTGGAAGTAGGTCCGGGCGTTCTCGTAGCTGAGCAGCAGCGCCAGGGATTCCGGTGTGGTCAGCAGGATGTGCGGCGGGTGGGTGCGCTGGCGCTGACGGCGGTTGGCCGGGGTGTCGCCGGTGCGGACGGCGTAGGTGACGGCGAGGCCCATCTCGGCGAGCGGGGTCTCGAGGTTGCGGGCGATGTCGGTGGTCAGCGCCTTGAGCGGCGAGACGTAGAGCGTGTGCAGGCCCGCGGCCGGCCGCCCGGCCAGGTCGACGAGGCTCGGCAGGAAGCCCGCCAGCGTCTTGCCGCCCCCCGTCGGGGCGATGAGCAGCGTGTCGCGCCCGGCCCGGGCTTCCGCCAGCATGGCGAGCTGGTGCGCGCGCGGCCACCAGCCGCGGCTGGCGAACCAGCCGGCGAAGGGCTGCGGCAAATCGCTGGCGGTCGTGGACATCCGGGCCTTTGGCTCCTACCAACGGGCCGAACCTAGACCCCGTATCCTGTGTGGCAATCGATGGACGAGGAAACGCTTCGCGCCAGCAAGGCCTGGCCGATCACGGAAGCCCTGGCGCTGCTGCAGCGGATCGAGAAGCAGCCGCCGACCAAGGGCTTCGTGCTGTTCGAGACGGGCTACGGGCCGTCGGGCCTGCCGCATATCGGCACGTTCGCCGAGGTCTTCCGCACGAGCCTGATCCGCCAGGCGTTCCACCGGCTCTCGGACGTGCCGACGAAGCTCTACGCCTTTTCGGACGACATGGACGGGCTCAGGAAGCTGCCGGACAACATCCCGCACCCGGAGAAGATCGAGCCCTTCCTGCAGAAGCCGCTCACCGCCATTCCCGATCCCTTCGGCACGCACGAGAGCTACGGGCTGCACATGAACGCGCGGCTCCGGGCGTTCCTCGACCGCTTCGGCTTCGACTACGAGTTCAAGAGCGCCACCGAGGAGTACCGGAAGGGCACGTTCAACGAGGTGCTGCTGCGCGTGCTCGAACGGCACGAGGCGGTGGCCGACGTGGTTCGCCCGCATCTGGGAGCCGAGCGGCGGGCGAGCTACAGCCCGATCCTGCCGATCTCGCCGAAGACCGGCCGGGTGCTGCAGGTGGCGATCGAGGAGTGCCGGCCGGCCACCGGCACCGTGGTCTTCAAGGACGAGGACGGCACGCTCACCGAGGTGCCGGTGACGGACGGGCACTGCAAGCTGCAGTGGCGCGCCGACTGGGCGCTGCGCTGGACGGCGCTCGAGGTCGACTACGAGATGTCGGGCAAGGACCTGATCGATTCGGTGAAGCTCGGCAGCCAGATCTGCCGGGTGATGGGCGGCACGCCGCCCCTGGGCTTCACCTACGAGCTCTTCCTCGACGAGAACGGCGAGAAGATCTCGAAGTCCAAGGGCAACGGCATCACGATCGACGAGTGGCTGCGCTACGCGACGCCCGAGAGCCTGATGCTCTTCCTCTATCGGGACCCGAAGAAGGCGAAGAAGCTCTATTTCGACGTGATCCCGAGGAACGTCGACGACTACGAGAGCTTCGTCGGGGCCTTCCCAGGCCAGGCCGACAAGGAGAAGCTCGGCAACCCGGCCTGGCACATCCACGACGGCAACCCGCCCGAGGGGGCCGTGCCGATCAACTTCTCGATGCTGCTCAATCTGGCGTCGGTGGTGAATGCCGAGGACCCGGAGGTGCTCTGGGGCTTCATCCGGCAGTACAGCCCGGACCTGACGCCGGAGAGTCTGCCGCGCCTCGCCCGGCTCGTCGACCATGCGGTCGCCTACTACCAGGACCGGGTGCGGCCGGAGAAGCGGCACCGCGAGCCGGATGCCACCGAGCGGGCGGCGATGGTGGAGCTCGAACGGGTGCTGGCGGGGCTCGCCGAGGGCACGCCCGGCGAGGCCATCCAGAACGAGGTCTACGAGATCGGCAAGCGGCACGAGTTCGCGAACCTCAGGGACTGGTTCAAGGCCCTCTACGAGGTGCTGCTCGGCCAGGAGCAGGGGCCGCGCTTCGGCTCCTTCGTGGCGCTCTACGGTGTCGCCAACACGCGGCGGCTGATCCGCGACGCGCTCGGCCTCGCTGACGGGGCGGCCGCCGGGTGAGCGAGTTCTCCGTCGGGCTCGAGGCCCGGACCCTGGCCCTTTCGGTGCTCGATGCGGCGCTCAACGAGCGCGCCCCGGCCGAGGCGCGGTTCGCCACCGATCCGGCAACGGAACGGCTGCAGCCGCGCGACCGGGCTTTCGTCCGGCTGCTCTACACGACCGTGCTGCGCCGACGTGGCGTGCTGGACGCGGCCCTGCTGCCGCTCCTGCGCCATCCGCCGCCGCACCGGAGCGGCATGAACCTGCTAAGACTCGGGGCGGCACAGTTGCTCGTGCTCGAGACGCCCCCGCACGCAGCGGTCGGCCTTACGGTGGAGCTGGCGAAGAAGCGGCGGATCGCCCCGCCGGCGCTGGTCAATGCGGTGCTGCGCCGGCTGGTCGGCACGAAGCTGCCGGCGATCGACCCGCTCGACACGCTGCCGGACTGGCTCCGGGCGAGCTGGAGTGCCGCCTACGGTGCCGAGACGGCGGCCGCCATCGCCACCGCCCTCGGCCACGAGCCGCCGCTCGACCTCTCGGTCAAGGAGGATCCGGCCGGCTGGGCCAGGCGGCTCGGTGGCGAGGTGGTGGGGCCGGGGACGGTGCGCCTGCGCGAAGCCGGGGCGGTCGAGCGGCTGCCGGGCTACCGGGCGGGGGCCTGGTGGGTGCAGGACCTGGCGGCGAGCCTGCCGGCCCGGCTCCTGGGTGCGAAACCCGGCATGGCGGTGCTCGATCTCTGCGCCGCACCCGGCGGCAAGACGGCGCAGCTCGTCCAGGCCGGGGCGACGGTGACGGCCGTCGAGCGCGAGTCCGGGCGGGCGGAGCGGCTGCGGGATAACCTCGCAAGGCTCAACCTCGAGGCCGGGATCGTCGTCGCGGACGCGCTGGACTATGCGCCGGCCGCCCCTTTCGACGCGGTGCTGCTGGATGCGCCGTGCTCGGCCACGGGCACGATCCGCCGCCATCCGGACATCCTCTGGAGCAAGACCGAAGCCGACGTGCAGCGCCTCGCCGGGCTGCAGGGGCGGCTGCTCGATGCCGCCGCCCGGCTCGTCCGGCCCGGGGGGACGCTGGTCCATGCGGTCTGCTCGCTCGAGCCCGAGGAGGGCCC
>CAZGUW010000282.1:0-6215 GCA_964528705.1 uncultured Geminicoccaceae bacterium
CATGTCGTGGGTGATCAGCATCACGGCCATGCCGTGACTTTCCTGCAGGCGCTTGATGAGGTCCAGGATCTCGGCCTGGGTGGTGACGTCGAGGGCGGTGGTCGGCTCGTCGGCGATCAGGACGGAGGGATTGCAGGCGAGCGACATGGCGATCATCGCCCGCTGCCGCATACCGCCGGAGAATTCGAAGGTGTAGCGGTCGACGGCGCTCTCCGGGCGCGGGATCTCGACCTGGCGGAGCAGCTCGATCGACCGGGCCCGTGCCTCCTTCTTCGAGACCGTCTCGTGCAGGCGGATCACCTCGGCGATCTGGTTGCCGATGGTGTGGACGGGGGAGAGGGAGCTCATCGGCTCCTGGAAGATCATCGCGATGTCGCGGCCGCGGATCGCCCTGATGGCCCGGCCGCGCGGCTCGAGCCGCGCCAGGTCGATCGTCTCCTCGGCGCCGGAGCCTCGCGCCGTGCGATGCCGGTGGAGCAGCACCTCGCCGGCGGTGATGCGCCCGGGCGTGTCGACGATCTGCAGGATCGAGCGTGCGGTGACGCTCTTGCCGCTGCCGCTCTCGCCCACGACGCAGAGCGTCTCGCCGGCCCGAAGGTCGAAGCTGACGTCGTCGACGGCGCGAAAGGGGCCGTGGCGGGTC
Organism: uncultured Geminicoccaceae bacterium; assembly: GCA_964528705.1. Classification (GTDB taxonomy): domain Bacteria; phylum Pseudomonadota; class Alphaproteobacteria; order Geminicoccales; family Geminicoccaceae; genus SLRI01. Next base: position 644 of record CAZGUW010000282.1, read on the forward strand.
GGGAACTCGGTGACCAGCCCCTTCACCTCGAGCACCACCTGGCCGGGATCGGCCGTGGCGATCCGGGCCATCAGCCACGCTCCTGGGCGTAAGGATCTGCGGCATCGCGGAGCCCGTCGCCGAGGAAGTTGAGCGCCAGCACCGCCACCAGGACGAAGGCGCCGGGGACGAAGAGCCAGGGCGCCTGGGCGATCGAGCGGATGTTCTGCGCCTCCTTGAGGAGGACACCCCAGGAGATCGTCGGCGGCAGGAGACCGAGGCCGAGGAACGAGAGCGACGTCTCGGCGAGGATCATGACCGGGATGGCGAGCGTCACCGAGGCGATCACGTGGCTCATCAGGGATGGCAGCATGTGGCGGAAGATGACCCGCTTCTCGCTGCAGCCGTCGAGCCTTGCGGCGACGACGAAATCCTCGCTGCGCAGGGCGAGGAAGCGGCCGCGCACGACCCGGGCGAGTTCCGTCCAGCCGACCAGCGAGAGGATCAGCGTGATCGCGAAATAGCGGGTGAGCGGCGGCCAGGATGCCGGGAGGGAGGCGGTGAGCGCCAGCCAGATGGGGATCGTCGGCAGGGAGAGCACGAACTCGACGACGCGCTGGATGACCATGTCGACGGCACCGCCATAATAGCCGGAGATGCCGCCGAGCAGCACGCCGAGGAGCAGGCTGAGCGTCACGCCGACGAGGCCGATGGACATCGAGACGCGCGTGCCGAAGACCGTCCGGCTCAGCATGTCGCGGCCGAGGCGGTCGGCGCCGAAGAGGAAGAAGCGCTCGTTCGGCTCGTCCGGCACGAGGAGGTGCCGCTCGGCCGGGATGAGGCCGAGGAGCTTGTAGGGCGTGCCCTTGCCGAAGAAGGAGAGGTAGATCCGCTTGCCCTCGTCCGGCTTGAAGGTGGTCTGCAGGGTGAACTTGTCGCGTTCCAGCGTGTAGGCCTGGACCCAGGGCTTGATGCGCCAGCCATCCTCCGTGCTGTCGATGAAGTGGATCATCTGCGGCGGGTGGTAGACGTGCTTGGCACTCGCCGACTGCGGATCGAAGGGGGCCACGAACTCGGCGAAGATGCCGATCAGGTAGAGCAGCACCACGATCACGAGGCCGACCATGGCGAGCGTGTGGCGGCGGAACGACCACCACATCAGCCGCCACTGCGAGGCGATCTCGGTGTCGGTGTGCAGGCGCGGATCGAGGACGGACGCCATGGGCTCAGCGATACCGGATGCGCGGGTCGAGCAGTGCCAGGAGGATATCGGACACCATCATGCCGATGACCGTCAGCGTGCAGAGCAGGAGGATGAAGGCGCCGGCGAGGTACATGTCCTGCGCCAGCAGCGCCTGCAGCAGGAGCGGGCCGGCGGTCGGCAGGGAGAGGACGAAGGCGGTGATCACCGCACCCGAGATGAGCTGCGGGAAGGCCCAGCCGATGGTGCTGACGAAGGGGTTGAGGGCGAGGCGGACGGGGTATTTCAGGAGCAGGCGGAACTCGGAGAGCCCCTTGGCCCGGGCCGTGGTCACATAAGGCTTGTTGAGCTCGTCCAGCAGGTTGGCGCGCATGATGCGGATCAGCGCTGCCGAGGACGAGGTGCCGAGGATGACCACCGGAATCCAGATGTGCTTGCCGAGGTCGACGAGCTTCGCCCAGGACCAGGGTGCGGTCTGGTACTCGGGCGAGAAGAGCCCGCCGACATCGGCGCCGAAATAGACGACGCCGATATACATGAGCACCAGCGCCAGCAGGAAGTTCGGCATGGCGAGGCCGAGGAAGCCCACCGTGGTGATCAGGTAGTCACCGATCGAGTATTTGCGGACGGCCGAGTAGATGCCGATCGGGAAGGCGACCGCCCAGGTGAAGAGCAGGGTCGAGATCGCGAGGCAGAGCGAGAGTGCCATGCGCTCCCAGATCAGGTTGGAGACCGGCTGCTGCCACTCGAAGGAGATGCCGAAATCGCCGACGAGGACGCCCGAGATCCATTTCCAGTACTGGACGAGGAAGGGCTGATCGAGCCCGTAGCGGGTCCTGAGCGCCTCGAGCCGCTCCTGGTCCACCATGTCGCCCGACTGGGCGAGGGTGGCGGCGAAGGTCGTGAGGTAGTCGCCGGGCGGCGCCTGGATCAGCGCGAACGCGACGATCGACACCGCGAAGAGGAAGGGGATGGTCCAGAGGATCCGCCTGATGATGTAGCTGAGCAGCATCCGGCCCGGCCCGGTCAGGCTTCGGCGCGCGAGGCGGCCGTGAAGGGGTAGGGCCGCCGCCAGTTCTCACGGTGGCCCGGATGGTCCGGGGTCATGGTCAGATAGGGGCAGCGCCGGTCCTCGTGGGCATGGAGCGACGCCTGCAACAGGGCGTTCGCCAGCATCGTGTCCAGCCGCTCGCGGGTGTCGGCGTGCGCCGGGTCGGCAATGAGGTTCCGCGTCTCGGTCGGGTCCTCGGCAAGATCGAACAGCGTCGCGAGCCCGTCCCGATAGCGGGCCAGGCGGAAGCGGCCGTCGTCGAGCGCCAGCCCGTCGCCCGTCGCCCCCAGCACTAACTGCCGACCGCCGCCGCCCTCGAGGCCCATGCCCGGCAGGATGTGGGAGTCGTGCCCCGTCGTGTTCTCGATCCCGGCGATTTTGAGGAAGGTCGCGAAGAGATCGGTGACGGCGACAGTGGCGCCCTCGCGGCGGCCGGCCGGCACGCCCGGGCCGCGCACGATCAGCGGCACGTGCATGGAAGGCTCGAAGAAGAGCGATTTCCCGAGGAAGCCGAAGTCGCCGACGAAATCGCCGTGGTCGGAGGCGAAGACGATGATCGTGTCGTCCAGCATGCCGCGCGCTTCGAGCGCTCTCACGATGGCGCCGACCTGCTCGTCGATCATGGCGATGAGGGCCGCGTAATGCGCCCGCACCAGCCGCTTCGATTCGTCCGTGAAGCTCGAGAGATCGACCCGGGACGAGCCGCCGGCATGGCCCTTGATGAGCCCGGGCGCCAGCATCGCCGTGTCCTCGGTGGCCGCCAGCGGCGCCGGCATCCGGTCAGGATCGAAGCGCGAGGCCTGGTCCTCGGGCGGGTTGTAGGGGTCGTGCGGGCCCGGGAAGCCCACCATCATCATGAACGGGCGATCGTCGCCGACCGCCTCGATATGGCGGACGGCCTCGCGGCCGACAAAGACGTCGACCTGATGCTCGTACGGGATCGAGCTCACCGACGCCATGCGGTGCTCGGTGTATCCCGGCTCCTCCCAGCCCCGCAGCTTTCGGAGGTCGTGCCGGGCGAGGTAGTGGTGGTAGTCGTCCTCGATGTGGATGTGCCGCTTGTCCTCGGCGATCACCCGGTGCTCGAAGCCCTCGCCGATGTCCCAGGGGATGAAGTGCATCTTGCCGACGGCGGAAGTGTGCCAGCCGGCCTTCGCCAGGAGCTGGGCGAAGGTCGGCATGCCGCAGTCTGCGTGATCGGGCCTGAGCCAGTAGTTGTTGCTGATGACGCCGGTGGTGAGCGCATTGCAGCCGGTCATCAAGGCCGCGCGCTGCGGCATGCAGACCGGGTGCGGAGCGAGGGCCCGCTCGTAGGTCACACCCTCCGCCGCGAGCCGGTCGATGTTGGGCGTATCAACGAAATCCGCCCCGTAGCAGCCGAGGAAGTCCCAGCGCAGCTGATCCGGGAAGAGGAAGACGATGTTGGGGCGGTTCGCCATCGCTGCCCCTATTCGGCGAAGTAGTACTGCTGCGGCAGGGTCGGTGCCGGCGTCGGGTAGTCAAAGGAATTGGGCATGGAAGGCGGCACGTTGCGCAGCCGCGTGCTGACGATGCCGTAGCGCGGCAGGTCCGTGGCCGTGCCGATGATCTCGAACTGCTCCGCGGCGATGTCGGCCATCTCGTGCACGGCTTCGCGATACTCCTCGAAGGTCACGGCGGCACGCGAGGCCTCGTTCAGCTCGAAGCGGCGCTTGACGTGGTCCGGCGGCTCGACGCCGTTCTCGCCGTTGCTCTGGAACCAGTGCCACCAGCCGATGCCGTAGCGCGCACCCATCCAGATCGGCACCATCTCCTGCAGCAGCGTGCCCTGCTGCCAGCCCATGGCGGCCGGCCAGACGGCCCAGTCGTGATCCCAGTTGGAGGAGACGCGCTCGAAGAAGAACGAGCGCTCGACGCTGTTGATCTGCATCTCGACGCCGAGCTCCTGCCACTGCGCCGCGATCAGCTCGAGCATGTCGACGGCCTCGGCGAAGAGCACCGGGATGACGTCGACCTGGAAGCTCAGCCGGCGACCGCTCGGCAGCAGCCGGTAGCCCTCGGCATCGCGCTCGGTGTAGCCGAGGCCGTCGAGCAGCTCGTTGGCCCGGGCGGGGTCGTACTCGAGATGCTGCTTCGCCATCCGCTCGTGATAGAGCGGGCTGTCCTCGTAAGGCCCGTACTGCCAGGGCTCGCCCTGGCCCAGAAGCGCTATGTCGATGATCGCCTGGCGGTCCATGCCGAGCGAGAGGGCGACGCGGAAATCCTTCTGGTTGAAGACCTCGTTCAGCTCCGGGTCCTTGTGCGTCAGGTTCGGCTGCAGGAGGAGGAGCGTGCCGCCGGTGGCGTAGGTCTCGTAGAAATCGTAGCCGCCGGCCTCGCGGTTCTCGGCGAGCACCGGCCGATCCGCCGGGTTGTCGATGTGGCGCGCCTGCAGGTCGATGCGCCCGGCGATGGCCTCGAGGATCACCGCCTGCACGTCGCGCAGCACGATGTTCTCGATCCGGTCGATATAGGGAAGCTGGTTGCCCTCGGGGTCGACCTGCCAGAAATACGGGTTGCGCTCGAGGACGACGCGGGTGGCGCCGCCCGTGTAGGGCTCAGAGATGACCCACGGATCGAGCGTCGGCTTGTCCGCATTGCCCCAGCGCGCCGGGATCTCGATGTCGCCGCACTTGTTCTGGAAGAGCGTCGGCCAGTCGGGCGAGCCTTCCTGCTGCAGCAGCGCGTCGATGTCCTCAGCGTAGCCGCCGTGGAACTGCGAGCAGTAGTGCTTGGGATGCAGCACCGGATGCTGGCCGCGCGGCGAGGCGAGCTCGGCCGGAAAGCTGCCGAAGGGGGCAGCGAAGGTGAAGCGGACGGTCAGGTCGTCGATCTTCTCCACGCTCATCGGCTCGCCCGCGATGACGTAGCGGGACGGCACCGGGCCGAAGTCCGGATTGAGCATCAGGTCTTGGACGTTGAAGAGGATGTCGTCGGCCGTGAAGGGGTGGCCGTCCGACCAGCGCATGCCGGGCCGGAGATGGAAGACGAAGCTGCGGCCCTCGTCCTCGACCTCCCAGCTCTCCGCCACGTTGGGCAAAGGCTCGGTCCAGTCGGCGTTCCAGCGGGTCAGGCCCTGCGGGCCGACGATGCGCAGGATGTTGTTGTGGTCATTGGAGCCGGCCAGCGCCCGCCGGATGACGCCGCCATACCGGCCGATCGATTCGTAGGGCTCGATGACCTCCGGCGCCTCCGGCAGCCGCTCGGCCACCGGCGGCAGGGTGCCGTCCGAAACCGCCGCATCCAGTGTCGGCGACTGGGCGTAGTCCGCCGCCGCCGCCGGCAGGGCCAACCCCATGGTGAACAGGGCGATCAGGTTCTTC
>CAZGUW010000283.1:0-1519 GCA_964528705.1 uncultured Geminicoccaceae bacterium
CTCCTGGGGCTCGAAGGGCTTGACCAGGTAGTCGTCGGCGCCGGCCTCGAGCCCGGCGATCCGGTCCTTGGGCTCGCCGCGCGCGGTGAGCAGCAGGATCGGCACGTCGCTGGTCCGCCTGAGCTCGGTGGTCAGCTCGACGCCGCTCTGGTCGGGCAGCATCACGTCGAGCACGACGAGGTCGAATTCGAGCCCGGCGAGCTTCTGCCGGGCGGACGTCGCATCGCTGGCGACGCTCACCAGATGGTCGTGGCGGCTGAGGAAGCGCTGCAGCAGGGCGAGCAGCCGCTCGTCGTCGTCGACGACGAGGAGATGTGCCGGCTCGTTCAAGAGACCGGCCCGTCGTCGTCGACCGCCACCGGCAGCAGGCCGAGGGCGTCGCGCGGCGAGATCTGCGCGGCCACCAGCAGCACGTGCTGGAAGCCCGCCACGTCGGCGGCGCCGGCCCGGCGGAAGACCCGGCGCAGCCAGCGCTTCTGCAGCTCCAGGGCCTCGGCGACCAGCCGGCTGCCGGCCTCGGTCGGGACCAGCGTGCGCTTGCGCCGGTCGCCCGCGACGGCCGCCCGCTCGATCAGCCCGCTGCCCGCCAGATGCTGCAGCCGCCGCGACATGCGCTGCTTGGTCCAGCCGAAATACTGGGTGAGCTCGGCCGCGGTCACCGGCTGGCGCCGGCCCGGCGCCGCGTCCAGCCGGGCGAGGAGCGCGAGGTCGGTGCTCTCCAGCCCGGCCCGGGCCAGGACCTCGCCGACCGTGCTGCCGAGATCGAGCTGCAGCAGGGCCAGGAGCGCCAGGCTGCGCTCCAGCTCGGCATCGCGCAGAAAGAGCGGGTTGAGCGCGCGCTGCGCCTGCATGCTTCCGTCCGACCCCAGCAACGGCCCCCCGGTTCGGCAGTCACGACCCGACGTCCGCGGCTGCATGGCAGGCATGCCAAACGGCGCGAGCGCCGCGACCGGCCTCCGATTGACACTTATGGGACCGGGTGATAGCGATCGCAATCCCTGAAAAAACCGCGCCTCTTCAAGCCTGAAGGCCGATACGAAAGCCCGACGAATGGCCGACCTCCTCCCCTTCGACGATCGCGATGGCTACCTCTGGTACAATGGCGAGATGGTCGCCTGGCGCGACGCGAAGCTGCACGTACTGAGCCACGGGCTGCACTACGGCTCCTGCGTGTTCGAGGGCGAGCGGGCCTATGGCGGCAACGTGTTCAAGCTCACCGAGCACAGCCAGCGCCTGATCGACAGCGGCAAGATCCTGGGCTTCGACGTGCCCTACACCGCGGCCGAGCTGGATGCCGCGACCAATGCCGTGATCCGCAAGAACGGCTTCTCCGACTGCTATGTCCGGCCGGTCGCCTGGCGCGGCTCGGAGCAGATGGGCGTGTCGGCCCAGCACGCCCGCATCAACGTCGCCATCGCCACCTGGGAATGGGGTGCCTACTACAGCGACCTCACCCTGACCCGCGCCCTCTACCAGCGGCCGGCACCCAATACGGCACCAGTCAAGAGCAAGGCCGCCG
>CAZGUW010000283.1:1529-4693 GCA_964528705.1 uncultured Geminicoccaceae bacterium
CTCTACATGATCTGCACGATCTGCAAGCACGACGCCGAGCGCAAGGGCTTCGGCGACGCGCTGATGCTCGACTACCGGGGCTATCTCGCCGAGACCACCGGGGCGAACCTCTTCCTCGTCATCGACGGCGTCATCCACACGCCGACCCCGGACTGCTTCCTCGACGGCATCACCCGCCGGACGGTGATCGACCTCGCCCGCAAGCGCGGCTACGAGGTCGTCGAGCGGCACATCAAGCCGGAGGAGCTCGAGTCGGTGCAGGAGATCTTCGTCACCGGCACGGCGGCCGAGGTGACCCCGGTGCGCGCCATCGACGAGATGCGCTTCCAGGTGGGGCCGGTCAGCAGCCAGCTGGTCGACGACTTCCGCGCCCTGACCCGCGCACCCTCGCTGGCCGCGGCCGCCCGGGCGAGCTGAGCCCGCCCGGCGCCGGCCCGGATCAGCTCCCGCCGGATCAGCTGCCGACGGGCGGCGGCACGGCGTCGGTGGCCTGCGCCTTCGCCTGGGCCTCCTGCAGCTTGCGCCGGTAGAGCGAGACGAAGTCGATCGGATCGATCATCAGCGGCGGGAAGCCGCCGTCGCGGGTCGCGTCGGCGACGATCCGCCGCGCGAACGGGAAGAGCAGCCGCGGGCACTCGATCATCACCAGCGGCTGCAGGCTGTCCTGCGGGATGTTGGCGAGATGGAAGACGCCCGCATAGGTCAGCTCCATGAGGAAGATCGTCTCGCCGCTCGACTTGGCGTCGACATTGGTGACCAGCGTCACCTCGTAGCGGTCCTCGCCCATGGCCTTGGCCTGGACGTCCACCTTGATCTGGATCTCCGGCCGGGTGCCCGCCTGCTGCGGCGGCTGCGGCGCCTTCGGGTTCTCGAAGGACATGTCCTTGATGTACTGGGTCAGGATCGCCAGGCGCGGCGGTGCCTGGTCGGTCGCGGCAGCACCGGCGCCGGTCGGGGAGGCGCCGCCGTTCGGGCCCGTGGTCTCGTCGGTCATCGTTTCATTTCCTCAGTGTCTGGCCGGTTGGCCAAGCGGCTCGGCGCCCGGCCCGTTCGGCATGAAGCGCACCTGCTCGGCATTGCCGATCGCCTGCCCGGTCACGGCCCGGATGAACCCCCAATGCGTCACGACGATGGTCGCCGCGAGATCGCTTGCTTCGGCCATGCGCCGCAGAAAAACGCCCGCCCGGGCCTCGAGCGAGGCCTGGCTCTCGATCCGCCGGCCCCACCAGATCTCGTCGAGACCGCCGAAATCGAGCATCGGCCAGTCGCGGGCGAGGATCGAGGCAGGGCTGCCCTGATCGCAGGAGAACGCGCAGCGCTCTCGTACCAACGGTTCGACCTCGATGTCGAGCCCGAGACGATCGGCGATGCGGCTCGCTGTCTCGAGCGTGCGCCGGTAGGGGCTGGCGAGCAGCCGGCGGCAGCCCTCGCCGGCCAGCCGCTCGGCCGCCGCCACGGCCTGCGCCCGGCCGGTCTCGGTCAGCGCCGGGTCATGGATCCCGGCATCGACCCGGGCCGCATGGAAGACCGTGTTCCAGGTGCCCTCGCCGTGCCTGACGAGAATCATCCGGGCCGGTCCCAGCCGCCCCGCGGCGGCGGCATGTCGACCCCCTCGTCGACCTGCTCGAACTCCCCCTCGATGATATCGGGCCGCCGCTGCCCCAGCGGCCCCGGTGGCGGCGTGCCGGCCCGGCTGCCGGCCCGGGCGCCCGCCATGCCCTGCAGCCGCGCCGCCAGCACCCGGTCGAAGAGCAAGCGGCGGACCGGCGGCAGGAGCAGGAGGAAGCCGACCGTGTCGGTGACGAAGCCCGGCGTCAGGAGCAACGCGCCGGCGACCACGAGGCAGGCGCCGGAGACCACTTCGAAGACCGGCGCCTCGCCCGCCTGTAGCTGCTCCCGCGCCCGGTTGACCAGCCTGAAGCCCTGCCAGCGGATGCACAGGCTGCCGATGATCGCCGTCAGCACGGTGAGCGCCAAAGTCGGCCACAGGCCGAGCAGCCCGCCGACCTGGATGAACACCCCCACCTCGGCCAGCGGCACAAGGATGAAGAGGAGGAGTAGAAGGGTTCCGAGAGACAAGGTCCGCCCTGTTTGTTTTTCACGCTGCGGCATTATATAACCGCTTGAACGCCGAGAGCCACCGTGCGCCCAGACAGATCGGCAGGGCCACCGCCGTTGGTGCGGATCCTGCGTGAACGAGGACCATGTCCGAAAGCTTCGCCTTCATCGATATCATCTTCTTCGCCATGGTCGCCGCGTTCATCGCGTTCCGGCTCCGGAGTGTGCTCGGTCGTCGCACCGGCAACGAACGGCGGCGGGCCAATCCCGTGCTCACCCCGGACCAGGCGGCCGAGCGGCAGAGCAACGACAATGTCGTGCCCCTGCCCGAGCGCCATGCCAACCAGCAGGCCGAGGAGCCGAACTTCGCCGATATCGGCGATCCGGCGATCAAGCAGGGCGTCACCGAGATCCGCCTCGCCGACCACAAGTTCGACCTCGACGGCTTCCTGCAGGGTGCCCGGGCCGCCTTCGGCCTCATCATCGAGGCCTTCGCCAACGGCGACAAAACCGCCCTTCGGCCGCTGCTCGCTGACGACGTCTATGCCAGTTTCGCCGCGGCGATCGACGCGCGCGAGGCGGCGGGTGAACGGCTCGCCACCGAGATCGTCTCCATCCGCTCGGCGGACATCGCCGCCGCGGGCATGAACGGCCCTTATGCCCAACTGACCGTCCGCTTCCTCACCGAGCAGATCAACGTCACCCGCGATGCCGGTGACAACGTGGTCGACGGCGATCCGACCCGGATCGACGAGGTGGTCGACATCTGGACGTTCAGCCGCGACACGCGGACGTCCGACCCGAACTGGCAGCTCGTCGAGACCCGCACCCCGGACTGAGCCACTGGCCATGCTCGATCGTTCGGTCAGGCCCGCTGTCCTGCGGGCCCGTGTCCTGGCCTCCGGCCTCCTGCTGCTCCTCCTCGCCGCATGCGGCAAACCGCCCGAGGCGCCGCCCATGGCGCTCGAGCCCGTGGCCTTCGCCGAGCTCGAGGGCTGGGCCGAAGATCGCCAGGATCAGGCCCTCGTGAGCTTCCTTCGCTCCTGCGCGGCCGTGCTGCGCCGCGATCCCGATGCGCCGTTCCACGAAGCCGAGCCGGCCACCGG
>CAZGUW010000283.1:4703-6151 GCA_964528705.1 uncultured Geminicoccaceae bacterium
GCTGCTGCCCGACCGATGTGGCGCGCAGTCGCGGGTGAACCGGTGAAGCTGATGCGCCGAACCCTCGGATCGGCAACGAGCGCAGCGCCCACCTCCTCGCCGATGCCCTGCACCAGGTTGTATGCGCCTGGCGGAAAGCCGGCCTCGAGTGCGGCCGAGCCGGCCGCCGCGCGAGCCTTCTTCGAGGCCGGGTTCCAGCCCTACCGCGTGCTCGCCGCCGGCGAGAAGGAAGGCCTCTTCACCGGCTATTTCGAGCCCCTGCTGCACGGCTCCACCCGGCCCAACGACACAGCCGCGACCCCGCTCCGCGCCGCCCCCGGCGACATCGTGACGGTCGATCTCGGCCAGTTCGCCGACGATCTCGCCGGTCGCAAGGTCAGGGGCCGGGTCACCGGCGACCGCCTCGAGCCCTATCCGAGCCGGGGCGAGATCGAACGCGGCGCGCTCGACGGGCGCGAGCTCGAGCTGCTGTGGGTCGACGACCCGATCGAGAAATTCTTCCTGCAGATCCAGGGCTCCGGCCTCGTCGAGCTCGATGACGGCCGCACGCTGCGCGTCGGCTATGCCGACCAGAACGGCCGCGCCTACCGCGCCATCGGCCGCGACCTGATCGAGATGGGCGAGCTGACCCGGGAGGAGGTCTCGCTGCAGACCATCGAGGCCTGGCTCCGCGCTCACCCCGACCGGGCCCAGGAGGTGATGGACAGGAACGCCTCCTACGTCTTCTTCCGGGTGCTGGGCGAGGCCGGTGCGCTCGAGGGGCCCGAGGGTGCCCAGGGCGTGCCGCTGCAGGCGGAGCGCTCGCTCGCCGTCGACCGCAGCTTCATTCCGCTCGGCGCCCCGCTCTGGCTCGAGACCGTGGCCCCCTTCCCCGACGGCGAGCGGCCGTTCCGCCAGCTGGTCATCGCCCAGGACACCGGCGGCGCCATCAAGGGTGCCGTCCGCGGCGACGTCTTCTGGGGGGCTGGGGACTTGGCCGCCTACGTCGCAGGGCATATGAAGAGCCAGGGCAGCTATTATCTCCTGCTGCCGAGGACCGCCCGGCCCGTGAGCTGAGCTAGAGCATTTTCACGGTGACCGTAGACGAGGAAGGCCCATAACCCTGATGGCGCGATCGGCGCGCAGCGTCGTCTACCTACGCGAGCACCGATCGTCCGCAGCCTGATGAAGTATACGGTCACCGTGGAAACGCTCTAGCGGTCTGCCGTCGAAGGATCTCCATGCGCCCCGCCCCCTCTGCCGCCGCCCCGGATCGCCCGCGCGTCGCCCTCTTCGTCACCTGCCTCGTCGACCTCTTCCGGCCGAGCATCGGCTTCGCCGCGATCCGCCTGCTCGAGGCCGCCGGCTGCACGGTCGAGGTGCCGAAGGCGCAGACCTGCTGCGGCCAGCCCGCCTTCAACTCGGGCGACCGGGCCTCCAGCGAGGCCATCGCCCGCCAGGTCGTCGAC
>CAZGUW010000284.1:0-6149 GCA_964528705.1 uncultured Geminicoccaceae bacterium
CACCTGAAAACATGGTGACAACCCGCCAAAATCGTAAGAAATATTTACAGTCTTAACTCAACCGAGCCAAAGTCGAATACTTATTCGCATCTCATGATACGCATTGATTATTTTGTTACGAATTGACGACAAACGCGTGACGCGCCAACCATGCTATCGTCCCTGTTGTCATTTGCAATGAAACGGGGGCGAAGGGCAATACTGCCTATGCTCGCAAGAAAAGGGGAAGCGAAATGCGCGATCTCCAGATTGGGGAGCTCGAGCACGTCTACGGCGCCGGCGGCAGGGGCTGCAGGTGCAGGTGCGGCGGCTATGGCGGCAGCAGCAGCGGCAGCAAGTCGAAGAGCAAGAGCAAGTCGAAGAGCAAATCCAGGAGCAAGTCGAAGAGCAAGAGCGGCTCGTGACGGAACCGCGGGTCAGCGCTTGACCCGCACCTGACGACCGCGGAAGGCGCTCCGCCACCCGGGGCGCCTTCTGCGGCGTGGAGCCCGGCATGACCAGCCTCGACGACGCAGCGATCACCATCGAAGAGCGGGACACGATACCTGCCGGGACGTCGACGCCGCAACCGCGCCAGGAGATCTGGCTCCTGGGTCAGCCGCCGCTCGGCCGCTACCTCGATTTCATCAGCGAATCCGTCGTCGGCGGCGCCGACATCCCGCAGCGGCAGCTCGCTGACGACTGGCGGGTGGCGAACGACCATTATGGCGAACTGGAGGAGCAGGAGGCCGGGCTCGCCGACACCATCGGGTGGCGGCCGCTCGATCCCGAGCTCGAGCCGCTGGCCGAAGCCGTGCGCGCCGACTCCCGCTTTCACCACTCCTTCCCGACCCTGCCCGTGACCTTCGGCATGGTCGAGCTGGACAAGCTCGTCGTCTACCAGACGCGGGTGACCGGCGATTTCGTCGACGGCCTGGCCCGGCGGCTCGGCCGGACGCCGGATCCCGCCACGATCTTCCGGACCTGCCAGCCGCTCGACACCCGGCCGCCGCATCTCCAGGTCGAGAAGGCGGACGACAACCGCTACCTCTTCACCTCCGAGTCGCACGACATGCGTTTCCACGAGGCGCGACTGTTCGGCGCCGCCGACATGCCCGGCTATGCCTCGTTCGGCGCCGTCGCCGGCATCGTCGGGGTGGTCGTCGGTTTCGGCGGCAACTTCCTCAACGTCATCCGCTCGGACGACCGCTTCCTCCTCAACAATGGCTACCACCGGGCGGTGGCGCTGCGCTCGATCGGCGTGACCCACGCACCGTGCGTCATCCAGACCGTCACCCGCCGCGACGAGCTGAACCTCGTCGGGCCGGAGCGGGTGGTCGACGACCCCGTTTTCTACTACCGCGCCAGGCGGCCGCCCTTGCTCAAGGACTTCCTCGATCCGCGGATCGCCAAGCGTCTGCCCGCGCGGCCGCGCCGCAAGCTCATCGAGGTCTCCTTCAAGGTCCACCGGACCTACGTCACGGGCTGAGCGATGCGCGTACCCGAGCAGCAGCCGCTCTTTCGCGCCGAGGTCCTCGCCGAGCAGCGGAGCCAGTGGCTCGGCACGGTGCTCCTGGCACCCCGCGTCTCCTTCCGCCTGTTCACCACCTTCGCGCTCGGCGCCATCGCCGCCCTCCTGGCCCTGCTCTGGTTCGGGGACTACACCGCCAAGGCCCGGATCAATGGCTGGCTGGTGCCGGAAAAAGGCGTCATCCGCATCTACAGCCAGCAGCCCGGCATCGTCGCCGACCTGCCGGTCGCCGAGGGCGAGCCGGTCGAGGCCGGTGCGGTGCTCGCCCGGATCTCGACCGAGGTCCACAGCGATGCGGCCGCCGCGACGCGCCAGGCGGTGGTCGAGCGCCTGCGCGAGCGGCGCGCCAGCATGGCCGCCGAACGCAGCCGCCGCGACCGGCTCTTCGAGCACGAGCTCGCGGCGCTCGACGAGCGTCACGCGAACGTTGTCGCCGAGCTCGCGCATCTCGAGCGCGAGATCGAGCTGCAGCGGCAGCGCGCCGAGCTCGCCACGACCATCAGTGGCCGTTACCAGGAGCTGCTCCGCAAGGGCCTGACGGCCATGCCCCGGTTCGACGAGGCCGAGCAGGATCGCCTCGATCAGGCCGTGGAGCTGGAGACTCTCGAGCGCAGCCGCACCGCGGTCCTGCGCGAGCGTCTGCAGATCGAGGCCGAGCGGCGCCGCCGTCCGCTCGAGAACGCCACCCTTCTCGCGGCCATCGACCGCGACGTCGCCCTGCTCGACCAGGAGATCGCCGAGGCCGAGGCCCGGCGCGAGAGCGTGCTCACCGCCCCGGTCCCGGGCGTCGTCACCGGCATCCAGGTGGAGCCCGGCGCCAGTGTCGTCACCTCCCTGCCCCTGCTCAGCCTCGTGCCCGCCGACGCGGCGCTCGAGGCCGAGATGTTCGCCCCCGGCCGGGCCATCGGCTTCGTCCGCCCGGGCCAGAGCGTACGCCTGCGATACCAGGCCTTCCCCTACCAGAAGTTCGGCTTCTACCAGGGCACCATCGCCAGCGTCTCCCGCGCCGCCGTGAGCCCCCTCGAGCTCTCGAACGGCCTTGCCGGCCTCAACAGCCTCTACGGCCGGGACGAGCCGGTCTACCGGCTGCTTGTCGAGCTCGAACGGCAGACCGTGACGGCCTATGGCGAGGACGTCCCGCTGCAGGCGGGCCTCGTGGTCGAGGCCGACGTGCTGCTCGAGACCCGGCGCCTCTTCGAGTGGGTGCTCGATCCGCTCTACACGCTCACCGGCCGTTCATGAGCACGGCCGATCTGCTCAATCTCGGCTTCGCTCGCCGCCTGCCCATGGTGCTGCAGACCGAGGGTGCCGAGTGCGGCCTCGCCTGCCTCGCCATGATCGCCGGCTTCCACGGCCACCCGACCGACCCAGCCGGCCTCAGGCGGCTGCACGGCCTCTCCCTGAAGGGCGCCACGCTCAAGGAGGTGGTGCGGATCGCCGACCAGATCGGCTTCGCCTCGCGCCCGCTCCGGCTCGAGCTCGGCGAGCTCGCCCTCCTGAAGACGCCCTGCATCCTGCACTGGGACATGAACCACTTCGTCGTCCTCAGGCAGGTGGGCCGCAACACGGCGACCATCCACGATCCCGCCGTAGGCGTCCGCCGGATGGGCTTCGAGGAGCTGTCCCGGCACTTCACCGGCGTCGCCCTAGAGCTGACGCCGACCGGCGGCTTCGAGAGCGCCGCCCCGCCGCCCGCCGTGCGGCTGCGCAGCCTGCTCGGCCGGCTGGTCGGGGTGAAGCGCGCCCTTGGCCAGCTTCTCGCCCTGGCGCTGGCGCTCGAGCTCTTCGCCATGGCGAGCCCGCTCTTCCTCGGCCTCGTCATCGATCATGCCCTGGTCAGCGCCGACCGCGACCTCCTGACGACCCTGGTCATCGCCTTTGCCCTGCTGCTCGTGCTCCGGGTGGCCCTCGCGGCGATGCGCGGCTGGATGCTCATCGTGCTCGGCGCGTCCCTGAAGGTGCAGGCGCGCACCAACCTCTTCAGCCACCTCATCCGCCTGCCGGCGAGCTATTTCGAGACCCGGCACATGGGCGACGTGATGTCGAGGTTCGGCTCCCAGGACACCATCCTGACGGCGATCACCACCGACCTGCTGGTGGCCGTGCTGGACGGGCTGATGGCCGTCGTCACGCTCGCCATCATGCTCGTCATCGCGCCGCTGCTGACGCTCATCGTGCTCGCCGGTGCCGTGCTCTACGCCGCACTCCGTTGGGGCCTCTTTCGCCCGCTCCGCCAGGCCTCGGTCGAGGCGATCGTCTGGGGTGCGCGCCGCGACAGCCATTTCCTCGAGACCCTGCGCGGCATCAAGACGATCAAGCTGTTCAACGCGCAGGAGGAGCGCCGTGCGCACTGGCTCAACCTGTTGGTCGAGACGGTCAACCGGCAGCTCACGACGCAGAAGCTGAGCCTGCTGTTCCGCACGTCGAAGACCTTCCTGCTCGGCGGCATCACGCTCCTGGTCGTCTGGCGCGGCGCGCTCGACGTCATGAACGGCGTGCTGTCGGTCGGCATGCTGGTGGCCTTCCTCGCCTACAAGTCGCAGTTCTTGCGCCGGATCGGCGACCTGATCGACACCGTGGTCGACCTCACCATGCTCCGCCTGCATGCCGAGCGCCTCGGCGACATAGCACTGAGCGAGCCGGAGATCGGCGGCTCGCCGCCGGTCGACGGCCTGCTGCGCGCGCCGCTCGAGATCCGGGTGAAGGATCTCGCCTTCCGCTACAGCGCCAACGACCCCCTCGTGCTGGACGGCACCGACTTCACCATCCGCCGCGGCGAATCGGTCGCCATCGTCGGCGCCTCGGGCTGCGGCAAGACCACGCTCCTGAAGATCCTCGCCGGCCTCCTGCAGCCGACCACCGGCCAGATCCTCATCGACGGCGAGCCACTGGCCCGGCTCGGCATCGATCGCTACCGCGCCATGCTCGGCGTCGTCATGCAGGACGACCAGCTCTTCGCCGGCTCGATCGCCGACAACATCTCCTTCTTCTCGAGCCGGCCGGACTTCGCCCACATCGAGGCCTGCGCCCGGGCCGCCGCCGTGCATGACGACATCCGGGCGATGCCGATGGGCTACGCCACGCTGATCGGCGACATGGGCACCGTGCTCTCGGGCGGACAGAAGCAGCGCGTGCTGATCGCCCGCGCCCTCTATCGCCGGCCGGCCCTGCTCCTCCTCGACGAGGCGACGAGCCATCTCGATATCGACCGCGAGGCACGGGTCAACGAAGCCATCGGCGCCGCTGACATTACGCGCATCATCATCGCCCATCGTCCCGAGACCATCCGCTCCTGCGAGCGCATCATCGCCATGAAGGGCGGCCGGGTGGTGCTTGAGCAGGCGACGCCGCACCGGCTCGCCACCTCAAGGCCGCCTACGGCGCTGGCCGGCTGACCTCCGCCCCCGTCAGGCGACCGGCTCGATCAGATGGCAGGCGGCGATATGGCCCGGCGCCGCAGCTGGCCGCAGCGCCGGCGCCTCCACCCGGCAGCGGTCGAAGACCAGCGGGCAGCGGGTGTGGAAGCGGCAGCCGGGCGGCGGCTTGGCGGGGCTCGGCACGTCGCCCTCGATGGTGAAGAAGGATTTCCGGCCCTTGGCCCTCGACGGGACCGACTGCAGCAGCGCCCGAGTGTAGGGGTGCGCCGGGGCGGCGAAGATCGCGTCGCGCGTGCCGAGCTCGACGATCTGCCCGAGATACATGACCGCCACCCGGTCGGAGATGTGGCGGACCACGCCGAGGTCATGACTGATGAAGAGATAGGTGAGGCCGAGTTCGGCCTTGAGGTCGTGCAGCAGGTTCAGGATCTGCGCCTGCACCGAAACATCGAGCGCCGAGACGGCCTCGTCGCAGACGACGAAGGCCGGATCGAGGGCGAGCGTGCGGGCGATGCAGACCCGCTGCCGCTGCCCGCCCGAGAACTCGTGCGGAAAGCGCCCGGCGTGGTGCGCCGCGAGGCCCACCATGTCGAGCAGCCGGCGAAGCTTCCGTTCCCGGGCGGTGGCGTCGCCGACGCCGTGCACGACGAGCGGCTCGACGATGAGCTCGCCCGCAGTCATGCGCGGGTTGAGCGCCCCGAACGGGTCCTGGAAGACGATCTGCATGTCGCGCCGCAGGGCCCGCAGCGCCGGCGGCTCGAGGGCCAGGATGTCACGGCCGGCGAAACGGATCGAGCCCGAGCTCGGCTCGATCAGGCGAAGGGTCAGCCGACCCGTCGTCGTCTTGCCACAGCCCGACTCGCCGACGAGGCCGAGCGTCTCCTGCCGGTCGATGGAGAAGCTCACGCCATCGACCGCCCGGATCGGGATCTTCGGCTTCATGAAGCCGGCAGCACCCGCAAGGAACTCCTTGGCGAGGTCCCGGACTTCGACGAGCGGTCCGGCGGCACTCATCGCCCCGCCCCGGTGAAGCGGTAGCCGGTGTTGCGGATGCAGGCGGCACGGTGCGCCGGGCCCGTTTCGACCAGGGCCGGCACGGCGCTCGCGCAGACCAGCCGCGCATAGGCGCAGCGCGGCTCGAACCGGCAGCCGGGCGGCAGGTCCGAGAGCAGCGGGATCGAGCCCGGAATGGCCTCGAGCCTCGCCATGTCCCGATCGACCGGCGGGATGTAGACGTCGGGTATCGTGGCGTCCGGCGGCGG
>CAZGUW010000285.1:0-6131 GCA_964528705.1 uncultured Geminicoccaceae bacterium
GGTTCACCCTGACGGGCTCGAAACCGGTGCGCTCCTTCGGCGTCGATCTCGTCGGCATCGCCCATGGCCAGGGGTACGAGGTCGATGCCTGGACCATCGATCCGGGCATTGCCGGGCTCGACGAGCTGCTGCGCCATCTCGCCGAGGTCCGCTGCGACCAGATCACCACCAATGCGCCTTTGGCGCTGGAGGCACTGTGGCAACGGCGCTCGTGACGCGGACGACTCCGCGGCTCGTGGGACCCGGGGCGGACTGGCGCGAGGCGGCGCTCAAGGCGCCCGGCGATGCGCATGACCGGCTCTTTGCCGAATGCGAGGCGCTGCTGGTGGTCGAGCGTGCCGGCGAAGGCGCGGGCGAGGCGCCATCCGGGCCGCTGCGGACCCTGAGCTGGAACGCCGAGCGGCTGAAATATCTGGCGGCCAGTGCGGAACGTCTGCGGCCGCTGGCGGCCGACGTGATCCTGCTCACCGAGCTCGATCGCGGCATGGCCCGTTCGGGCAATCGCGACACGGTGGGCGAGCTCGCCGCCGCCCTCGGCATGGCGCACTGCTTTGCCGTCGAGTTCGTCGAGCTGGAGCTCGGCGACAGCCGTGAGCGGGCCTGGCACGCCGGCATCGCCAATCGGGAGGGGCTGCACGGCAACGCCATCCTGAGCCGCTGGCCCATCGAGGCGGCCGGCATGGTCCGGCTCGAGCGCGACGGGTTCTGGTTCGACGGCAGCCGTAATGGCGAGCGGCGGATCGGCGGGCGGAACGCGGCGCTGGCGCGCATCGCCGGCATCACCTTCTGCTCGGTCCACCTCGAGAGTCACAGCGACCCGCAGCACCGCGCCCATCAGACAAGGCATCTGCTCGACGCGGTCGAGGCCTTTGCGGGCGCGGACCCGATCGTCATCGGCGGCGACTTCAACACGGCGACGGTGGGCCATGGCAAGAAGGGCGGACTGACGGCGGCGCGCATGTGCAACCCGGTCCCGTTCGAGCCCTTGTTCGAGGTCATGGCTGAGCGCGGCTTCGGCTGGGAGGCGGCGAACGAGATGGGCGTGGCGACCCAGCGGACCCGGCCCGACGGCACGCCGGCCCCGCCCTTCGGCCGGATCGACTGGCTCTTGGTCCGCGGGCTCGACGCGCGCGAGCCGGCGACCCTGGCGGCGGTCGATGCCGCCGGCGTGGCGATCTCCGATCACGAGATCCTGGCCGTCACGGTGGAGCGCCGCTGATGCGTTTCGTCACCTACAACATCCAGTACGGCCTCGGCCGTGACGGGCGCTACGACCTCGGCCGCATCGCGCGCGAGGTCGAGACCGCCGACGTGATCGCACTCCAGGAGGTCGAACGTTTCTGGCAGCGCTCGGGTGTGGTCGACGAGCCGGCCGAGATCGCCCGACACCTGCCCCGGCATCACTGGGTCTTCGGCGCCAATCTCGACATGGATGCCGACATCGTCGAGGCGGACGGGCGGGTGGTGCATCGCCGCCGGCAGTTCGGCACGATGATCCTCTCCCGTCACCGCATCCTTTCCTCGCGCAACCACCTCCTGCCGAAATACGGCACGCTCACCCAGCACAGCATCCAGCAGGGCACGCTGGAGGCGGTGCTCGACCTGCCGGGGGGGCCGCTCCGCGTCTATTCCGTGCATCTGAGCCACCTCGATGCGGCGACCCGCCTGCCGCAGATCGAAGCACTCCTCGAGATCCACCGCCGCGCACCCCGGGAGGGCGGCGCCTGGTGCGGCGGGCATCCGAACCCGGCCGCCGGCTGGACCGAGGGTGAGATGCCACCCATGCCGCGCGAGGCGGTCTTCATGGGCGACTTCAACTTCGCGCCCGGCAGTGCGGAGTATACCGCCATGGTCGGGCCGACGACGGCGCGCTACGGCCGGCTCCTGAACACGGACGGCCTGGTCGATGCCTGGACGGTCGCCGGCCACGCGGAGGACGCCGGTGTCACCTGCAGCGGGCAGCGGCTGGACTATCTCTTCCCTTCGGCCGATCTGCGCACTCGTGTAGGGTCGGTCTGGATCGACGAGGCGGCCGAAGGCTCGGATCACCTGCCCGTCTGGATGGAATTTGCCGGCGACTGAGTGTCGGGGCGGGCAGGAGGTAGCGGGACGTTGCGGATCGGGATCTATGGCGCCGGCGCGATCGGCGGGTTTCTGGCGGCACATCTGGCGCGCGCGGGCCGAGACGTGGCGGTCGTCGCGCGCGGGGCCCATCTCGATTCCATCCGTGCCAAGGGTCTCACGCTCGAGCTGCCGGACGAGACCTTCACCGTGCCGCTCGAGGCGAGCGACGATCCGGCCGCGATCGGGCCCGTGGACGTGGTGATCGTCACCCTCAAGACCACGGCCAATCCTGCGGTGGCGCGCGGCATCGGCCCGCTGCTCCACGACCGCACAGCCGTCGTCTTCGGCCAGAACGGCATCTTCTGGTTCTATGGTGCCGGCTTCGATCCGGGCGTGCCCTTCGATACCGGCCGCCTCGATCCGGAAGGTCGGCTCGCCGCCGCGGTGCCGCCCGAGCGCGCCATGGGCCTCGTCATCTATTCGCCGAACGAGGTGACCGAGCCCGGTCGCGTGGTCTGCTCCTCGCGCAAGTCCCACTTCGAGCTCGGTGCCGCCACGGCCGGCAATGCACAGCTCGCCGAGGTGGCGGCGGCACTTGGTGGTGCCGGGCTCGATCTTCGGACCACGCCCGATCTCCGTGCCGCCATGTGGGCGAAGCTGCTGCTCAACCTTTCGGCCGGGCCCATGTCCGCGCTCACCGGCTCCGACGCTGCCGGGCTGATCCAGGAACCCGGCATCACGAACGTCTGCCGGCAGATGGTGGTGGACGCCGCAGCGGTCGCCGCGGCGCACGGCTTCGGTGATCTCGGGATCGATCCCGAGGCGCTGGTGGCGCCGGACTCCCGTGGGCCGTTCAAGCCGTCGATCCTGCAGGACCTGGAACGCGGCCGGCCGATGGAGGTCGATTCCCTCGTGGCCATCGTCCAGGACTTCGCCCGCTCGGCCGGGGTGGCGACGCCCGTGCTCGACACGGTGCTGGCGCTGCTCGTTCGGCTCGCGCGCGAGAAGGGGCTCTATCCTGCGGCCTGAGTGCGTATTGTCCAGGCACGGCGCATGCCGGGTTTCTCGCAACTGTCGCGATTGGCGCGGTCGTCCACTGCACGGCACGTCGATTCGTTGAATTCGGATCGCATCCCGGGTTCAGTCTCGTAACCCGATACCCCTGCACCTCTTCCTTTGCACCCATTCGTCATGGATGAGTGTATGTAACGCCAGGCAAGCCACCTTGTCCGAGCGCATGTGGCTGTGATTTCCATTAGGCCTTCGTCGAAGCATTCTGGCGACCCGGCACCATGCTTAATAATCTGTTCTCGAAATACATCCGTCTGCTACGCAAGATATGCAGTTTTTCCAGCTGCAACAGTGTCGCTGAAGAGCCTGCGCGCGCGAGTGAGGGGTGGCACGAAAGTGCTTCAGTAGCCCGCCTGCCAATCCGGGTGGCAGCAAGGGTTCAACGCGTGGTCGACGGTGATACTTGTATTGTTCGCAGAGGCGGATGCGCTGTCAGGGTCCGCCTCGACTCGATCGATTGTCCCGAGGACGGCCAGACCTGGGGCGATGCCGCCAGACTAGGGCTCGTGAAGCTGATCGGCGGCCGGGACGTGCTCCTCGAGGAGCATGGGCTGGACTGCCACGGACGATTGCTGGCCACCATCCATGTGTGGCATGACCAGAAGAACGAATGGCTCAACGTGAACGAGAGAATGGTCACGCTCGGCCATGCCTGGGTGATGCGTCTCTATTACGGGCATCTGCCCAGTGACCGGCAGGTCAGGTTGAACCGGCTGGAGCGCTGGGCGAAGTCGAAATCGATAGGGTTGTGGAGATCGCCGAACCCCACGCCGCCCTGGAGCTGGCGGAGAACGAGCAGGGGCGCGGAGGAATCGTCAACGTCGGTGGGGTGATGTGTCGATAACGAAGAAGCCGGGGCGGATCGCGGTCTTTGGCGCCGGTGCGGTTGGCGGGTTCCTCGCGGCGCAGCTGGCGCGGGCCGGGCGCCAGGTGGCGGTGGTGGCGCGCGGCGAGCAGCTCGCGGCCATCCAGGGGCATGGGCTGACGCTCGAGCTGCCGGACGAGACGTTCACCGTCGAGCTGGAGGCGAGCGACGATCCGGCCGCGATCGGGCCGGTCGATCTCGTGCTGGTGACGCTGAAGACGACGGCCAATGCGGCGGTCGCCGCCGGCATCGCGCCCTTGCTGCACGACGACACGGCGGTGGTCTTCGTCCAGAACGGCGTCTTCTGGTGGTATGGCGAGGACTTCGATCCGGGCGTGCCGGTCGACATGGCGCGGCTCGATCCGGGCGGCCGGCTCGCCGCCGCCATCGGCCGGGGGCGGGCGATGGGGCTCGTCGTCTATTCGCCGAACACGGTCGTGGCTCCCGGGCGGGTGCGCTGCACGATGCGGGGGAGCCACTTCCACCTGGGCGGGCCAGCGGCCTCGGCCGGCCGCGTCGGCATGGCGGCGGAGCTGCTCGGCGATGCGGGGTTCCGGCTCGAGCTGCCGGCCGACATCCGGGCCGCCATGTGGCGGAAGCTGCTCCTCAATCTCTGCACCGCACCGCTCGCGGCGCTGACCGGCGCCAACGAGGCGGCGCTCGCGAATGCGCCCGGCATGGCGGGGGTCGCGCGCGGCATGGTAGAGGATGGCATCGCCGTGGCGGCGGCGCACGGGTTCACGGAGCTCGGCGTCGATGCGGCGAAGCTCGTGACCCCGGGCCAGGGCTCGGCGCACAAGCCCTCGATGCTGCAGGACCTCGAGCGCGGCCGGCCGCTCGAAGTGGATTCGATGCTCGCCATCGTCCAGGACTTCGCCCGTGCGGCCGGTGTGGCGACACCGACGCTCGACACGGTGCTGCCGCTGCTTATGCTGATGGCTCGCGAGCGCGGTCTCTATCCCGCTGCCTGAACGGGCGCCGACCGGCGGCCGCACATTCCCCTATCTGTCGAGGAGCCTTTCATGACCCTGCCCGGGAACATGCACGGCGTCGTGCTGACCGGCCATGGCGGCCCGGAGATGCTGGCGTGGCGCGACGACCTCGCTGTTCCGATACCGGGGCGGAGCGACGTGGTGATCCGGGTCGGGGCCGCGGGTGTGAACAACACCGACATCAACACGCGGACGGGCTGGTACTCCAAGGGCGACTCGGATGCCGCGGATGCGGGATGGTCCGGCAAGCCGCTCGGTTTGCCGAGAATACAGGGTGCTGATGTCTGCGGCCGGATCGTCGCCATCGGCGCGGCGGTGGATGCGGGGCGCATCGGCGAGCGGGTGCTGATCGAGCCCTGCCTGCGCGAGGCGGACGGCGAGTTGCGGGATCCCTTCTGGTATCTCGGCTCCGAGTGCGATGGCGGCTTCGCGCAGTACGTCCGCGTGGCCGCCCGCCATGCCCATGCGATCCGAAGCGACCTCTCGGATGTCGAGCTCGCCTCCTTTCCCTGCTCCTACTCGACGGCCGAGAACATGCTGACCCGTGCGGCCTTGCGCACGGGCGAGACGGTGCTGGTGACGGGCGCCTCGGGCGGGGTCGGCTCGGCCACCGTCCAGCTGGCACGGGCGCGCGGGGCTTCGGTCATCGCAGTCACGAGCCCGGCGAAGGCGGCAACGCTGACGGAGCTCGGCGCCACGCGGACGCTCGACCGCAGCGACGACTACGTGGCGGCGCTCGGTGCGAGCAGCGTCGACGTGGTGGTCGACCTCGTGGCCGGCCCGAAATGGCCGTCGCTGCTCGAGGTCCTGCGGCCCGGCGGGCGCTATGCCGTGGCCGGTGCCATCGCCGGCCCCATCGTCGAGCTGGACGTTCGCACACTCTACCTCAAGGACTTGAGCTTCTTCGGCTGCACCAAGCTGGAGGCGGATGTCTTCGGCCGGCTGGTGAGCCTGATCGAGAGCGGGAAGATCAGGCCGCTGGTGGCCGAGACCTTTCCGCTCCGCGAGATCGGTGCGGCGCAGCGCGCCTTCGGCGAGAAGGGGCACACCGGCAAGATCGTCCTCGAGGTGGACTGATGGCGATTACCCACCCGCGCCCCCGGTGGCCGGGGCTCGGGCGAGAGGGGACGCCCCCTTTT
>CAZGUW010000286.1:0-6071 GCA_964528705.1 uncultured Geminicoccaceae bacterium
GTTGTGCGACGGTGCGGCAATCGCCAGCGCCTCCTGCCCGCTCACCCGCGCGAGCCAGGCGAAGAGAACGGTGGCAACGATCTGGAAGAGGCCGAGTTCGAGCGAGAGGGCGCGAAAGCCGGGGCGCCTCGCCAGCTCCACGAGCCGTTCGCGGCGAGCCGCGCCGAGCGGCAGGGACAGCCGCCGGCTGGCCGTGGTGGCCAGGCGATCCGGCGCCCCATAGGGCCGTGGCGTGCCCGGCAGGTTGCCGCCCATCTTGCGCCAGTGGGCGCGTGCCGGACCGCTGCCGCGGCCTTCGCGGGCGGCAAATGCCTCGAACGAGACGGGAGCGCCGGTCGGCACGGCACTACCAGAAACCAGGCTTCGGTAGAGAGCCTCCTGCCGTTCGAACAGCACGGCGACCGACCACGCATCGCAGATCAGGTGGTGCTGGTTCAGGAACCAGATCCAGCGATCGGGCGCGAGACGCAGCAGCGCCGCATCCACCATTGGCCGATCGAGCCGAAAGACCCGGCGGGCGCGCGCTTTTAGCCAGGCTGCGGCGGCCGCCTCGCCAGCCGGGTCATCGGCCAGGTCGACGACCGGCAGATCGACCGTGGCCGCGTCGAGGGTGCGGCGACTGGCCGTGCCGTCGCCGGGCTCGATCACCATGCGCAGCGCGTCGCACTCGGCGACCAGCCGGGCGAACGCCCCCTGAAAGGCCGTTGGATCGACCGGCCCGTCGATGCGGAAGGCGAAGGCCATGTTGTAGAGCGGCACGTCGGGGCGCAGCGCCTGTCCGGCCCAGAGCAGCTCCTGGCTCCTCGTCAGGCGCGACGCCACGGAAAGGGCTGATTCAGGCCGCATCGCCCGTCCGGCGTGCGGCGAGGTACTCGGCGATCTGCCGGACGGTCAGGAAGTTCTCGATCCGCACGTCCTCGGGCGGGACGGCGATGCGATAGCGCTGCTCGACGAAGGCGACGATGCGCATGACACCCAGCGAATCGACGAGGCCCGAGCTCAGCAGATCGTCCTCGGGCTGCAGCGGTCCTTCGGGCCGCCCGTGCAGGAGGTCCTGCGAGATGAAGTCCAGGAGGTCGTCCTCGATGCTCACTCTGCCGCCTCCGCGTTCTCGGCCATCATCTGCAGCTTTCGCCGGTCGATCTTGTCCGTGCCCGTGCGCGGCAGCGAGGCCATGATCCGGATCCGCTCGGGTACCGCGTAGGCCGGAAAGAGCCCGGCAACGAATTCCCGCAACGCCGCCTCCTCCGCACCACCCTCCGGGCGGAGCGTGACCGCTGCCTCGATACGCCTGGTGGTGTCGCTCTGGATCACCGGGAACACGGCTGCCGCCGCGATGGCCGGGTGGGTGCCGAGCCGGTGCTCGATCTCGTCGAGCTCGACCCGATACCCCCTGACCTTCACCTGCCGGTCCTTGCGCCCGAGGAATTCGAGCCGCCCGTCGGCACGGCGACGGACCAGATCACCCGTCCGGTAGAAGACATGCGCGGCACCGCCCGCCGCCGGGCGCCGCAGGAAGCAGCGTGCGTCGAGGTCGGGTCGTCCCCAGTAGCCCTGCATCATGGTGGCCGTGCGCACCAGAAGCTCGCCCGCCTCGCCGTCGCCGACGGGCTCGCCGGCCTCGCCCAGGATCAGGCCTTCGGCCTCGTCCCACAGCCGGCCGATCGGCACCGGCCGGCCGCTTGCCGCTTCGGAGCGTGGATCGTCGAGCGGCGGCACGTGATAGTAGGTGCACTGGTTGACCTCGGCCGGCCCGTAGACGTTGGAGAAGCGGGCATCCGGCAGCCGCTGCATCAGCGCCCGCAAGTGGTCGGGCGGGAAGGGCTCGCCACCGAACATCACCCAGCGCAGCGAGCCGAGGTCGCGATCCCGAAGGACGCCGCGCTCCAGGAGCTGGATGAGCGCCAGCGGCACCGAGTACCAGATGGTCAGCCGCTCGGCCTCGATGAGCTCGGCGAGGCTGGCGGCGAGCTTGGTGTGCGCTTCCGGGATGATGACCGTGGTGGCGCCGGCGGCGACGCTGGAGAAATAGCCGAAGGTCGACATGTCGAAGTGCAGGGGCGAATGGTTGCCGATCCGGTCTTCGGCCCTGACCCCATAGGTCTCGACCGACAGCCCGGCATAGGCGAGGCCGCTGCGGTGGGTGTGCATGATGCCCTTGGGGCGGCCGGTCGAGCCCGACGAGTACATGATGTAGGCGAGGTCGTCGGCGAGGATACGGCGGCCCGGGGCGGTCTCGTGATCGAACGCCTCGAGCGCCGACCAGGGCCGGCAGTCGACCGCGTCGAGCTCGGCGCCGACGACGCAACGCAGCGGCACGGGCTCCCGCATCACCTCGCGAAGGGTGGGGGCGAGGCCCGATTGCGTGAGCAGATGGCCGATGCCGCAGTCCCGCAAAAGTTGACGGATGCCGGCCGGCGGGGTCTTCGGGTCGATCGGCACGAAGGCGCCGCCGGACCTGAGGATGCCATGCACCGCGACGGCCGTCTCGATGCAGCGTGGCAAGAGGATGCCGACCCGGTCGCCGCGGGCGAGCCCCGCGTCGCGCAGGAGATGGGCGAGGCGATTGGCGCGCGCGAGCAGCTCACCGAAGCTCAGCCGCAGCCGCCCGTCGGTGAAGGCCTCCCTATCGGGGGCGGCATCGGCGGCGCGGTCGAGAAGCTGCGGGAGGATCCGGATGAAGGACATGCGCGACGGCCTGCTCGTCAGACGCCGGCCTCGGCGCGCTCCGGCCGTGGAGCCGGCCGGCGGGCCGTGGCAAAGCCGTAAGGATCGCGCGGGTCGCCGCTGAGGCACTCGATGGCGACCTCGGTGCCGATGCCGAGCTCCGCCGCCCGGTCGAGCGCCAGCTGCATCGCCACCTGGTCCTCGATGGCCCAGCCCGTTGAATCGAAAACCGTCCGGCGCGCCTGCAGCGCGGCGGCCGGAACGGCGCCGCGCACGACGTCGACGATGCTCGACACCGCCGTCGCCGGGTCGAGCTGCTGGCACTCGCCTTCGCGAAAGGCCTGGGCCGGCGTGTCCGGGCAGACGAAGCTCGCCTCGAGCAGCTCGCGCGGCAGCTCGATCTTGCCGGGGAAGTCCGAACCCACCGCGTTGACGTGCAGCCAGGGCCGCGTCTCGACCATGCCGACCACCGGACCACGGCCCGGCGCCACCGAGGTGGCAGTGCAGACGATGTCCGCCTCGCGCATGATCGTCTCCGCGGGTGCGGGGCGGAGCGAGATGGATCGGTCGAGAAGGCCGCTGACGCGTCCGGCGAAGGAGGCCAGGACCGCGGGATCGCTGTCGTGGATCAGCACCTGCTCGAGCGGGAACAGGCGGCTCAGTGCATGGAGCTGGGTGACCGCCTGGGCACCGCAGCCGATCAGGCCGAGACAGGCGCTCGCCGGCCGGGCCATCCACCGGCTGGCTACCGCCGAGGCAGCGCCGGTGCGCATGGCCGTGAGCAGCGTCCCGTCGATGACGGCCTCGAGGTGCCCGGTCGCCGTGTCGTAGCTCGCGAGGGTCGAGATCACCGTCGGCAGCCCGCCATTTCGCGGGTTGTCCGGGTGATAGCCGACCACCTTGATCGCCACCGGCCCGTCCGGTGCCCTGATCGGCATCCATTCGACGAGACCGGTCGACGGCCGGTCGTAATGAAAGCCGGTGCGGATGGGGATCTCCGTCCGCTCGTCCAGCTCGCGAAAGGCCCTTTCGAGCGCTTCCGTCAGCTCGTCCATGAAGCAATCGACGCCGACCGCCCGAAGCAGCGCTTGCATCTCGGCTTCGGTGAGCAGAAGCGTCTTCACAAGGTGATCCCCCCGGCCCGCTCGATCAGCCAGTGGGTGGCGACGACCGTGATCGCCAGCGAGCCGCCGACCAGCACCATGCGCGGATAGAGCCGATACCGGGCGAGCCACCAGAGCAGCGGCATCACCGCGGCGACGATGATCACCTGGCCGAGCTCCACGCCGATGTTGAACGCGAGCACGACCTTGATCAGGTCGACCATCCGGAAGGGCAGCTCGCCCATCACCGAGGCGAAGCCGAGGCCGTGGAACAGGCCGAAGAAGAAGATGATCGCCAGCGTGTTCACGTGGAATTTGGGGATGATGTTGTTGACCGCGACGAAGATGATCGAGAGCGCGATCATCGATTCGACCACCGCGGACGGCAGCCTGATGATGTCGAGGGCTGCCAGGGTCAGAGTGATCGAGTGCGCGATGGTGAAGACCGTGACGATCTTGATGACGTTCCACAAGGCGGTGCGGAAATGCGGCAGGCGCGACCATTTCTCGCCGGTCAACGGGTCGCGCTGCACGAGCACCGCCGGCAGGAGCAGTGCCACGAGGAACAGGATGTGATCGATCCCGATCCAGATGTGCAGCATGCCCTGCCAGACGAAATCACCCGGCGACAGGATATGCTCGACCGCAGTCAGGTCGAGCTCCTGTTCGGTGGTCGTCGGACTAAAGACCTGGGCGGTGAACTCGGCACCGTAAGTCTCGCCGGTCTTGGCGTTGGTCTCGATCAGCAGCAGGCCGCGATGGAAGCGGTCGTCACCGAGCAGGACTTCGTTGCGGATGGTCAGCCGGTCCGGCACCTCGATCTCGGGGGTCCGGTAGAAATACTGCGCGAAATGGCCGAAATATGGCGCTTCCTCGAGACCGGTGCCATCGGGTTCCCAGGGAATCTCCTGGCCGCCGGCGAAGATCTGGAAGTTCTCCTGCAGATAGGCCCAGACCTCGGGTGCGGTCTCGGCGATCCGCGCCCGCGCGGCGTCCGGCTCCTCGGGCATCTCGATGCCGAGCTTGGTGCGCAGGTCCTCGAGCCGGATCTGGAACTGCCCGTGCAGGTCCTGTTCGCCGACGTTCAGCCAGACATAGGTCTCGCCCGTGGCATGCGCGCGTGCCTCGGGACTGTGGCCCGTGAGAATGGCGAGAAGAAGGATCAGAAACCCGGCCGTCTTGGCCAACCTTGACGATGCCAATGAGACCATGGTCATAGTCGTTCCTCCCTCGATCAAAGGCTGATGCTAGGCGTCGAAGCGACAAGGCGTCGAGCCAAAAAATCATGGCCAGCGACGCTCGAAAGTTGAGCACGTCGGCGGACCTTCCATACTCGGCGCGTAGCCCGATACGAACTCTGTACAGCCAGGGGCATAATTGGATCAGCGCCAGTCCAGCCACGTCTCGCCTCGAGAACACGCAACCAACGGACTGTGATACGAAAATGGCACGAGCCTGGATCATTGCCGTCGAATGACGGCCGGCGGCGCACGGCCCGCGTGCATGACCCGCCGCGGACCTGTCAGGACGGGCTGTTCAGTGCGGACGCGACAGCGTTACCGCCGTCCAGAGCCACTTGTCCTCGGCGAACGCGCGGCCGCGAACGGTGACGCCCGCGAGGGTTCGCTCGAGCGCCGCCGATTCGGCGGCGACATCGAACGCGCCGTCGGCCCGGTGCGCGATGCGCACTTCATCGAAGCCGACAAAACCCACGTGCAGTCCGGCCAGGCTCTTGTAGAAGGCTTCCTTGGCGCTGAAGGTCAGGGTCGCTAGGCGAACCCGGTCTGCCGCGGGCACCGACTGCAGCCAGTCACGCTCACCGGCGGTCAGCACGTGGCGATGGAGATCTGGCGTCACCGCAGCGCGGCGCTCGACGTCGAGACCGATCCCTACGAAATCGGCCACCCGCGCTACCGCAGCGGCACAACGCCCCTCGGTATGGGTGATGGAACCCAGCGTGCCCGCGGGCCAGAGCGGTCGGCGGTCATCCACCAGGATCGGTTGCGGCGGCACGCCGATCTCGGCGAGCGCCTCGCGGGCGAAGAGACGGCCTGCTGCGAACTCGCGCTGGCGCCTGGGGACCGCCCGCTCGACCAGCCGCGCCTCGGCCGGAAAGAGCGATCCGCAAGCCGCGGAAGGCGCTCCTCCCGCGACCGCGACGCCGGGAGGGAACAGGTCGGTCAGCCTCAGGCGCATCTGCTCCCCATCGACCGACGTAACGTCACCCCCCGCGAGATGCGAGCAAACGGGACCAGAGTTCTCGAATTCACTGGCGCGCCCTGCAGGACTCGAACCTGCGAC
>CAZGUW010000287.1:0-6054 GCA_964528705.1 uncultured Geminicoccaceae bacterium
AGCTCATCGCCGAGCCCTGGGACACCGGCATGGGCGGCTACCAGGTCGGCAACTTCCCGCCGGGCTGGGCCGAATGGAACGACCAGTACCGCGACACCGTGCGCAAGTTCTGGAAGGGCGACGAGGGCCAGCTGCCGGCGCTCGCGTCCCGCATCTCCGGCTCCGCCGACATCTTCGACCACCGCGGCCGCCAGCCCTGGGCCAGCGTCAACTTCGTCACCGCCCATGACGGCTTCACGCTGCGCGATCTCGTCAGCTACGACGGCAAGCACAACGAGGCCAACCAGGAGGACAACCGGGACGGCTCGGACAACAACAACAGCTGGAACTGCGGCATCGAGGGGCCGACCGACGACCCGGCGATCCGGGCCCTGCGCCTGCGCCAGATGCGCAACTTCCTCACCACGCTCTTCCTCTCGCAGGGCGTGCCCATGCTGGTCGCGGGCGACGAGTTCGGCCGCACCCAGGGCGGCAACAACAACGCCTACTGCCACGACGACGAGATCGGCTGGATCGACTGGGACCTGAGCGAGGAGGGCGAGAGCCTGCTCGCCTTCACCCGCCGGCTGATCAGGCTCCGCCTCGACCACATCGTCTTCCATCGCGCCCGCTTCTTCCACGGCGAGCTGATCCCCGGCACCGAGGTCAAGGACGTGACCTGGCTGCGGGCCGACGGCCAGGAGATGGAGCCGGGCGACTGGGCCGATGGCGGCCGCAAGATGGTGGCCCTCCTGCTCAGCGGCGAGGCCGGGCTGACCCACCTCACCGAGCGCGGCGAGATGGAGACGGACGACACCTTCCTCCTGGTCCTCAACGCCGCGCACGAGCCGGTCGACCAGCATCTCCCGGCGGTCGGCGAGGACCTGCACTGGCAGGTGCTGATCGACACGGCACGCGCCGACGAGGAGCTGGACGAGGAGCTCTATGCTCCCGGCCACGCGATCGGCGTCGATGCCCGCGCCGCCATGCTGCTGGTGGCGAAGCCGGAAGATTAGGGTTTTCGGCAGCAAGAATCGGATGGGGCGACCCGTGCGGCGACGCCATTCTCCCGAACCAGACGCGCCACGCGCGCAACGGACCGAGGAGAACCCCATGCTCACCGCCACCGTCGATGCACCTGCCGCCGGCCCGGACTGGAAGTGGCGGGCGATCGCCGAGCGCGACGCCGAGGCCGACGGCGCCTTCGTCTTCGCCGTCCGGACGACCGGTGTCTACTGCCGGCCGAGCTGCCCGAGCCGCCGGGCCAAGCCGGAGAACATCCTCTTCTTCGACCTTGCCCGGGAGGCGGAGGCGGCGGGATTCCGGCCGTGCAAGCGCTGCCGGCCGACCGAGCTCTCGCTGCAGCAGACACGGGCGCTCGCCATCGAGGCCGCCTGCCGGACGATCGAGGCGGCCGAGACGCCGCCCTCGCTCGCCGTCCTCGCCGCGGCGGCCGGGCTCAGCCCGCACCATTTCCACCGGACCTTCCGCGCGGTCACCGGTGTCACGCCCAGGGCCTATGCCGGCCAGGTCCGCGAGCGGCGCGCCGCGGCGACCCTGCGGGATGAGGCCACGGGCGGCGTCACCCGCGCGATCTACGATGCCGGCTACGACTCGGCCTCGCGCTTCTATGACGGGGCCAGGGACCGGCTCGGCATGGCGCCCAGGGCGTTCCGCCGGGGCGGCGAGGGTGAGGCGATCCGCTCCGCCGTGACGCCGAGCAGCCTCGGCCTCGTTCTGGTCGCGGCGACGGCGCGCGGCATCTGCGCCGTCCGCTTCGGCGACGACGCGGAGGCGCTAGGGACCGAGCTTCGCACCCTCTTCCCGAAGGCCCGCCACCTGCCGCCGGACCAGGCATTCAGCGAACTGGTCGAGGCGGTGATCGGCCGGATCGAGCAGCCGGCCGCGGTCGAGGAACTGCCGCTCGACATCCAGGGCACGCTCTTCGAGCAGCGTGTCTGGGCGGCACTCCGCGAGATCCCGACCGGCGAGACCCGGACCTATGGCGCCGTCGCCGAGGCAATCGGCCAGCCGACCGCCGCCCGTGCCGTCGCCCGTGCCTGCGCCGCCAACCCGGTCGCCGTCCTCACCCCCTGTCATCGCGTCGTGCCGGCTGCCGGCGGGCTCGGCGGCTATCGCTGGGGTGCCGAACGCAAGGGCGAGCTCCTGCACCGCGAAGGGGCGGGCAAGTGACGGCCGCGATCGACTGGCAGCGCGTCGCCGGCGACCTCGACGCGCATGGCTGGGCCGATCTGGGCCCGCTCCTCACCGACGCCGAAATGCACGAGCTCCAGGCCCTCTACCCGGCGGACCGGCCCTGGCGCAGCCATGTCCGCATGCAGCGCCACGGCTTCGGCCAGGGCGAGTACAAGTATTTCGCCGACCCGCTGCCCGAGCCGGTCCGGCGCCTGCGCGCCGGGCTCTACCCGCCGCTCGCTGCCATCGCCGACGGTTGGGAGGAGCGCCTCGGCTCCACCCGGCGCTTCCCGCCTGACCACGCGGCGTTGCGCGAGCTCTGCCGGGCCCACGGCCAGACCAGGCCGACGCCGCTCGTCCTCAAATACACGGCGGGCGACTACAATTGCCTGCACCAGGACGTCTACGGCCCCGCCTGCTTCCCGCTGCAGGTCGTCGTGCTGCTTTCCGACCCCGCCACCTTCAGCGGTGGTGAGCTCGTGCTGGTCGAGCAGCGCCCGCGCCAGCAGTCCCGCGCCGAGGTGGTGCCGCTGGCCGCCGGCCGCGGTATCGTCTTCGCCGTCGACCAGCGCCCCCGTCAGGGCAGCAGAGGTACCCACCGCGTGCGCCAGCGCCATGGCGTCAGTCGCATCAGGAAAGGCGAGCGCATGACCCTCGGCATCATCTTCCACGACGCCGCCTGATGCGGGGCGACGTGCCATCGCCACTCGACGCCGCCCGCCGGGCCACGGGTTTCCTCACCGTCACCGAGGTCGTGGAATGGGTCGCGAACCACAACGTCGTGCTCGACCCGCAATCGCTGCTGATCGGCACTGACGTGCGGGTCGGCTTCGACAACGTCTTTCACGCCGCGGTCGAGATCAGCGCCTCCGGCGGCGGCGGGGTCGTCATCGGCGACGACAACCATTTCCTGCCCGGCAGCCTGCTCCAGGCGCATGGCGGCACCATCCGGGTCGGTTCCGGCAACCGATTCGGCGAGGGCGGTCTCGTCCTCGATGCCGACCGCCCGGGCGAGGTGATCGCCATCGGCGACCACGGCCGCTACCGCTACGGTGCCGTCATCCGCGGCCGTGCCTCGCTCGGCTCGGGCAGCCAGGTCCTGGGCCCGGTGATCGTCGAGGACTGCGAGCTCGGCGCCGGCGGCGATTTCACCGAGCCCGATCCCGACCGGCGCGGCGGCGTGCTCAAGGGCGCCGGCCCTGCCCGGCGCCTCCGCGTGCCGCAAGGTCACGTCATTGCCGCCTACGGCCCGTTCGACCAGGCCGCCATGCAGCCACAGAGCTTCTTCCACCCGAAGCCTCCAGCCGCCGGCAAGTGAACGTCGACGGGACCGCCCCGTCGCCGGAGCGGCCCCTCGTCTGGCGCATCGCTGTCAAGCCGCTGCGGCGGACGGTTCGGCCGTCACCTCGAGGCTGACCGGCACGCCGTTGGTGACGATGTCGAAGACCGGCGAGCGCGACCTGGCGAAGTGGCCGAGCGCCTCGAGCGTCGCCGCATCCGCGTCGCCCTTGACGAAGAGTTCGACCTTCACGGCCTGGTAGCCGTTGCGGACGTTCGGATCGAGGTCGAGGAAGCCCTGCACGTCGAGGTCGCCGGAGAACCGCGTCGCCACCTCGTCGATCCTGATGCCGCGTGCCGTCGCATGGGCGATGAGCGAGGTGGTGATGCAGCCGGCCATGGCGTGCAGCACGTACTCGACCGGGTTGGGCGCCTTGTCGGTGCCGAGCAGCTCCGGCGGCTCATCGTTGACGAGGTGGAAGCCGCTGGGGCGGCAATGCTCCTCGCCGACGCCGTAGTAGTCCTTGATCACCGTCTCGTTGACCCCGCCCGTCTGCCAGTGGTTCTGGGCGCGGAACACGAACTTCGCGATCTCCGGGTCCTTCTTCACCGCATCGAGCGTGTCGAAGAGGGCGTCCTGGTTCAGCCCGTTGATCAACGTCTTGCCCTGCATGATCGTCTCCCTCGATCTTTCGCCGGCGGCATTGCCGGCGCCTCTCCTGGATAGGCGTCCTTGCAGGGCGGTGCTTGAAGCCGGCATGGAGATTTCTTGGAGAGCCTTCGGATTTCTTCGATAATCGGGGCAGGGAGGGTGGCATGGCGCTGCGCTTCGAGGACTGCACGATCGATCCGGACAACTTCGAGCTGCGCCGGGCGGGGGAGGCCGTGCCGGTCGAGCCGCAGGTCCTGGAGCTGCTTCTCTTCCTCGCGGCCAATCCCGGCCGGCTGGTCACGCGGGACGAGCTGGTCGAGGCCGTCTGGCAGGGCCGCATCGTCTCCGACGCCACGATCGCCAGCCGCATCAAGGCGGCGCGCCGCGCCATCGGCGACGACGGCACCGCCCAGCGCCTGATCGCCACCGTCCACGGGCGGGGGTTCCGCTTCCTCGCCGAGGTCGGCGACGACGCCGACCGCACCCCGCCGGCGCCCACGGCCCCGCCGATCGCGATCGAGGTGCCCAACGACCGGCCGAGCCTTGCCGTGCTGCCCTTCCGCTACCTCGCCGACGATCCCGCCCATCGCTTCCTGCTCGCCGGGCTGCAGGACGAGGTGACCGCCGGGCTCGGCCGGGTCAGGAGCTATCTCGTCGTCAACAGCGGCTCGGCCGCTTCCGCCGCGGGCGCGACCGACGACCTTCGGGCCATCGGTGCCGGACTCGGCGTGCGCTACCTCGTCACCGGCAGCCTCAGGGCCGGCGGCGGGCGGCTCCGCGTCACCGCGCATCTGGTCGAGGCGGCGACCGGCATCGAGGTCTGGTCAGGCCGCTTCGAGAGCGAGGCGGGCGACACGTTCGAGCTGCAGGACAGCATCACCGAAGCCCTCATCGGCGCCCTCTCGCCCGCCCTCTATGCCGTCGAGGCGGACCGGCTGAAGCGCCAGCGGCCGGCCGTGCTTGCCGCCTACGACCACGTGCTGAGAGCCATCCCGGACTGCTGGGCCGTGGAGCGCGCCGCCAGCCGCCGCGCCATGGCGGAGCTCGAACTGGCGATCGCGGCCGACCCCGACTACGGCCTCGCCCACGCGCTGCTCTCCTGGTGCCACGGCCAGCAGGTCGTCTACAACTGGACCTCCAGCCCGGCCGAGCACCGTGCCGCGGCACTGACGCTCGCCCGCCGCGGCTACGCCCTCGACCCGACCGATTCGATGGTCCTGACCCTTCTCGCCACCGCCGAGTCCGCCGCCGGCGAGGTCGCCGCGGCCCGCTGCCACCTGTATCGCGGCCTCGAGATCGACCCCAATTGCTGCTGGGCCTGGAACCGCTCCGGCTATCTGCACTGCTACACCGGCGATCCCGAATCCGGCATCGCCGATTTCGAGCACGCGCTCCGCCTGAGCCCCCTCGACCCGCTCCGCCATCTGAGCTTCGTCGGTATGGGCCTCGCCCGTTTCGTCGCTGCCGACTACGCCGCCGCCCTCATGTGGATCGACCGCGCCCTGGCCGACCGGCCGGGCATCCTCTGGGTCAACCGCCTCGTCGCCGCCTGCGCCGCCCTCGCCGGCGACAGGGAGCGCGCCGCCCGGGCCGTCGCCATCGTCGAGGGCTACGCGCCCGGCATCCGCGCCGCCGACATCGTCCAGGCCATTCCGCACCAGGTCGAGGCGACCCGCGAGCGCTATCGCCGGGCCCTGGTCCTGGCCGGCTTTTCCCCCTGACGCATGGCTGGACAGGCCACGACCGACCCCTTATATCCGCGCCTGCGCCCAGGTAGCTCAGTTGGTAGAGCAACGGACTGAAAATCCGTGTGTCGGCGGTTCAAATCCGTCCCTGGGCACCATTTCCCCGAATGACTGCAGGATCGGCCGGTACCGTTCAGCGTTGCCGCGAGCCGGCTGTCAGACGACACTTAGTCGTTCTGAGATAATGGGGTCCGGATCAACCGG
>CAZGUW010000288.1:0-6009 GCA_964528705.1 uncultured Geminicoccaceae bacterium
CCCAGGATGTCCCAGAGCGCCATGTCGATGCCGCTGATGGCATGGGTCAGCGTCCCCCCGCGCCCCATCCAGAAGGTGTTCTGGTGCAGCTTCTCCGAGACCCGCTCCGGCTCCAGCGCGTTCTCGCCCAAAAACAGCGGCTCCAGCACGCCGAGTGCGGCCTGGACCAGCCGGCCGTCGGTGAAGACGCTGCCATAACCGGTGATCCCGGCATCGGTCTTGACCGCGATGAGCGTGTGGACCGAATCCTCCGCCCGGATCTCGTTCGACCAGCCGCCCTTGGGGCTTTCACCGAGCAGCGGGGCCGCGACGATGCGCCGGATGCGAACGGGTGCCAAAGCTGGTGCGGTCCGGGTCATGCGTGCTTTCGCGATCGGTGGGAACTGGACGTGCGGGGCCGTTGACTCGCCTGATATCGTATACAATCATACACTTCAAGCGCGACCAAGGGAGCACCAGACGCGATGGCCACGGACCTGCCGCCGACCCGGATCCAGCACGAGATCGATTTCGACCGGGAGGGGCGGCAGGCGGGTTATCTGCGCGCCCCGCTCTCGCGCAACACCTCCGGTTGGGGAATCGTCGAGATCCCCATCGTCGTGGTGCAGAACGGGCGCGGCCCGACAGTGCTGCTGACCGGCGGCGTGCACGGCGACGAGTACGAGGGGCCGATCGCCGTCTCGACCCTGGCACAGAGCCTGAAGCCTTCGGACGTGCAGGGCCGGGTGATCATGATGTCCGCCGTCAACGTCCCGGCCGTGCTCAACAACACCCGCCTCTCGCCGGTCGACAACCGCGACATGAACCGCTGCTTCCCGGGCGACCCGAAGGGCACGTTCAGCGAGATGGTGGCGCATTTCATGGACAGCCACATCCTGCCCATGGTCGACGTCTCGGTCGACCTGCACACGGCCGGCCATTCGGGCGATTCGGCCCCGTCCACCAACATGCACCACATCGCCGACCCCGCCCTCATGCAGCGCACGCTCGATGCGGCCGCCGCCTTCGGCGCCCCCTACAACGTCGTCTTCGGCGGCGTCGACGAGGGCGCCACCTTCACCTCCTGCGTCGAGCGCCGCGGCAAGCTCTCGCTCGGCACGGAGCTCGGCGGCTGGGGTCGTGTCAATGTCGACGGGGTGCGCATCGGCAAGCGCGGCTGCCTCAACATCCTCAAACATCTCGGCGTGATCGAGGGAACACCGGAGACGACGCAGAAGGACGGCAGCCCCGGCACTCGCCACATGATGGTCGAGGGCCGCGACCGCTACGCCTTCGCCCCCGCCGCCGGCATCTTCGAGCCGGTCAATCTGGTGGGCGAGGAGGTCCGCGCCGGCGAGCCCGCCGGCTGGCTGCACTTCGTCGAGGATGTCGACCACCCGCCGCTCGAGGTCCGCTACGCCAGCGACGGCATCCTCTGGATGTCGGCCGGCCCCGGACGGGTCGCGCGCGGCGACACGGTCGCCGTCGTCATGTCGGATTACAGCACTCAGTAAGCCCCCTCTCCGGAAGGCACCCATGCCGAGAATCATGCTGCTCGACTGCAAGCAGGAGATCTCCTCCTTCAACCCGCTGCCGTCGGAATACGTGAACTTCCGTGTCACCCACGGCAACAGCTTCTACGAGCATCGCGGCCTCAACACCGAGCTCGGCGGCGCCCTCTCCGTCTTCGACGAGCGCGACGACGTGACCACGGTGCCGACCATCGCCGCCCGGGCGGGCAGCGCCGGCCCCCTCTCGGCCAAGGGCTGGCAGAAGCTGAAGGCGGAGATCCTGGCCGCCGTCGAATCCGTGGCCGGCGAGGTCGACGCGGTCTACGCCTCCATGCACGGTGCGATGGGCTCGGTGGCGGAGCTCGACCCCGAGGGCAGCATCCTCAAGGCCGTCCGGCGCATGGTCGGGCCGGACGTGCCGATCGTCCTCTCCCTCGACCTGCACGGCATCCTGACCGAGCGGATGCTGAAGCAGGTTAACGGCGTCGTCGTCTACCACACCTACCCGCATGTCGATTTCGGCGACACGGGTGCCCGCGCCGCCAGGCTGCTGCTCCGCATCCTCGACGAGGGCATACGCCCGGTGATCGCGCGCGTGGTCATCCCGACCCTGGTCCGCGGCAACGAGCTGATCACCGCGAGCGGTTGCTACGGCGACCTGATCCGCGAATGCCAGCGCCTCGAGCGCGACGGCACCGCCCTCGCCGCCGCCATCATGATCGGCAACCCTTTCACCGACGTGCCGGAGCTCTGCACGCAGGTCCTCGTCTCGACCGACGGCGATGCGGCCACCGCCGAGGCCGATGCCATCCGCCTCGCCGAGGAGTTCTGGCCGCAGCGCCATCGCATGCAGGGTGTCCTGATCCCGCTCGACCGCGCCATCGCCCAGGCGCGCACCATGCAGGGGCCCCTGATCTTCACGGACGCGGCCGATGCCACCTCGTCCGGCGCCACCGGCGATTCCAACGCCATCATCCGGGCACTGAGCGAGGCGCAGTACCCGAAACGCGTGCTCGCACAGATCGTCGATCCCGAGGCGGCGAAGGCGGCCCACGCGGCCGGCATCGGCGCCACGGTGAAGGTCACGCTCGGCGGTGCTATCGACACGCGCCGCTACACGCCGATGCCGGTCGAGGCGCGGGTCAAGCTACTCATGGACGGCGAGGCCAGGCTCGAGACGATGAAGACGCCGCTCGAGGCCGGCCCGGTGGCCGTCCTGACCTTCGCCAACTTCACCATCGTCGTGCTCTCCGTCTCGGTCAGCCTCTTCGACCGGGCGATGTTCTACGCCGCCGGCTGCAATCCCCGCGACTACGACCTCATCGTCGTGAAGTCGCCCCACTGCGAGCCGCACATGTTCGACGACTGGGCCGAGAAGAACTTCAACATCGACGCCCCGGGCGCCACCTCGGCCGACCTCGCGAGCCTCGGCCACACGATCTGTGCCCGGCCCATGTACCCGATGGAGCCCGACACCACCTTCGAGCCGAAGGCCGTCATCTACGGCCGCTGAGCATGGGCAACCGGCCCAATTTTCTTTTCCTTTTCTCCGACCAGCACGCGCAGCGGGTCGCCGGCTGCTACGGCGACCCGCTCGGCGCCACGCCGAACATCGACCGGCTGGCGGCACGTGGCGTCACCTTCGACAACGCCTATTGCGCCTCCCCCATCTGCACGCCGAGCCGGATGTCGCTGCTCACCGGCCGCTGGCCGCACGAGCAGCACTGCTGGACCCTGCAGGACACCCTGGCCTCGGACCTCCCGACCTTCGCCCACGCGCTGGGTGCCGCCGGCTACCGAACCATCCTGGTCGGGCGGATGCATTCCATCGGCCCCGACCAGCTCCACGGCTACGCCGAGCGCGACATCGGCGACTGCGGGCCGAACTGGCTCGGCGTCGAGCGGCAGAAGCTCGGGCCCCTGAGCGGCACCCAGGGGCCGAGCCCGCCCGATGCAGCGGGCCGGGCGATCAGCATCAGCCGCTCGGGGCCCGGCCAGTCCGGCTACGAGGTGGTCGACGACGCCACGACCGAGGCGGCGCTGGCCCGGCTCGACGAGCTGGCGGGTGCGGGCGAGGACGCCCCGCCCTTCTGCCTGACCGTCGGCTTCATCCTGCCGCACTGCCCGTTCGTGGCGAGGGCAGCGGACTATGCCCGCTTCGCAGGCCGCGTCGGCCCGCCCCGCCTGCCCCCACCGCCAGCCGAAGAGGAGCACCCCTGGCACAGCCGATGGCGCGCCCATGCCGCGACAGTCGACCCCGACCCGGAGGACGTGATCCGCGCCCGGACGGCCTATTGGGGTCTCGTCTCCGCCCTCGATGCCAAGATCGGCCGCATCCTCGACCGGGTGGAAGCCCTGGGCCTCGCGGAGGACACGCTCGTCGTCTATGCCTCCGACCACGGGGAGCAGGTCGGCGAGCACGGGCTCTGGTGGAAGAACACCTTCTACGACGACTCGGTGAAGGTGCCGCTGGTCATGGCCGCGCCGGGCCTCCTGCCCGCGGGCGGGCGCTGCGGCCGGGTGGTGAACCTGATCGACATCGGCGCCACGCTGATCGAGGCGGCAGGCGCCCCGCCCTTGCCGCGCAGCCACGGCCGGAGCCTGCTCGACATCGCCAGAGACCCGCACAGTCCCTGGATCGACGAGACCTATAGCGAATACGTCACCGACCTCCTCTCCGTCTGGACCGGCCCCGAGGCCGTCTGCCAGCGCATGCTGCGCACGGCGCGCTGGAAATACGTCCACATGGAGGGCTACCGCCCGCAACTCTTCGACATGGTGGCCGACCCGGACGAGCTGAACGATCTCGGCCCCGATCCGGCTTACGCAGAGGTCCGCGCCGCCCTCTCTTCGCGGGTGCTGGCCGGCTGGAACCCGGACGCCATTCGCCGCGAGGTCGATGCCCGCTGCGCGGAGAAGCGCCTGCTCGAAGCCTGGGGCAGCCGGACGA
Source organism: uncultured Geminicoccaceae bacterium (assembly GCA_964528705.1). GTDB lineage: Bacteria > Pseudomonadota > Alphaproteobacteria > Geminicoccales > Geminicoccaceae > SLRI01. The sequence continues at coordinate 4,441 of CAZGUW010000288.1, forward strand.
AGCCCCGGAGCACCGCGCAATACCTCATCCGCGACGAGGACAGCTGGCTCGACGACCTACCGGCCTAGGGCCTCGAGCCTGGGCGCGATGTCGGCCTGCACCCGGCCGATGATCTCGAGCCCTTCGGTGTCGCCGATCCGCGCCGCCTCCTCGGTCATCCGCTCGCACAGGCCCGCGATCACCGGCGCCTGGTCCGCATAGTGCTTGAACCGTTCGAACCCGCCATCGTCGCGCGGCGTGAGATAGATGTTGAGCTCCTCCTCGGGGTCGGCCGCGAGGTCGAAGAGCTCGTGCGCCCCGTTGGCCGAGGCGATCAGCTTCCAGCGGTCGGTGCGGATGGCCCGCTGGTGGATCCGGCTCTTGTGGGTGATGTTCTCGACATAGGCATCCACAGGCCGGACGACGTCCGCCTCGCCCTGGAGCAGCGGCACGAGGCTCCGGCCGTGCAGTCCCTCCGGCAGCGGGGCGCCGGCGATGTCCAGCATGGTCGGCGTCAGGTCCTGCAGCCCGATCGCGACGGCGTTGCGCGAGCCAGGGGCGATGCCCGGCCCCTCGGCGAGGAACGGGATGCGGATGGCGTCGTCGTGGCAGACGAACTTGTGCTCGCCCTCCGGCCGATACCAGAACGTGTCGCCATGGTCGGAATAGAAGATGAGGATCGTGTTCGCCGCGAGTCCCGCATCGCGCAGCGCCTGCCTGACACGCCCCAGATTGTGGTCGAGAGCGCTGACGGCCGCATAGTAGCCGGCGAACGGCACGCCCCGCCCCCGATAGGGCTCGTAGAAACGCGCCGGCGCCGAGTACGGATCGTGCGGCGGGTAGAAGCTGAGCACCATGGCGAAGGGTTTCTCGGCGTTCTTCTGCCCGGCGATGAAGGCGGTCGCCGCATCGGTCTGCCGGTCCGGCCGGTACTCGCCGTCGAGCTTGCCGTCCAACCAGTGGCCCCGCCGGGAATTGAACGACTCTTCCCAGACGTCGAAGAAGGGCGGGTGCTTCTCACCCAGGTGCCACTTGCCGAAATGCGCCGTGAGATAGCCCGCCCGCTGGAGCTGCGCCCAGACCGTCTCGTGACTGGTGCAGTGCGTGGCGAAGGCGTCGTCGACGCCGTAGAGGTTCTCGATCAGCCCGTGCGCATGCGGATAGACGCCGGTCCACATCGTGCCGCGCGCCGGGGTGCAGACCGGCCAGGGCGTGTAGGCGTTCTCGAACGTCATGCCGCCAGCAGCCATGGCATCGGCAGCCGGCGTCTCGGTGAACCGGTTGCCGTAGGCAGAAAGCGTGTCCCGGCGCTGCTGGTCGGTCAGGACGAGGACGATGTTGGGGCGGGTGTTCATGGATCATCCTCGACAAGGCGACACGACTGGAGCGGCGGTTGCATCCGAACACATCCCTTTCGCCGAAGCAACGCTCGCCGGCCGCCGCCGGCCGCGCCAGCGCGGCACTCACCCCGTCGATTTTTCACCTTTCCGCGTGTCAGCGCGCTTTACAGCTAGATCGAGAGTTGTGCCGCGCGGGGCCGCCCCAGCCGGCATCCACCAGAAAACATGGTGACAACCCCCCCAAATCGTA
>CAZGUW010000289.1:0-6002 GCA_964528705.1 uncultured Geminicoccaceae bacterium
CGTCGGTATAGGCGAAGGTGAAGCCGAGCTCCGCGCCCATGCGGGTCAGCCGGGCGCGGGACTCGATGGAGGCTTCGAGCGTGGTGCCGTACTTGGCGGCCAGATGCTCGCGCAGGTTCTGGCCTTCCTCGGAAATGTGCGGGTTGAGCTGGAACGGGTGCCAGTGGAGGTCGGGCTCGAGCCTGCGGTCGGCCAGGGCTTGGGCGAGCTGGCGGTAGCCGACGATGCACCAGGGGCAGACGACGTCGGAGACGATATCGATGCGCAAGGGGATTCCTCCCGGTTGGGGGTGCGTCAGGTGACGGTCGCGAAGCGCTCGCGGCAGATCCGCAGCACCTCATCGCGGTCGCGCTGCCACCAGTCGTTGGCGGAGAAGACCTCGACCTCGGCGGGGCCCTCGTAGCCGGCGGCCTCGATCTCGGCGCGGATGGCGGGGATGTCGATGACGCCGTCGCCCATCATGCCGCGGTCGAGGAGCATGTCCTTCGTCGGCACCAGCCAGTCGCAGACGTGGAAGCCCTGGATGCGCCGGGCGGCACCGGCGCGGGCGATCGCGGCCGTACGGGTCGGGTCCCACCAGCAGTGATAGCAGTCGATGGCGACGCCGAGCCAGGGGTCGGGGCCGGGGTCCGGGTCGAGGCGGTCGCAGATGTCGAGGGCCTGGTCCACGGTGTTGAGGCAGGAGCGGTCGCCGGCATACATGGGATGCAGGGGCTCGAGGGCGATGCGGACGCCGACGGCCCGGCCGTGCTCGAGGAGGATTGCCGTGCCCTCCTCCACCTGCCGGCGGGCGCCCTCGAGGTCCTTCGAGCCTGCGGCGACACCGCCGACCACCATGACGAAGCTCTGGGCGCCGAGAGCGGCGGCATCGGTGATGGCGCGACGGTTGTCCTCGACCTGGACCCTGAACGCCTCGGGCGTGGTGGCCGGAAGGTAGGTGCTGCGGCAATAGCCGGGCAGGACGAGGCCGGCATCCCTGATGCGCCGGCCGATGGCCGCCGCGTCATGGCCCTCGACGTCGCGGCGCCAGGGGCTGATGGCGCCGAAGCCGGCGCGCGCCACGGCGTCGATCACGGTCTCGATGGGCTCGCGATGCCCGAGGGTGGCGGTGTTCAGGCAGCAGAGCCGGCCGTCGGCGAGGTCGCGGAGAGGCTTCGTCATGCCGGCTCAGGCCTCGACGCCATGCAGGTCGAGGAGCTGGCGCATGCGGCGGGCGGCGAGGTGCGGGTCGCGCAGCAGGCCGGCCTGGTCGGCGAGGCGGAAGATGCCGGTGAAGTAGGGCAAGGGGCGCATCGCCTGCTGGCCGCCGAGCATGGTGAAGTGGTCCTGGTGACCGTTGAGCCAGGCCATGAAGACGACGCCGGTCTTGTAGAAGCGGGTGGGGCTGCGGAAGATCAGGCGCGAGAGCGGCACGGTGGGTGCGAAGATGCGGTCGTAGGCGTCACCGTCGCCTTTCGCCAGCGCAGCGAGGGCGTGGCAGGCGGCGGGGGCGATGGCGTCGAAGATGCCGAGCAGCGCGTCGCTGTGGCCCTGGGCGTCGCCCTTGATCAGGGTCGGGTAGGCGAAGTCGTCGCCCGAATACATGCGCACCGCCTCCGGCAGGCGCCGGCGCATGACGATCTCCTTCTCCGCATCGAGCAGCGAGACCTTGATGCCGTCGACCTTGGCGACGTTCTCGCTGATGACGGCGAGGCAGGTCTCCATGGTGCGGTCGAAGTCGTCGCCGCCCCAGTAGCCGGCGAGCGCCGGGTCGAACATGTCGCCGAGCCAGTGGAGGATGACCGGCTCCTGGGCGTGGGCCAGCACCTTGGTGTAGACGCGGGCGTAGTCGTCGGGGCCTTCGGCGAGCCGGGCGAGTGCCCTCGACGCCATGAGGATGATCCGGCCGCCGACCGCCTGGATGGCGTCCATCTGGGTGAGATAAGCGCCGATCACGTCGTCGAGCGAGCGGGCCTCGGCCGGGTCGAGCTGGTCGGTGCCGCAGCCGGAGAAGACGAGGGCCCCCTTGTGCGCGCGCGCGTTCTCGACCGAGCGGCGGATGAGCTCCAAGGCCGTCGGCCAGTCGAGCCCCATGCCGCGCTGCGCCGTGTCCATGGCCTCGGCGACGGCAAGGCCATGGCCGAAGAGATGGTCGCGATAGGCCATAGTGCGCTCCCAGTCGACAGCCCCGCCGGCGGACGGCTCGAGGGCGCTCATGGGATTACTCACGACATGCGCCGCGGCCATGGCGACGCGGTTGAAGACCGGTTTGCCATGCGGCGGCGGCAGCGCCTCGCCCTGGAGCGCGTAGGGCTCGATGGTGCCGGTCTCGGTCGGCAGACGCAGGGTCGTCATGGTCGCTCGCACTCCACTCAAGGCTCTGGCATCGGTGCGGACATCTACCGCCCGGCCTCCCTGCGCCGAGCATAGAGGCAGTGGGGCGAAACCTGAACATGCGGGTTCGAGGTGACCGCTTCCTCCGGATGGACGGGAGCGGGCACCCGTTCCGCGACTGTGCCGAGCGGGTGGAGACGCTCTTTCGGCTGGTCCGGCGCTCAGGCGCCGTTTTTGAGCAGGTCGCGGGCGATGATGCTGCGCTGGATCTGGTTCGTGCCCTCGTAGATCTGGGTGATCTTGGCATCGCGGTAGAGGCGCTCGACCTCGAAGCCCCGGATATAGCCGCTGCCGCCGAAGATCTGCACGGCGTCGGCGCTGCGGGCGACGGCGGTGTCGCTGGCGAAGCACTTGGCGATGGAGCAGGCGCGGCTGGCGGGCTCGCCGGCGTCGAGGAGCATGGCGGCACGGTGGGTCAGGGCACGGGCGGCGGCGATGTCCTTCGCCATGTCGGCGAGCAGGAACTGCACGCCCTGGAAGTCGGCGATGGCCTGGTCGAACTGGCGCCGCTCGGGCACGTAGCCCAGGGCCGCCTCGAGGCCGGCCTGGGCGATGCCGACGGCGAGGGACGCGATGCCGATCCGGCCCTTGTCGAGGGCCGACATCATGATGTGAAAGCCCCTGCCCTCCTGGCCGAGCAGGGCGTCGGACGGCAGCTCGACGCCGTCGAAGGTGAGCGCACCCACGGGCGAGGCGCGCTGGCCCATCTTGTGCTCCTTCGGGCCCCGGCTGACGCCCTTGCCGTTCAGGTCGACGATGAAGATCGACATGCCGCGATGGCCGGCAGCAGGGTCGGTGCGGGCGAGGACGAAGCCGAGATCGGCGATGGGCGCGTTGTGGATCCAGAGCTTGCCGCCATCAAGGCGCCAGCCGCCTTGGGTACGGGTGGCGGTCGTTTTGATGCCCGAAACGTCGGAGCCGGCGCCGGCTTCGGTGATGCAGTAGGCGACCTTCTTTTCGAAGCCTAGGACGGGCGGCAGATAGCGCTGCTGCTGCTCGGGCGTGCCGTGAACGGCGAGGAGCGTGCCGATCAGCTCGACCAGGCCGCACTGGTCTGCCACGGAGGCATAGCCGCGCGACAGCTCCTCCATGACGATGGCGTAGGCGAGCGCGTCCATGCCGACGCCGCCCATGCCGTCGGGCACGGTGATGCCGAAGAGGCCGAGGCCGGCCATCTCGCGGTAGAGATCGTCCGGGAAGGCCTCGGTCGCGTCGAGCTCGACGGCACGCGGGCGCACCGCCTCGTCGGCGAAGCGGCGCGCGGCCTCCTGGATCTGCGCGTAGTCCTCGACCGCGTGGCGCGGCAGCAGCACGGGCGGCATGGCGGTTCCCCGGCAGTCTTTGTAACCGGACGGTTACTTTTTGCGTGAACCGCTGTCAAGGCGGCGCTGTTCGGCGGCACCCTGCCCTGCTAAGTAACCGATCAGTGCGGAACGGGAGGCAGCGCGATGCAGGCAAGTACCAAAATACCGTTCGGGCGGTCGGGGCTCGAGGTGACGGCGATGAGCTTCGGGGCGGCGCCGATCGGCAATTTCCTCAAGCCCATCGACGAGGAGATGGCGAAGGCCATGGTCGATGCGGCCTGGGATGCCGGGATGCGCCTCTTCGACACCTCGCCGCTCTACGGGCACGGGCTGAGCGAGCTCCGGCTCGGCGCGGCGCTGCGCTGGCGCCGGCGGGACGACTACGTGCTCTCCACCAAGGTCGGCCGGCTGCTCGAGCCGGCCAAGCGCGAGACCATCGACTATGCGCCCTGGGTCGATGCCGGGGCGTTCAAGCTGCGCTTCGACTACTCGTATGACGGGGCGATGCGCTCGATCGAGGATTCGCTGCAGCGGCTCGGGCTCGAGCGGATCGACATAGCACTCGTCCACGACTGCGACCGGTTCAACTTCGGCGACGAGCTGCCGGAGGTGTTCGAGAAGGCGATGAACGGCGCCGCGAAGGCGCTCTTGCGGCTCAGGGACGAGGGCGTGGTCAAGGCGGTCGGGCTCGGGGTCAACGAGTGGCAGCCCTGTTACGATGCGCTCCAGCGCCATGACCTCGATGCCTTCCTGCTGGCAGGCCGCTACACGCTGCTCGAGCAGGACTCGCTCGACCCGTTCCTCGCACTCTGCGCCGAGCGCGGAGCGGGTGTCATCGTCGGCGGCGGGTTCAACTCGGGCATCCTCGCGACGGGCGCCGTGCCGGGGGCGAAGTACAATTACAGCCCCGCCCCCGACGACATCATGGCCAAGGTCAAAAAGATCGAGGCGGTCTGCGCCGAGTTCGACGTGGCCCTGCCGGCGGCGGCTTTGCAATTCGTGACGGCCCACCCGGCGGTGCCGACCTTCTGCGCCGGGACGCGCACGGTGGCCCAGCTCGAGCAGAACGTCGCCTGGTTCGAGGCGACCATTCCGGGCGACTTCTGGGCGGCGCTGAAGGCGCGGGGGCTCTTGCGCGAGGATGCGCCGGTGCCGGCCGGCTGAGGCTCGCGCTCAGGCGCGGAGCAGGCGGAGGATGGTCTCGATGTTGAAGGCCAGGCGGGCGTCGAGCGCTTCCTTCGTCATCAGGTCGCGCTCGTAGACGATGGCCCCGGTGAAGCGGTTGGTAAGGTAGTAGTAGCCGATCGCGGCGATGGTGATGTTGAGCTGGACCGGGTCGATGCCGGCCCGGAACACGCCGGCGGCGACGCCGCGCTCGAGGATGTCCGCCACCATGCCGACGAAGGGCCGGCTGAGCTCGTGCATGCGCGCCGAGCCCTTGAGGTGGCGGGCCCGGTGCAGGTTCTCGCTGTTGACGAGGGTCAGGAACTCGGGATTGGCCTGGTAGTAGCGCCAGGTGAAGCGGACGAGGGTGGTGATCGCCGTCTCGGGGTCGAGCTCGTCCAGATGGAGCTTCCGCTCGGCCGTGCGGATGTCGGCATAGGCGTCTTCCAGGACGCGGGTGAAGAGCTGCTCCTTGCTCTTGAAGTAGTGGTAGATCATCCGCTTGTTGGCTTTCGCCCGCTGCGCGATGGTATCGACCCTGGCCCCGCCGAGGCCCGACTTCGCGAACTCCTTCCTGGCGGCGGCGAGGATGCGCCTCTGCGTCGCCTCGGCGTCGCGGATGCGGGGTTTTTCGGCAGTTGCGGTCTCGGTCATCCGGGCTCCTGCGCACGGTCGGGCACGGCCGGCAATGCACGTACCGGTTAGTTAAGTCGGGCGCGAGCCGCGGCGCAAGCGGCCGTGTCGCTGGCGTACACGCTGGGGTTGCGTTATCCTCGCCACATACTGAAACCATAAGGCCGCGGCCATGCAGCCGGAGCCGAGGGAGCCTGCGTCCGAGCCGGTATTCGTCGAGGAGACGATCGCCCTGGCGCGCATCGAGGCCATCGTCGCCAATGCGCGGGCGACGTGGCTGGTGCTGATCGGCTTTCTCGCCTTCATCACACTGACGCTGCTTAGCGTGCGCGATCTCGATTTCTTCTCGGGCACGGCCACCACCGATCTGCCGATCGTCAACATCGCCATCCCGACAACAACCTTCTTCTGGACCGCCGCATGGCTTGCGTCGGTGCTGCACACCTATTTCCACCTATTCCTGCTCAAGCTCTGGGATGCGCTGGCCGAGGCGCCGCCTCGAATCGGCGAGTCCGAAAAGGTCCGACT
>CAZGUW010000290.1:0-5990 GCA_964528705.1 uncultured Geminicoccaceae bacterium
CGCGACGAGCGCCGGGCGAAGGCCCTCGGCATGCTCGAGCTCATGGGCATGGAGGGCTATTCCACCCGGCGCCCGGCGCAGCTCTCCGGCGGGCAGCAGCAGCGCGTGGCGCTGGCCCGGGCGCTGATCACCGACCCCGAAGCACTGCTGCTCGACGAGCCGCTCTCGGCGCTCGACCCCTTCCTCAAGGTCAGGATGCGGGGCGAGCTGAAGAAGCTGCAGACATCGCTCGGCATCACCTTCGTCCACGTCACCCACAGCCAGGAGGAGGCGATGGCGCTCGCCGACCTGATCGTGGTGATGAAGGATGGAAGGATCGAGCAGGCGGCAGACCCGCGCACGGTGTTCGAGCAGCCGGCCACGGCCTTCGTCGCCCGCTTCATGGGCGACCACAACGTGCTCTCCGGGCGGATCACCGGGAGCGAGGCCGGGCGCGTGTCCTTCGCCGTGGCGGGGGGCGGCGCCTTCGTCGCGAGCGGCACGGGCGGTGCCGAAGGCGAGCCCGTCGACGTCGCCGTGCGCACCGACCGGGTGCGGCTCGCCGAGCCGCCGGCCAGCGGCCTCGGCTTCACCGGCATCGTCTCGAACATCGAGTATCGCGGCGCCACGCTCAAGCTCTCGGCCGAGGGCGGGGGCATCGAGGAGTTCACGGCCATCGTCGACGACCGCTCGTTCTTCGCCCGGCCGGTCAAGGTCGGTGACGCGGTGCCGCTCTCCTGGGAGCCGGAGGACGCGATCACGCTGGGCCGGGCGGCCTGAAGTCGAACCAATGCAGAAAGAGGGACCAGTCATGACCAAGGATGCGATCGAGGGGGATGCGATCAAGGGCGGCAAGCCCGCGCTCACGCGGCGCACGGCGCTGAAGACCGGTGCCGCCGCGGCGGGCCTCGCCGTCGGCTCGGGCGCCGTCACCGGCTTCCCCACCATCTGGGCGCAGAACCCGATCACGCTCCGCCAGTTCGGCACGGGTGTGTCGAACCTCAACGCCATCGCCGAGAAGTGCAAGGAGGACCTCGGCATCACGCTCGAGATGACGGCCATGGATTCCGACGCCGCGGCGCAGCGCGCGGTGACCCAGCCGGACTCGTACGACGTCGCCGACATCGAGTACTGGATCGCCAAGAAGGTCTTCCCGGCCGGCGTCATGCAGCCGATGGATGTCAGCAGGCTCAAGTACTACGACGACATCGTGCCGCTCTTCATCACCGGCAAGCTGACGCCGGAGAGCACCATCGCCCAGGGCACGGCACCGCACACGGTGGGCTTTGTCGAGGGGCCGGACTCCGTGGCCTTCGCCGCGGAGCCGACCGGCTGGATGACCATGGTGCCGACCATCTACAACGCCGACACGCTGGGCATTCGCCCCGACCTGGTCGGCCGCGAGATCACCTCCTGGGCCGACATCATGGACCCGGCCTTCAACGGCCGGACCGCGATCCTCAACATCCCGTCGATCGGCATCATGGACGCCGCCATGATCTGCGAGGCGATGGGCGTGGTCGAGTATGCCGACAAGGGCAACATGACGACCGAGGAGATCGACACGACCATCGATTTCCTGATCAAGGCGAAGCAGGACGGCCAGTTCCGCGCCTTCTGGAAGTCGTTCGACGAGAGCGTCAATCTCATGGCCTCGGGCGAGGTGGTGATCCAGTCGATGTGGTCGCCGGCCGTCGCCGCGGTACGCGCCAAAGGCGTGCCCTGCGTCTACCAGCCGCTCAAGGAGGGCTACCGCGCCTGGGGCGGCGGCATCGGGCTCGCGAGGCATCTCGAGGGTGCCCAGCTCGACGCGGCCTACGAGTACATCAACTGGTACCTCTCGGGCTGGGTCGGCGCCTATCTCAACCGCCAGGGCTACTACTCGGCCTCGCTCGCCACGGCGAAGGACTACATGAGCGAGGACGAATGGGGCTTCTGGATGGAGGGCAAGCCGGCCCAGGGCGACATCCTCTCGCCCGACGGGCGGGTGATGGAGACGGCCGGTGCCGTGCGTGACGGCGGCTCCTTCGAGGAGCGCATGGGCGCCGTCGCCTGCTGGAACTCCGTGATGGACGAGGACCGCTACATGGTCCGCCGCTGGAACGAGTTCATCGCCGCCTGAACCGCGCGGGCGCGGGCGTCGGCACGGCCGGCGCCCGCGCCGGGCCGGGAGACCGTCCCGCATGTCCATCGCGATCGACCGAACCATGTCGCTGCCGGAGCCCCGCGCGAAGCTGCGCAGGGAACCGCTCCTGCCGCGGCTCGTACCCTACGTGCAGGCGGTGCCGCTGACGCTGGTGCTCGGTGCCTTCCTGCTGCTGCCCATTTTGATGATCGTGGTGGTCAGCTTCTGGGACTACGACTTCGCGAGCCTCTACCCGGATTTCGTCACCTTCAACTACACCGACACGCTGGGCTCCTGGGTCACCTGGAAGACCTATCTGAACACGCTGAAATACGCGGTGCTGGTCTGGGCGCTGACCCTCTTCATCGGTTTCTGGGTCGCCTATTTCCTCGCCTTCCACGTGCAGAGCGTGACGGTGCAGATGGCGCTCTTCTTCGTCTGCACCGTGCCGTTCCTGACCTCCAACATCATCCGCATGATCTCCTGGATCCCGGTGCTCGGGCTCAACGGCCTCGTCAACTCGGGCCTGATCGGCGCCGGACTGATCGGCGAGCCGATCGACTGGCTGCTCTACTCGGATTTCGCCGTAGTGCTCGCCATGGTGCATCTCTACACGCTCTTCATGGTGGTCCCGATCTTCAACACGCTGATGCGGATCGACCGCTCGCTGCTCGAGGCCGCCCGCGACTGCGGTGCCACGGCCTGGCAGGTGCTCGTCAACGTCATCATCCCGCTGGCGAAGCCCGGCATGGCGATCGGCACGATCTTCGTCGTGACGCTGGTCATGGCCGATTTCTCGACCGTGCAGGTGATGTCCGGCGGGCAGAGCGCCTCGGTGGCGCTGATGATGAAGAACCAGATGTCGCTGCTGCAGTATCCGGCCGCCGCGGCCAACGCCGTGGTGCTGCTCGCCATCGTGCTTCTGATGGTCGCCGGCATCCTCCGCGTCGTCGATATCCGGAAGGAGCTCTGAGATGCGCAAGCCCCGCCCGGAGTTCCGCCGGGAGCGGCGCCCCATCGGCTTCTACGTGCTGGCATGCTTCTTCGCGCTCTTCGTGCTCTTCCTCTACGGGCCCTTCTCGGCGATCGTCATCCTCTCCTTCCAGGGGCCGAACGGCGGTCTCACCTTCCCGATGAACGGCTTCTCGCTGCGCTGGTTCGCCAATCTCCTGGAGACCCAGGCAGTGGGCGATTTCGGCGGCAGCTTCCGCCGCTCGCTGGCCTTGGGGCTCATGGTCATGGCGGCAACGGTGCTCATCTCGCTCCTTGCCGGGCTCGCCTTCCGCCGCCGCTTCACGGGCTCGACGCCGCTCTTCTATCTGGCGGTCGCGAGCCTCGTCGTGCCCTCGATCATCGTCAGCCTCGGCATCGGCGTGCTTTTCCAGCAGCTCGGCCTGCGCACGTCCTGGTACAGCTCGGCCTTCGGCGCGCACCTGACCTGGACGCTGCCGTTCGGCGTGCTCATCATGTTCGCGGTCTTCAACCGCTTCTCGCCCGCTTACGAGGAGGCCGCCCGGGATCTGGGTGCGGGCCCCTGGCAGACCTTCAAGGAGGTGGTGCTGCCGATCATCGCTCCCAGCCTCGTCGGCGTCGGGCTCTTCGGCTTCACGCTTTCCTATGACGAGTTCGCCCGCACGATGATGGCGGCCGGCACTTACAACACCCTGCCGCTCGAGATCTACGCCATGACCACCAACGTCACGACGCCGGTGCTCTACGCGCTCGGCACGGTGACCACGGTCTTTTCGTTCCTCGTCATTGCCGGCACGATCGGCACCATCGTCCACCTGCAGCGCCGGCGGGTTAAAAGCGGGTAGAGATTCAGGCGACGGCACCGCCGGCGGCGGTACGCTCGAGGATGCGGCGCTGGACGGCGAGGAGGTGCTCGCGCATCGCCTGCTCGGCGGCGGCACCGTCACGGGCGGCGATAGCCGAGGCGACCTTTTGGTGCTCGCCGTCGCGTTCGCGGATGCGCACGGGGCAGGAAGTCTCGGAGCCGGCGACGCGCACCCGCTGGTCGGTGCCGATGCGGCGGAGCAGGCCGTAGATCTCGCCGGCCAGGGTGTTGCGCGAGGCCTGCGCCACGGCCCGGTGGAAGGCGATGTCGGCGGCGGCCGCCGGGCTGCCGGGCGGTGTGGTCGAGAGCTTCACGACGCGGGCGATCTCGAGCGACGAGGCGCGGAGTGCGGTGAGCCGGGCGAGGGTCGGCTCGATGATCAGCCGGAGCTCCATGAGCTCGAGCGGGTTGGCGAGCCGGGCCAGGAACTCGCTGCCTTCGACCTGCGGCGTGCTGGCCGGCCGCCTGCCGGTTCGTGCCGGCGGCAGGCGACCCTCGGCGCGGAGCCGGCCGAGCGCGGCGCGCAGGCGATGGCGGGTGACGGCGAGCTCGTCGCGGAGCTGGCGTTCGGGCGGCAGCTCGCCGGTCTCGCGGTAGCGCTCGAGGATCGCCGCCATCAGGCGCTCGAGCCCGACCGGCTCGCCGGGCGACGACCCGTCCAGGCCCACGCTCGACACGTCGATGTCGGGAGCGGTCTGGCCGGCCGCGGTGATGGTTTCCGTCGTCATGCTGCCAGATTAGGCAAGTGCACGACCATTGACAACCATACTCATCAAATGGTTGCGTAGGCAGTGCCCGCTGTGGCAGCGTTGCATGGTCGGGATGCGGCAGGTCGGGCCGGAAAGCGGCAAGTGGGGAAGGAAGCGGTCGGTTGGCCACGAGCGAATTCGACTATGTCATCGTCGGGGCCGGCTCCGCCGGCTGCGTCCTCGCCAACCGCCTGACCGCCTCCGGCCGGCACCGGGTGCTGCTGCTCGAGGCGGGGGGCTGGGACCGGCATCCCTGGATCCACATTCCGCTCGGCTGGGGCAAGATCCTGCAGAAGCGGCTCTTCGACTGGGGCTATTTCTGCGAGCCCGAGGCCAATGTCGACGGGCGGGCAGTCGAGTGCGCGCGCGGCCGGGTGGTCGGCGGCTGCTCCTCGACCAACGCCATGGCGCATGTCCGGGGCAACCGCGTCGACTACGATCGCTGGGCGGCGACGGGCCTGCCCGACTGGGACTACGACTCGGTCCTGCCGTACTTCAAGAAGCAGGAGAGCTGGGCCGGCGGGGCCGATATGTGGCGCGGCGGCGATGGCCCGATCGGGGTGCGGCCCTGCCGCTACGAGGACGAACTGGTCGAGGCCTTCGCCGCGGCCGGCAGGGATGCCGGCCATGGCTGGACGGACGACTACAACGGCGCCGAGCAGCTGGGCTTCTCCCGGCTGCAGATGACCATCCGGGACGGTCTCCGCTGCAGTGCCGCCACGGGTTATCTTCGTCCCGTGCTCGGCCGGGCGAACCTCACCGTGGTCACCGGCGCGCAGGTGCAGCGGCTGGAGCTTGCGGCCGGCCGCGCCACCGGGGTCACCTACCGCGTGGGGGAGATCGGCCATATCGCGTACGCGGCGCGCGAGGTGCTGCTCGCCGCCGGCGCCATCAACAGCCCGCAGCTCCTCCAGCTTTCCGGCATCGGCGACCCCGAGGCACTGGCCGCCCAGGGCATCCCCGTGCACACGGCGCTCGCCGGTGTCGGGCGGAACCTGCAGGACCACGTCTCGGCCGTGCTGATGTACCGGCGCAAGACCCCGGGGCCGTTCCAGCACATGATGCGGGCGGACCGCATCGTGCCGGACCTCATCCGCACCCGGCTCGGCGGCGACGGCTTCTCGGGCGACGTGCCGGGCGGCACGGTGGCGTTCCTCAGGAGCTCGCAGGCGGAGAGTGCTGCCCCCGACCTGCAGTTCCTCTTCACGGCGGCGCCACTCGCGGCCTGGCCCTGGCTCAGGCCCTTCAAGCAGCCCTTCCCGGACGGCTTCGTCATGCGCATCGTGCTGGTGCGGCCGTC
>CAZGUW010000291.1:0-5935 GCA_964528705.1 uncultured Geminicoccaceae bacterium
ACCAGCACGATGACCGGCACCACGGTCGGGTTGGAGTGCAGGAAGTGCTGGACGTGCTGGAGCAGGCTGCGTTTCGGCTCGTCGAAATGCGCGACCTCGCTGGCACTGGTGGTGAGGACCTTTTCGAAGTCCTGCATCTCACGCTTGCCAGACGGCGCGCCGCTGGTTTCAGTCATCGTGCCCTCCCCGGGTGATGCACGGCCGGTGGGAAGCGGGCCTCGCCCGCTCCCCGCGCCGTAGCGGCTGGAAGTCAGTCAGTCGAAAGCGTGCGGGCTCAGCCCCAGCACTTTTCGAGCGCCTCTTTCGAGGAGATCGAGGGGACGCCCTCGACCGACTCGTCGGTGACCAGCTCGACTCCGGTATTGTAGAAGTCGAGACCTTCCGTGTTCTCCGGCTTCTCCCCGGTCTCGGCATAGGTCTTGACGGCCTCGACGCCGAGCGATGCCATGAGCAGAGGAAACTGCATCGAGGTGGCGCCGATAACGCCTTCGGCGACGTTCTGGACGCCCGGGCAACCACCGTCGATCGAGACGATCAACGCCTGGTCGGCGAAGCCGAAGGCGTTCAAGGCCTCGTAAGCACCGGCCGCAGCCGGCTCGTTGATTGTGTAGACGAGGTTGATCCCCTGGTCGCGCTGCAGGAGGTTCTCCATCGCCGTGCGGCCGCCTTCCTCGGCACCCTGGGTGATGTCGTTGCCCACGATGCGCGGGTCGTCCTCGTCGCGCATCACGCTGGGATCCTTAACGTCGACGCCGAATCCGGTGAGGAAGCCCTGGTTGCGCTGAACGTCGACGCTGATGCTGGCCTCGCTCAGGTCCAGAAGCGCGATCTTGGCGTTCTCCGCTTCGTCGCCGAGCTTGGCGGCCGCCCATTGGCCGACCAGCTCGCCGGCCCGGAAGTTGTCGGTGGCGAAGGTAGCGTCGGCGGAATCCGATGGCTCGAGTTGGGTGTCGAGGGCGATGACGAGGATGCCGGCGTCCCGCGCCTTCTGCACGGTCGGCACGATGCCGGCCGAGTCCGACGGCGTGATCAGGATGCCCTTCGCCCCGGCGGCGATCAGGCTCTCGATCGCCTCGACCTGGGTCTCGTTGTCGCCGTCGTACTTGCCGGCATAGGCGCGCAGCTCCATGCCGAGCTCGCTGGCCTTGGCTTCCGCACCTTCCTTCATCTTCACGAAGAACGGGTTGGTGTCGGTCTTGGTGATCAGGCCGACGATCTCTGCGGCATTAGCCGAAGCGGCGAGCGCCAGGGTGGCGGTGGCGGCGAGCAGGGTCGTGCGAAGCATGACTGTTTCTCCCTGTGTTGGATGCGGGTGTTTCCGCATTGGCATCATCCAAACAGCACCGGGCCGCCCTGTCAATTACTAAATCATGCGGATTTAAAAATTGACACGTGGTTGGGCGGATGGCATGGATGCCGCATCGAACGCAGTGTAACCGAGGAGCGCCGCATGAGCGACGCCGCGATCATCGAGCCGTTCAGCCCTGGCCGTGCCGCCAGCCCAGGCACGAACCAGACCGGTGTGCGCGCCTACAACGAGCGGCTGGTCCTCTCGCTCATCCGTCGCCACGGGAGCCTGCCCAAGGCGGAGATCGCGCGACTCACCAACCTTTCGGCGCAGACCGTCTCGGTCATCGTCAAGGGGCTCGAGGCCGATGGTCTCCTGCTTCGCGAGCAGAAGCTGCGCGGTCGCGTCGGCCAACCCTCGGTGCCGTTCAGCCTCGATCCCGAAGGCGCCTACGGCATCGGCTTCAAGGTCGGCCGGCGCAGCGCCGAGACCGTGCTGCTCGGTTTCACCGGCGAGGTGCTCGCCAGCCGGCGGCTGACCTACCGCTATCCCACGCCGGGAGAACTCCTGGCGTTCGCCGAGGCGAGCATCGACGAGTTGCTCGCGAGCCTCGTGTCGGCGGCGCGCCGGCGGGTCGGCGGCATCGGCGTCGCGATCCCCTTCGAGATCTGGAGCTGGGCCGAGGAGACCGGCGCCCCGCAGGCCGAGCTCGACCAGTGGCGGGAGGCTGACCTCGCCGGCGCCCTCGGCCGGCGGTTCGCCCTGCCGGTCTATGCCTGCAACGACATTACCGCCGCCTGTGGTGCCGAGTTGGTTCTCGGCGAGGGCGGCCGGTTCCAGGACTTCCTCTATGTCTATGTCGGCGCCTTCGTCGGCGGCGGCGTCGTGCTCGGCGGCAGCGTCTATCCGGGACGCACCGGCAATGCGGGTGCCCTCGGCTCGCTCCTGGTGCCGGACGGCGAGGGCGGGGCCCAGCAGCTGATCCGGCGGGCCTCGATCTATCTGCTCGAGCAGCGGCTCGCGGCGGCCGGTGCCGACCCGGCGGGGCTCTGGCAGTCGACCGAGCGCTGGAGCGGGCCGCGCGCGGTGATCGACGAATGGCTCGAGACGACAGCGGAAGCGCTGGCGATCGCCCTGGTCTCGGCCTGCTCGCTGATCGATTTCGAGGCGGTGGTGGTCGACGGTGCCCTGCCGGCGGACGAACGCCGGCGGTTGGTGGAGCGGCTCGGTCAGGCGCTGGAGCGGGTCGAGCGCCAGGGGCTCAGCCCGTTCGAGGTGGTCGAGGGCACGCTCGGCCCGGTCGCCCGGGCCATGGGCGGCGCCTGCCTGCCGCTGCTCGCCGACTTCGCCGCCGATCGCGCAGTCTTGTTCAAGGAGAGGGGGTGACCCGATGGCAGGTTTGTGGCTGCATTGTCTATCTGGTCCCGTACGCCTAGCTTGGCAGTGCCCGGGACGGCCCGGCGCCGCCCGCCATCCCGCAGGATGCGACCATGGCTGATGTCCTCTGCTTCGGCGATCTCCTGATCGACTTCGTGCCGACCGAGAGCGGCCTGCCGCTCGGCGAGGTCGAGACCTTCCGCCGCGCCCCCGGCGGGGCGGCCGCCAATGTCGCGGTCGGGCTCGGCCGGCTCGGGGTTTCGAGCGCTTTCATGGGCAAGGTCGGCGACGACGTCTTTGGCCATTTCCTTGCCGACACGCTGCGCGCCGACGGGGTTGACGTGGGGCCGCTCCGCTTCGACGAGCGGGCGCGGACGGCGCTCGCCTTCGTCAGCCTCAGGGCCGATGGCGAGCGCGACTTCATGTTCTACCGCCATCCCTCGGCGGACATGCTCTTCGTGCCCGGCGAAGTGGACGAGGCGGCGATCCAGGCGGCCTCGATCTTCCACTTCGATTCGATCAGCCTCGCCGCCGAGCAGCCGCGCGAGACCGCCCTCTTCGCCGCCGACCGGGCGGTGGCCGCCAAGAAGCTCGTCAGCTTCGACGTCAATCTCCGGCTGCCGCTCTGGCGCGATGCCGAGACGGCCCGAAACGGCATCCGGGCGGGGCTGCAGCGGGCCAGCATCATCAAGCTGAGCGACGACGAGCTCGAGTTCATGATCGGCAACCGCGATCCCTCGGGCCTGCGCGACGCCCTCTGGCACGACGGCATTCGGCTGCTCGTGCTGAGCATCGGCCGCGCCGGCTGCATCGTCTTCACGGCCGAGGGCGAGTTCCGGGTGCCGAGCTTCGAGGTCAAGGCGGTGGACACCACCGGTGCCGGCGACGGCTTCGTCGCCGGGCTGCTCGCCGGCCTGCATGCCAGCCCGGACGGCTTCGGCGACCGCGATGCCCTCTTCTCCGCCTGCCGCTTCGCCAATGCGGTTGGGGCCCTCACGACAACCGAGCGGGGGGCGATTCCAGCCCTCCCCAGACGCGATCAGGTCGAGGCGCTCGTGAACCGGTCCGGCCGATGAGCCGGGCCAAGTGGAGTTCCCAAGATGAGCGCACGTCTCATTCCGGTCGACCCGTTCGACCTCGTGGTGTTCGGCGGCACGGGCGATCTCGCCATGCGCAAGCTGCTGCCGGGCCTCTATCATCGTGACTGCGACGACCAGCTGCCGCCGGAGAGCCGGATCATCGGCGTCTCGCGTGGCGAGATCGGCAAGCGGACCTATGCGGAGGCGGTCGAGGACGCGATCCGGCGCTCGACCCCGGAGGACCAGCTGCGCCCGGAGGTCATCGACCGCTTCCTGAAGCGGCTGGACCATGTCGCCATCGACGCCGCCGGGACGACCGGCTGGCGCAAGCTCGCGACGCTCCTGCAGCGCAACAGCAAGAGCAACGACATCCGCGTCTTCTACCTGGCGACGGCACCGGCCCTCTTCGGCCCGATCGCCAGGAACCTCGCCGCCAACGAGCTGATCACCGCCGAGAGCCGGGTCGTGCTGGAGAAGCCGATCGGCCGCGACCTCGCCTCCGCCCGATCGATCAACGACGCGGTGGGGGCGGTCTTCGAGGAGCGGCAGATCTTCCGCATCGACCACTACCTCGGCAAGGAGACCGTCCAGAACCTCGTGGCGCTGCGCTTCGCCAACGCGCTCTTCGAGCCCTTGTGGAACTCGGCGCACATCGACCATGTCCAGATCACCGTCGCCGAGAGCCTCGGCGTCGAGGGCCGGGCCGCGTATTATGACACCTCGGGTGCGCTGCGCGACATGGTGCAGAACCACATCCTCCAGCTCCTCTGCCTCGTCGCCATGGAGCCGCCGCACGTCTTCGATGCGGATGCGGTGCGCAACGAGAAGCTCAAGGTGCTGCGCTCGCTCCTGCCGATCGACAATGGCGACGTCACGGCCAAGACGGTGCGCGGCCAGTATCAGGCGGGCGCCGTGAACGGGCAGGCCGTGCCCGGCTATCTCACGGAGCTCGACCGGCCCGCGTCGTCGACCGAGACCTTCGTCGTCATCAAGGCGGAGATCGCCAACTGGCGCTGGGCCGGGGTGCCCTTCTATCTCCGCACCGGCAAGCGGATGATGACGCGGCAGTCGGAGATCGTCATCCAGTTCAAGGCGCCTCCCTATTCGATCTTCGGCGAGGCCGGTGGCCAGCTCGATGCCAACCGGCTGGTCGTCCGCCTGCAGCCGGACGAGGCGGTGCGCCTCTATCTCATGTCGAAGGACCCGGGCCCGGGCGGCATGCGCCTGCGCACCGTGCCGCTCAACCTCGCCTTCGCCGATGCGTTCAACGAACGCTATCCCGACGCCTACGAGCGGCTCCTCCTGGACGTCGTGCGCGGCAATGCCACGCTCTTCATGCACAAGGACGAGGTCGAGACGGCCTGGACCTGGGTCGAGCCGATCCTGCGTGGCTGGGAGGCCCGCAACGACCCGCCCAAGCCCTACACCGCCGGTAGCTGGGGGCCGTCCGCCGCGATCGCCCTGATCGAGCGCGACGGGCGCAACTGGCTCGAGGACGCCGCCTGAAGGAGAAGAGGATGACCAGCGAACTCCACGCGCGGCTCGGCGAGGTCACCGAGCGCCTCACCCGCCGCAGCCACGACCGCCGCCAGCGCTATCTCGAGAAGATCAGGGACGCCGCCAGCCGCGGCCCGAAGCGCGGTCATCTCTCCTGCGGCAACCTGGCCCACGGCTTCGCCGCCTGCGGTGCCGACGACAAGGCGGATCTGATGGGCGAGGTGAAGGCCAACATCGCCATCGTCTCGTCCTACAACGACATGCTCTCGGCGCATCAGCCGCTGGAGCGCTTCCCGGCCCTGATCAAGGCGGCCTGCCGCGAGTCCGGGGCGGTGGCGCAGTTCGCGGGCGGGGTGCCGGCGATGTGCGACGGGGTCACCCAGGGCCAGGCCGGCATGGAGCTCTCGCTCTTCTCGCGCGATGTCATCGCCATGGCGACCGCCGTGGCGCTGAGCCACGACATGTTCGACGGGGCGCTCTATCTCGGTGTCTGCGACAAGATCGTGCCCGGGCTCGTGATCGCCGCCCTCTCGTTTGGCCACCTGCCGGCCGTCTTCGTGCCGGCGGGGCCCATGCCGCCCAACCGCGTTAACGCAAAGTCATACCGCAACGGGTCCCCCGGCGCCAGCTTCCCCAACGCCCGCGTAATGTCCATCGCCGCCAACCCATTCGCTTGCTTTCGCGTTGTCCAACG
>CAZGUW010000292.1:0-5935 GCA_964528705.1 uncultured Geminicoccaceae bacterium
AGGCGGCGGCGCATGCCGATGCCGTGATGCCGGGCTTCACCCATCTGCAGTCGGCCCAGCCGGTCACCTTCGGCCATCATATGCTCGCCTATGTCGCCATGTTCGGGCGTGACCGGGCACGGCTGAGCGATGCACGCAAGCGCGTCAACGAATCGCCGCTGGGCGCCGCGGCGCTGGCCGGCACGTCCTTCCCCATCGACCGGACAGCGACGGCGCAGGCGCTGGGCTTCGACCGGCCGATGGGCAATTCGCTGGACGCCGTCTCGGCGCGGGATTTCGCGCTGGAGTTCCTGGCGGCCTGTGCGATCTGCGCCACGCACCTGTCGCGCCTGGCGGAGGAAATCGTCGTCTGGTCCAGCGCACAGTTCCGCTTCGTCTCGATGTCCGACAGCTTCTCCACCGGCAGCTCGATCATGCCGCAGAAGCGCAACCCGGACGCCGCCGAGCTGGTGCGCGGCAAGAGCGGCCGGGTTCTCGGCCACCTGCAGGCGCTGCTGGTGACCCTGAAGGGCCTGCCGCTCGCCTATTCGAAGGACATGCAGGAGGACAAGGAGGGGGTGTTCGACGCGGTCGACACGCTCGAGCTCTGCCTCGAGGCGTCGGCCGCGATGCTCGCCACGCTGACGGTCGACCCGGCGCGGATGCGGGATGCCGCCGGCGTCGGCTACACCACGGCGACCGACCTCGCCGACTGGCTGGTCCGGGTCAAGGGGGCCGCCTTCCGCGACGCGCACGGCAGCGCCGCCCGGGCGGTGAAGGCGGCCGAGGAGCGGGGCTGCGGGCTGCACGAGCTCGATGCCGGGACGCTGCGCTCGATCGACCCGCGGCTCGAGCCGGCCGCCCTCTTCGACGTCGACGCCTCGGTGGCGAGCCGGACGAGCCTCGGCGGCACGGCGCCGGAGCGCGTGCGCGAGGCGGTCCTGGCCCTGCGCGCGCGGCTCGCGGAGCTGGAGCGATGAGGCGGCGGATGCTGCTCGCGCTCGTGGCACTTGGCGGGCTCGCTGCCTGCGGGCGACGCGGGCCGCTCCGCCTGCCGGATGCCCCGCCGCTGGATCCGCCGCCGATGAACAACTCGATCCGCAGCGTGCCCGAGCCGGAATCGGAAGCGGATTCGACAGGCGACGGGACCGCCGAGTGAAGGCCTTCACCTACAAGGATGGCGGGCTGGCCTGCGAGGGCGTGCCGCTCGAGGAGATCGCCCGGGCGGTCGGCACGCCGGCCTATGTCTATTCGGCCGGGGCCATGCGCGCCCGGCTCCGTGAGTTCCAGGATGCCTTCGCCGACCGGCCGGCGCTTTTCTGCTACGCGGTCAAGGCCAATCACAATCTTGCGGTGATCCGCAACCTCGCCCGGGCCGGGGCCGGCGCCGACACGGTCTCGGGCGGCGAGATCGAGCGGGCGCTGGCGGCGGGCGTGCCGCCCGAGCGCATCGTCTTCGCCGGGGTCGCCAAGACCGACGACGAGATCCGCTTCGCCCTGACCACGGGCGTGCTCCAGCTCAACGTCGAATCGGTGCCCGAGCTCATGCGCATCGACGCGGTCGCCCGGGAGCTGCAGCTGCGCGCCCCGGTGGCGTTCCGCATCAACCCGGATGTCGATGCCGGCACGCTGAGCAAGATCTCGACCGGCCGCAAGGGCGACAAGTTCGGCGTGCCGTTCGACGAGGCGGCCGATCTCTATGCGCTCGCCGCCGGGCTCGAGGGCATCCGGCCGGTCGGGCTGCATCTGCATATCGGCTCGCAGATCACCCGGCTCGACCCCTTCGCCGCCGCCTACCGGCGCGGCATCGAACTCTTGCGGACGATCCGGGACGCCGGCATCCCGCTCCGCCGCCTCGATCTCGGCGGCGGCTTCGGCGTGCGCTACAAGAACGAGGAACCGGTGCCGGCCGCGGAGTTCGCAGCCCTGGTTCGGGAGCTGACGGCCGGGCTCGACGTCGAGCTGGTCTTCGAGCCGGGCCGGGCACTGGTCGCCGAGGCCGGGGCGCTCCTGGCGTCGGTGATCTACCGCAAGGAGAGCGGCGGGCGGCGTTTTTTGATCCTCGATGCGGGCATGAACGTGCTGATCCGCCCGGCTCTCTACGATGCCTGGCACGAGGTCCTGCCGCTGGCCGAGCCGGGGCCGAAGGCGCATCTCGAGCCCATGGACGTGGTCGGCCCGATCTGCGAGAGCAGCGACATTTTCGGTCGCGACCGCTACCTGCCGCTGCTCGACGCCGGTGACCGGGTCGCATTTCTTTCGGCCGGCGCCTATGGTTCGGTCATGGCCTCGGACTATAATTCAAGGGTCGGGGCTGCCGAGGTGCTGGTCGATGGCGACCGGTGGGCCGTGGTCAAGCCGGGCCTCGAGCCGGCCCGGCAGTTCGCCGACGAGACGATCCCGGACTGGCTGGCCGCCGGGCCGGATGGAGGATGAGCCGTAGGTACGCATAGCGAGGCCCGGGGCACCGGGCCACAGCCGAGGGGTGAGGGCATGGCCGAGGGCACCCTGCCGATGTCGAGCCGGAGCTTCACCCGGAAGCTCGGCCTAGCCCGCCTCGCGGTCACCTTCGAGCGCATCTACCCGGCACTCTTCCCGACGCTCCTCGTGCTCGCCGGCTTTCTCGCTCTCAGCCTCTTCGATGTCTGGCGCATGGTGCCGGTCTGGCTGCACCTCCTGGGCCTCCTGGCCTTCGCGGTGGCGCTGGTCTGGAGCGTCTATCGGGTGCAGGACCGGTTCCGCCTCGCCTCGCGCGATGCCGGGCTCGCCCGGCTGGAGCGGGACAGCGCCGCCCGCCACCAGCCGCTGCGGGCGCTCGAGGACCGGCTCGCCGACGACTGGCAGGACGCGGCCGGGCAGGCGCTCTGGCGGCGCCATCGCGAGCGCGTGCTGGCGGCGCTCGGGCGGGTACGCCTGGCACCGCCGCGCTCCGCCCTGCCGGTTCGCGATCCCTGGGCGGTGCGCGCCCTCGTGCTGCTGCTGCTGGTGGTGGCGCTGGTCGATGCGCGGACCGATGCCGGACAGCGGCTCGTGCGCGCCTTCGTGCCGGGCACGGCCGCGGCGGTGGCCCTGCCGATCGAGGTGAGCCTTTGGGTGACGCCGCCGCGCTATACCGGCCGGCCGCCTTTGACCATCGAGCAGACGCGGCGTCTGCCGGGTCTCGACGTGCCGATCGGCAGCGAGGCGGTGCTGCAGCTGCACAACCTGCCGGCGGGCGATGGCGGGCGGCCCGAGGTCGTCTTCAACGGCGAGGTGCTCGGTCTCGAGGCGCTCGGCGAGCGGAGCGGGGAGGTCCGGCTCGAGCTCGTCGAGGCCGGCCGGCTCGAGGTGCGGCCGGCCGAGGGCGAGCCGCTCGCCGGCTGGCAGGTGGCGGTGCTGCTCGACCACCCGCCGAAGATCGACTTCGCCGAGCCGCCCCGGGCGACACATCGCAGCGTGCTCGAGCTCGCCTATGCGGCGAGCGACGACTACGGCATCGGCCGGGTGGCCCTGGAGTTCGCGCTCGTCGAGCGGCCGGAGGAAAGGGACCGCGCCGTGCTGGCGGAGCCGGCGCGGGCACCCACCGAGGTCGAGAGCACGACCTATCTCGACCTTACCGCCCATCCGCTCGCCGGGCTCGAGGTGACGCTGACCCTGGTCGCCGAGGACGGGCTCGGCCAGGTCGGGACCAGCGAGCCCGTGGTGATGGTGCTGCCCGAGCGGGTGTTCGAGCACCCGTTGGCGCGGGCGGTGATCGCCGAGCGGCGGCGGCTGGTGCGCGAGCCCAACACGCGGCGGGCGGTGACCGCGGCCCTGGGTGAGCTGGCCGAGAGCCGGCTCGCCGAGCAGGCCGGCACGGCGGTCCAGCTCGGGCTCTCGGTGGCGCAGGCGCGGCTGCGCGGGGCGCGCGGCGCGGAGGAGCGGCGGTCGGTCGTCGACCTTCTCTGGGAGCTGGCGCTGATGATCGAGGATGGCGGCCTCTCGGTCGCCGAGCGGTCCTTGCGCGAGATCCAGGAGGCCCTGCAGCGGGCGCTCGAGGAAGGGGCGAGCGACGCCGAGCTCGAGGCGCTGATGGACGAGCTCCGGGAGGCGATGGACCGCTATCTCGAGGAGCTGACCCGTCAGGCCCTCGAGCAGATGCAGAACATGCCGCCCAACATGCAGATGCAGCCGATCGACCCGTCGCAGATGGTCGACCGCCAGTCGCTGCAGGAGATGATCGACCGGGCCGAGGAGATGATGCAGAGCGGGGCGCGCGAGCAGGCCCAGGCGATGCTCGAGCAGCTGCAGCAGATGCTGGAGAACCTGCAGGCCGGGGTGCCGCAGATGCAGCCGCACCCGGGCGAGCAGGCGCTCTCCGACCTGCAGCGGATGATCGAGCTGCAGCAGAACCTTCTGGATCGCAGCTATCAGATGCAGCAGGGCCAGCCGGGACAGCAGGGCGAGCCCGGCCAGCAGGGACAGCAGGGCCAGCAGGGCCAGCAGGGGCAGCAGGGCACGGGGCAGGCGGCGGCCGAGCAGGATGCGCTGCGCCGGGCGCTGGGCGAGCTGATGCGCCGGCTGGGCGAGGCCGGCATGGACATTCCGCGAGCGCTCGGCCAGGCCGAGCTGCAGATGCGCGGCGCCCGCGACGCGCTGCAGGAGGGTCAGCCCGGCCAGGCGGTCGGCCCGCAGGGCGACGCCGTCGACCTCATGCAGCAGGGCGGCCAGGCGATGCTCGACGAGCTGCGCGAGCAGATGGCGAACCAGCCGGGCGTCGGCCAGGGCTTCGGGCCGGCGCAGATGGGCCGGCAGCGCGAGGGCCGCGACCCGCTCGGGCGGGCGAGCCGCAACGAGGGCGGCTGGGACAGCGAAGGCACGGAAATTCCGGCCGAGAACGATCTCGGGCGCGCGCGCGACGTGCTCGAGGAGCTCTATCGCCGATCGCGCGACCAGGGCCGGCCGCAGCAGGAGCTGGACTACTTCGACCGGCTGCTGGAGCGCTTCTGACGCCGGTGCCGCAGGAGCTGTCTTCGCCCAACCGGGACGCCCGGCCGGCCGGCGCCAGGGTGGCGCTGCTGGTCCTGCACTACACGGGCATGCAGTCGGCGGCAGCCGCCATCGCCCGGCTGACCGATCCCGTGGCCAAGGTCAGCGCGCATTACGTGATCGACACCGACGGCGCCGTGCTGGCGCTGGTGCCCGAGGATTGCCGCGCCTGGCATGCCGGGGTGGCCGGCTGGGGGGCGATCTCTGACGTCAACGGGCACTCGATCGGCATCGAGCTGGTCAACCCGGGGCACGACTGGGGTTATCGGCCGTTCCCGGCGGCGCAGATCGGGGCCCTGATCGAGCACGGCCGGACGATCCTGGCCCGGCACGGGCTACCGGCGGAGGCGGTGGTCGGGCACAGCGACGTCGCCCCGGCACGCAAGATCGATCCGGGCGAACTCTTTCCTTGGGCGGAGCTGGCGCGGCAGGGGCTGGGGGTCTGGCCGGGCGATTGCGCGCCCGTGGCGCCGGAGATGGGCGCGGCGCTCGCCGGCCTCAGGGGCATCGGCTTCCGGCCGGACCTGCCGGACACGACGCCGGCCAAAGTGATCGCTGCCTTCCAGCGGCACTGGCGGCCGGCGCGGATCGATGGGCGGCTGGACGCGGAGACCATGGGCCTCATCGCCGCCGTGCATCGCTTGTCCACCGCGGGCGCCGGCGCTACATGAGGCTTGGGTGCGTGGCGGACGGGTGGCCGCTCGCGACCGGCGGGGCGACCCGGCCGGAAGCGGGAGGAAAGTCCGGGCTCCACGGAAACACGGTGCCGGGTAACGCCCGGCGGGGGCGACCCCAGGGAAAGTGCAACAGAGAGCAGACCGCCCGCCGGGAGCGGCGGCCTTCGGGCCGGCCGGTCTGCGGGTGACGGTGAAACGGTGCGGCAAGAGCGCACCGCGGCGCCGGCAACGGCGACGGCACGGTAAACCCCACCGGGAGCAAGACCGACTAG
>CAZGUW010000293.1:0-5899 GCA_964528705.1 uncultured Geminicoccaceae bacterium
CAACCGTCGCCCGGTCCGCATCGCCATCCCCGCCGCCCTGTCCAGCGCGAGGCCATGAGCATGCGCCCGATTCCCGCGTCCGGCAATCGGCAAGACCGTGCGATGGCGAGCGGGTCAGGGCTGGCGTGGCGCCGGCAGCTCGCCCGAGGCCGCCGCCTCGTAGATGGCGAGCGCCCCCTCGACATCGAGCGGCACAGGGTTGCCGCCGGCCGTGGGATCGACCACCGCCATCTCGGCCATCTCCCGGAAGCGGGCGCCGTCCACGTCCAGTCCCGCCAGGGTGTGCGGCACGCCGATGGTGTCGCGCAGCTCCAGGACCCAGTCGATCAGCCCGTCGAGGTCCTGCCGGGCGAGGCCGAGCCAGGCGGCGAGGCGGGCGGCCTTGCCCGCGATGGCGTGGCGGTTGAAGGCCAGCACGTAGGGCATGAAGACGGCGTTGGTGAGGCCGTGATGGGTGTCGTAGATCGCACCAACCGGGTGCGAGACGGCATGGATGGCACCGAGCCCCTTCTGAAAGGCGACCGCCCCCATCGAGGCCGCCGCGAGCAGCCAGGCGCGCGCCTCGAGATCCCGGCCGTCCGCCACGGCACGCGGCAGCGCCTCCTTGACCAGCCGCGCCCCCTCGACCGCGATGCCCTCCGACATCGGATGGAACATCGGTGCGCAATAGGCTTCGAGGCAGTGCGCCAGGGCATCCATGCCGGTGCCGGCGGTAATCTTCGGCGGCACGCCAAGCGTCAACTCGGGGTCGCTGATCACCACGGCGGGCAGCATCTTCGGGTGGAAGATCACCTTCTTGGTGTGCGTCGCCGAGTTGGTGATCACCCCGGCCCGGCCCACCTCGGAGCCGGTGCCGGCCGTGGTCGGCACGGCGACGACCGGAGCGATGCCGTCAGGGTCCGCCCGCTTCCACCAGTCGCCGACGTCCTCGAAGTCCCAGATCGGCCGGGTCTGGCCCGCCATGAAGGCGATGCACTTGCCGACATCGAGCGCACTGCCGCCGCCGAAGGCGACCACGCCATCATGGCCGCCGTCGCGAAAGGCCCGCACGCCGGCCTCGACGTTCGCGTCCACCGGGTTCGCCTTGACGTCGGCGAAGAAGCCGGCGCCGTCGAGCAGGCCCCGCGCCGCCGTGGTGATCGGCAGGTCCCTGAGCCCGGCGTCGGTGACGAAGAGCGGGCGGCTGATGCCGGCCGAGGCGCAGGCGCGCGGCAGCTCGGCGATGCGCCCGGCGCCGAAGCGGACGGTGGTCGGATAGCCCCAGTTGACGGATGGCGAGGCGGTCAATTCACGCTCCTTTGAGCCTGTCCGAGAGGTTTTCATGGTGTTTCATCGACTTGCGGGTGAGCGCCGGCGAGGAGCCGGGCGCTGCCCGATCCGGAGGATCGAGCAAGCCCGGCGACGAAGCCGGAGCCAGCCGCAAGCCGACCGAAGGTGAGCTTGGCGCCAGCATCTGCTTCGTTGTTGATCGACCGACGATGCGCTGCATCGCCGGCCGATCAACTCCTCGCATCTGCTCGCCGCCAAGCTCATGAAACATCATGAAAACCTCTCGGTCAGACTCTGAGATGATAGGATTTCGGCCGGGTCAGCGCCTGGTAGCCAAGGACCGAAAGCGACTGGCCGCGGCCGGTATCCTTGACGCCGGTCCAGACCAGCGCCGGGTCGAGATAGTCGCAGCGGTTCATGAAGACCGTGCCCGTCCGCAGCCGCGCCCCGAGCGCCCGGGAGGCGTCGCGGTCGCTGGTCCAGAGCGAGGCGGTGAGGCCATACGCACTGTCGTTCATGAGCTCGATCGCCGCATCGTCGTCGGGCACGGCCATGATGCCGACCACCGGGCCGAAGCTCTCGTCGCGCATGACGGCCATCTGGTGGTCGACCCGGGTCAGCACCTGCGGCGCCAGCCAGGTCGAGCCTGCATCGCCGTTCCGGGGGAAGCGCTTGGAATCGACATGCGCCCGGGCCCCGGCGCGGACGGCCGCTGCCGTCTGCTCGCGGACGAGATCGGCACCCTTCGCCTGCGCCATCGGCCCCAACGTCGTCGCCTCGGCGAGCGGGTCGTCCAGCACATAGGCCTCGGTCGTGGCGACGAAGCCCTCGACGAAGCGGTCATGCAGGCTCTCGGCCACATAGATGCGCTCGATGCCGCAGCAGCTCTGGCCGGAATTGAAGAAGGCGCCGTCGACCAGGTTCTCGATGGCATGGTCGAGATCGGCGTCGGCCCTGACATAGGCCGGGTCCTTGCCGCCGAGCTCGAGGCCGACGCCGATGAAGCTGCCGGCCGCCGCCCGCTCGATCGCCCGCCCACCGGCGACGGAGCCCGTGAAGGTGACGTGGTCGACCGCCCGGGTCGAAAGCAGCCGCTCGGTCTGGGCGTGGCTCAGCACGAGGTTCTGGAAGACACCTTCCGGCAGCCCGGCCGCCGCGAAGGCCGCGGCGAAGCGCTCGCCCGCGAGCAGGGTCTGCGAAGCGGCCTTGAGGATCACCGCATTGCCGGCGATCAGGGCCGGCACCACCGTGTTGACGGCGGTGAGGTAGGGGTAGTTCCAGGGGGCCACGGTGAGCACGATGCCGAGCGGCTCGCGGGCGATCAGCCGCCGGCTCTCCGGGCTGTACTCGACCTCGAGGGCGGCGAGTGCCGTGGGGGCGATGGTCGCCATGTGCCGGGTGCGCTCGGCAAAGCCGCCCATCTCGCCGCCATAGCGGACGGGCCGGCCCATCATCCGCGCCAGCTCGACCGTCAGCTCGTCCTTCTGGCCCAGCATGGCGTCCAGCATGGCGAGGCAGCGGGCGGCCCGCTCGGCGACCGGCACGGCCGCCCATTCGGCCTGCGCCGCCCGCGCCCGGCCGATGGCCGCTTCCACCTCCGCGTCGGTCGCATAAGGCCGCTCGGCGACGATGCTGCCGTCGATCGGCGAGACGATCCGGATGGTCTCCATGCTGCCCCTCAATACCGCTCGAAGCCGCGCGACAGGTCGAAGTCGGTCACCCGCCGGTCGTACTCGGCCTGCTCCCAATTCGCCGTGTGGACGTAGTGGTCGACCACGGCGTCGCCGAAGGCCTTGCGCAGCATCGCGGAGCCGTCGAGGGCGTGGGCGGCGGCGCGCAGCGTCTTCGGCACCTCGGGCAGGTCGTCGTCGCCGTAAGCGTCCCCCGCATAGGGCTCGCCGCAGTCGAGCCCCTCGTCGATGCCGGCGAGCCCGGCGGCGATCAGTGCGGCGAAGCCGAGATAGGGGTTGAGGTCGGCGCCACCGATGCGGCACTCGATCCGCTGCGCCTTGGTCTTTTCGCCGACGAGCCGGAAGCCGGCCGTCCGGTTGTCCCCCGAGAGCACCATCCGGGTCGGCGCGAAGGTGCCGGCCTGGAAGCGCTTGTAGGAGTTGATGTAGGGCGCGAGGAACCAGGTGTATTCCGGCGCGTAGCGCAGCATGCCGCCGACGAACTGGCGCATCAGCGGCGACATGCCGCCCTCGGCGGCCTCGTCGAGGAAGAGCGGCCGGGCTCCCTCGGCGTCCCAGAGCGAGGCGTGGACGTGGCAGGAGGAGCCGGCGAGCGCGTTGTCGAGCTTCGCCATGAAGCTGACCGCGGCATCGAGCCCGTGCGCGATCTCCTTGACGCCGTTCTTGATGACCACGTGCCGGTCGGCCATGGTCAGCGCGTCGGCGTAGCGGACGTTGAGCTCCTCCTGCCCCGGCCCCCATTCGCCCTTGCTGTTCTCGATCGGGATGCCGGCATCGTGCAGGTGGTTGCGGATCGCCCGCATCACCCGCTCCTCCTTGCTGGTGGCACCGATCACATAATCCTGGATGTACTCGCTCGCCGTGGCGAGGTTGCGCCAGCCCTTGGCGCGGGCGCTCTTGTAGGTCTCCTCGAAGAGGTAGAATTCGAGCTCGGAGGCGAGGTAGGCGCGCATGCCGCGCTCCTCGAGGCGCGCCACCTGGCCCTTGAGGATCGCCCGGGGGCTGTGCGGCAGGGGGCTGTGGTCGTGGTGGTCGAGCACGTCGCAGAGCACGAGGGCGGTGCCCTCGAGCCACGGCACCTCCATCAGGGTGGAGAGGTCCGGCGACATGACGAAGTCGCCATAGCCGCGCTGCCAGCTCGCCGCCGCATAGCCCGGCACCGGCTCCATCTCGATGTCGTTGGCGAGCAGGTAGTCGCAGCCATGCGTCTCGGCATGGCCGGAGGCGACGAAATGCTGGGCGTGGAACCGCTTGCCGACCAGCCGGCCCTGCAGGTCGGTGAAGCAGACGAGCACGGTGTCGATCAGCCCCAGGCTGACCCGCTCGGCGAGACCTTCGAGATCGAGTTTGCCCGGCATGCTGTGTCCCCGATAATGGCCCTGTCGCCGCCCGCTGGTGGCCCTCGTGGTTAGCGCAAGCGGCCGGCTCGCGCCAGTGCGAGCACCTGCGGCCATGTCTGTCGCCGACCCGTTATCCCGCCGGCAACCGCCTGTCGTTTGTCGCCACCATCCCGTCGGCTATCGTGCGTCGAAAGCCGACCCGGAGGAGTTCGATGCGGAAGCCCCGTCCCGCCGTCACCCGTCGCCGCCTGCTCGGGCAAACGGCGGTGGCCGCCGCCGCGACGCTCGTACCCGCCCGCGGCTTCGCGCAGGCCGCCATCACCAGCGACCGGGCCCGGATCGCCGCCCCCTGCGGGGCGCAGGTCGGCGACTTCCAGCCGGGCAGCGCCATCCTCTGGTCGAAGGCCGACCGGCCGGGCCGCATGCTTGTCCGCTGGTCGACGCGCGAGGACATGGCCGAGGCCGTGACGGCACCACCGGCGCACGCCCTCGTCGACAGCGACTTCACGGCGAAGCTCGATTTGGCGGACCTGCCCGCCGGCCAGCGCATCTTCTACGAGGTCCGCTTCCTCGACCTCGCCGATCTGCAGACGCTCAGTCTGCCGGTGACCGGCAGCTTCGCCACGCCGCCGGCCTCGAGGCGCGCCATCCGGTTCGTCTGGTCGGGGGACACGGTCGGCCAGGGCTGGGGCATCAACCCGGACTTCGGCGGGATGCGCATCTACGAGACCATGCGCCGGACGGAGCCCGACTTCTTCATCCATTCCGGCGACACGATCTATGCCGACAACCCCGTCCAGCCCGAGCAGGCTACGCCGGACGGCGGCATCTGGCGGAACGTGACGACCGAGGCGAAGAGCAAGGTGGCGGAGACCCTCGCCGAGTTCCGCGGCAACTACGTCTACAACCTCCAGGACGAGAACCTCCGCCGCTTCAACGCCGCCGTGCCCATGCTCACCCAGTGGGACGATCACGAGGTCACGGACAACTGGTACTGGGAGCTCCGGAAGGACCGGGACGAGCGCTACCGCGAGGGCTCGGTCGCCCTTCTCGCGGCGCGCGGCATGCGGGCCTTCCAGGAGTACCTGCCGGTGCGCCGCCACCCGCTCGAGCAGGACCGCATCTTTCAGAGTTTTCCGTATGGCCCGTCGCTCGAGGTCTTCCGTATCGATCTGCGCAGCTACCGCAGCCCCAACAGCGACGCCGAGCCGACGACACTCTCGTCCGAGAACCGCATCCTGGGTGCTGCCCAGCTCGCCTGGCTGAAGGATGCCCTCGCCCGCTCGACCGCGACCTGGAAGGTGATCGCCTGCGACATGCCGATCGGCCTCATCGTCTACGACGACTGGCGCGAACGAAAGGGGGCCGAGGCCATCGCACTCAGGGACGGCCCGCCGGCCGGCCGCGAGGTCGAGATCGCGGACCTCCTCACCTTCATCCGCGACCGGGGGATCAGGAACACCGTCTGGCTCACCGCCGACGTCCACTACACCGCCGCCCACCACTACCGACCGGAAAACGCCCGGTACAAGGCCTTCGCCCCCTTCTGGGAGTTCGTCTCCGGCCCGCTCAACGCCGGCACCTTCGGCCCGAATGCCC
>CAZGUW010000294.1:0-5893 GCA_964528705.1 uncultured Geminicoccaceae bacterium
TCGAAATCGGCATCGCAGTCACCTCTCTAACTTGGCCATCCTGGCCCATGAACTCGTCGATCGACCTCTGCGGTCCCGCCGGCAAAGAAGCAGCCGCGACGGTCAGAACCTTGTGTGGAGAAGATGCCACCACTTTCACCATTCACGCAACTTGTTCAAAAGGCCATACGACTTTTGAACCATTGAGGCTCGTCGGATATTAAGCTTAACGGATCGATACTTAGCTCGGCTCGAATGAATTGGGCGATTTAAACTTCCGGTTTAGTGATCTGCGTCGTTGCTGCGCTCCCGAGGCGCTACATTGGAGACTCTCATGGACGGGTTGCCGCTGCACAGGCCAAACCGCAGCGATTCGACGAGTCGCGGTTGCTTGTGCGCCGAACGTGGCATTAGGGTAACGGTAGGTCGTGATCGCCCGGGGGCCCGCGTGCATGAGTTGACCGTGTCGACGGTTGATCTCTATCGGGCGTGCAGGAGGATTTTTTCGTGACGCACTCCAGTAGGCGAAGTTTTCTCGTCGGAAGTGCCCTTCTGACGATGGGCGTTACCACTCCCGGCTTAGCTTCGGCGCAGTCGGTCAAGAGCCTGAGCGAGCTGCGTCGGCGCCAGGTATACATTCAGGAGTTCGATATCAGCTGCGCCGCCGCCGCGCTGGCGACGCTCCTCACCTACCAGCACGGTGACCCGGTGTCCGAGCGCGAGATCGCGCTCGGCCTGATCGACCGTCCGGAGTATATCGAGAACCCGGCCCTGATCCGGTTGCGCCAGGGCTTCTCGCTGCTCGATCTCAAGCGCTTCGTCGATGGGCGCGGCTACGAGGGCATCGGCTTCGGCCAGCTGACCTATGAGGATCTGCTCGAGCGCGCGCCGATCATCGTGCCCCTCGACCTCATCGGCTTTCGGCATTTCGTCATCTTTCGTGGCGAGCTTGGCGGTAGTGTCCTCCTCGCCGACCCGGCCTATGGCAATCGAACCATGAGCCGGGAGCGTTTCGAGCGCTCCTGGATCGTTTTCCCGCAGATCGGCCGGGTCGGCTTCGTCGTCGAGCGGCGCGACGGTCTAATCCCCCCGAATCGCCTGGAGCCAACTTTGGCCGAGTTCCTCGTGCTTCGCTGAGCCTCATCAGAAGTGGTAGTATTCATGCACCGTCGGCAACCGACCTCGATACGACCAACACGCCTGCGGATCGCGGCCGCGGCGACGTCAGCGGCAGCCGCGCTCCTCCAGTTTGCCGGTCCCGTCTCGGCTCAGGACGCGACCACTGTCAGCGACGAGACCCTGCAGGAAGAGCTCAAGGCGCGTGACGCGGTCATCATCGAGCTGATGCGCCGGGTCGACGAGCTCGAGCGTCGACTGGGGGAGGAGGAGGCAGCACCGGTCGAGGCGAAGACAGCGCCGGCCGCGCCGACGGAGGGGCCGCAGGCGATCGAATCCGCCGAGGCGCCGCCGGCTCCCGAGTCGCGCGGCCTGATCGATGTCGACGAGCTTTCAGCGGAACGTGCGCTGGAGCGCACCCTGGTCGATGTGGGCGCGCTCCTGCTGCCTGCCGGCCAGTCGGAGATCGCCCCCGCGGTCGGCTTCACGCGACGGGACTCGAACTTCCCTACTCTGGCCGGCGGGCAGGTCGTCAACGCCAACACGGAGCGCAACGAGTTCGCCTTCGACCTCGGGCTCAGCGTCGGGCTGCCCTTCGATTCTCAGTTCGAGCTCAACCTGCCGTTCGATGTGGTCAACGAGCAGGCGAACCTGAACATCAACGGGGGTCTCGCGGATTCGCAGGAGCGCACGGGCTACGGGCTCGGCGACATCACGCTCGGGTTGGCTAAGACACTGCTGCGCGAAGGCGAATGGACGCCCGATCTGGTCGGCCGGGTCGTCTGGGATACGGCTTCCGGCGAGCAGTTCGACGATGGCGTCTTCCTCGGCAACGGCTTCCACCAGGTTCGGGGCCAGCTGGTCGCCGTGAAGCGCCAGGATCCGCTCGCGTTCGTCGGCGGCTTCACCTACAGCTACCAGTTCGAGGACGACGATGTGGACCTCGGCAGCGAGTATGCCCTGTCACTCGGCGCAGCCCTGGCCCTCAGCCCCGAGACTTCGCTGAACGTGGCCCTCAATCAGACCTACTCGGAT
The DNA here is from genome assembly GCA_964528705.1 of uncultured Geminicoccaceae bacterium. GTDB lineage: Bacteria > Pseudomonadota > Alphaproteobacteria > Geminicoccales > Geminicoccaceae > SLRI01. The sequence goes on from CAZGUW010000294.1 coordinate 2,131, forward strand.
GACATCGAGGTCGACGGCGAGAAGGTCAACGGCAGCGACCAGCTGGCTGCCAGCTTCGACTTCGGCGGCTCGGCGATCATCGCGCCGCGCACGCTCTTCCGGTTGAACACCAGCATCGGCCTGACCGACGACGCGCCCGACTACAGCGTGCGCGCCACTGTCGCCTATCGCTTCAACACGCCATTCTTCTGACCGCCGCCAGGTGGCGTTGCGCAAGCAGCGCCACCTCGGTTCGGTTCTTGGCGTTCAATCGCCGCATGATCTGTCGGACATGCACCTTCACGGTGCTTTCGGTCATGCACAGCCGGGCGGCGATCACCTTGTTCGGGTGTCCTTCCTGGAGGATCTCCAGCACGTCAATCTGGCGTGGCGTCAGCTCGTTCGCCAGCGTCGGACCGTCCGGGCTCGCCTCCGTCGTCATCGCCTCGGCAGCCGTCGAATGACCCTCCTGCCGCAGCCAATGGCTCACGAGATCGCCCGGAACGAAGATGCCACCAGCCTGGACCAACGAAAGCGCCTTGCACATCAGCGGTGGCTCTTCGGTCGTCGCGATGAAGCCCATCGCCCCAGCGGCGAGAGCGTTGCGTGCCTCTTCCGGCTCTGCGCGATCGGACAGCACGACAATCGGCACGGTACCGAGGCTGGTCACGAGCCGGTCCAGGTCGGCACGGGTCTCCGCGTCGCTGATCGACTGGCTCCCCACACTGTAGATTACCAGCGACGGGCGGCTCTCCGGTGCAGGACTCTCGCGGACCAGATCGTCGATCGATACGGCGATGATCTGCTGGCTGAGCGCATCCGACGCGCAGAGGTAACGCGAAATGCACTCCCTGTTGAACGGTCGAGGATCGACCAGCGCAAGCCAGGGATCAGGGCGCAGGGGATTGCTCGCGGCAACGGCGCGTAGTGTCCCCTGGACCCTTGCCACATGCTCTTCGGCAGGCAGTGACTCGCTCATGGATGACGTCGCCAGCATGACCGCTTCGCTCCCCTCCGATTCCGGCACCGAAAGTGGTAGGCGATACCGGTGCGGATATAGAATCCCTAACCCTACCGATCGAAACGAGTCGAACCGACAGAGTCCTTATGCTTAAGGCGCGTTAATACAATCGATGAAATCGGCAACTTTTGCAAGGCAGGATCGCCCTCTCTCGCTGCAGAATAGTACCTACTTTGAAGTTCAACCGATGGGCAATCCGCGGAAAGACAGTGCCCCTTAAGCGTCTGTTAGCCTAGGGGAACGTTGCTAATTGAACCCTTGGTTGCAAATAACCTGTGTCGGCAGAGCTACCAATTGGGACATCGCGCCGGATGGTCGGGCTTGGACCGTTCTAGCATTCACCAAGAGCGTGACGGCTCCTGAACTGGAAGGGACGATTGCCGGACTCCTGCGCAAAGATCGTGATCGCGTCCATGACAATCGGAAGATTCCCGATCACCTCGGCGTGAACGCGCAGATAAGCCAACAGCCGGCGCTTCGAGTTATCGTCGAGTCGCCGCGTCAGGGTCATGTGAAAACGGAAGTCCTCCATGACGTAGGGATAGCCGAACTCGAGCAGGTTGCGGTCCTGCCGGGGCGAAAGCTCGCCACGACGGCGCCGCGCCAGTTCAGCGGCGCTGGCAGGTGCCCTGAACGAATCGAACGCGCGCACGCAGTCTGCCGCGAGCGCGTCGAGTGCCGGCGCCGGGCCGCTTGGCGTGAGCGCGATGAACCCATCGAGATCGGTAACCGCCAGGGGCGGCACCATGAATGGCGACCGTGTCGCCGCGAACCGCTTCGCAGCCGCCTCCAGTTCGGCTGCCGTTCGGCCCTCGGCCAAACGGAAGGGCGCCTTGAGCGTGCCATGAAAGCCGTAGTGCCGAGGTGCCGCGGTGATATCGAGCAGCTCCTCTCTGGTCAGCCCCGGCACGCTCGGCTGGCCGAGATCGGCGCCTGTCCGATGGTGCCGCCCCAGCCACGAGACACCGAACGCCTCCAGCTCGCTACCCGGGGCAGGCGCGAAATAGATTGCGTATCGCGCGCTCACGTGGCTCCCCCTTCCGGATCATGCAACCCGGCGACCCTCGACGAGGACCTCGCGCACGATCGGCCGTCCACGGATCGATCTCACCCGCAACAGATCGGCGCGCAGGCCCGGGGCGATCCGGCCTCGGTCGACGAGCCCCGCGATGGCAGCCGGACGCGACGTGACCATCGCAATGGCCGTCGCCAGCGGCAGCTCGAAGGGCGAGACGGTCAGGGCGAACGCCCCCTTGAGCAGGCTGGCCGGAATATAGTCCGACGCCAGCATGTCTAGGAGTCCCGCTGTCACGAGGTCTCCTGCTGCGACGTTGCCCGAATGCGAGCCGCCACGCAGCAGGTTGGGTGCCCCCATCAGCGTCGGCAGGCGCAATGCGTGCGCAGCCACCGCCGCCTCCATGGTAGTCGGGAACTCGCTGAAGGCGGCCCCGATGTCGACGGCCTCCTCGACATGCGCCCGACTGGCATCGTCATGCGTAGCAAGTGGAATTCGCTGCTGGCGGGCATGCGCGGCGAGCGCCCGGCGATTCGGTGGCCCGAAGGTCCTGGAGCCCTCGAGCAGGCGCTCGATATGCGCCTCGACCCGCTCCGGCCGCTCGAGGATGCGCTGGTACCGCCGGCGATAGACGTCGATGTCGGGGGACTGGCGGTCGCCGGGCGCATGATCCATGAGCGACAGCATCCCGATGGCGTGCGCCGCGGCATGTTCCTCGAACATCTCGACGACCTCGGGATGGGTGACCTCGCAGCGCAGATGCACCTTGTGGTCGACCCGCAGCATGTCGTGCTGCCGCGCCTCGTCGAGCCCACTGAGCATCGGCTCGATCATCTCGGCCCGAACGTCCCAACCCTCCGTCGCCCCGATGGTCAGGCTGTCATAGACCGTGGTGACGCCGGTTGACGCCACCTGCCCGTCATGTGCGATGGCCGCGGCCACAGGATCCCAGGTAACGCCGGAACGCGGCTGGTAGTGCTTCTCCAGGTTGTCGGTGTGCAGGTCGACGAGCCCGGGCAGGAGATAGTCGCCTTCGAGATCGATGGCGCCCGGCAGCGCCGACCGGCCCTTGTCGACAGCTTCGATCCGGCCGTTCGCCAGAGCGACCGTGGCCGCCTCGACGGACGTTTCGAGGACGACCTGTGCGTTCGTCAGGACCAGGACGTCGGTTCTCGACCGCTCACGGGTGATCGGGCCCGAGTCCGTCCTGCCGGCTCCTCTGGTCAGATTCATGATACCACCGATGGCATCGCCGGGTTCACGCGCCGACCTAGCGCTGCTGCCACTGGCCTTCCGCGCCGAGCACCCATTCGCCGGGCCCGGCGCGCTCGATCAGCCTCTCGCCGGCCAACTGGGCCACGACCTCTGGCGCAACCCCTTGACGCTCGGCGATGGCGGCGTACTCGGCCCGGCGTCGGGCGTTGATTTCCTGGGCCAAAGCCCGCGTCTCCGGCGGCACATCCGCCCGGACGACACCCAGGAAGCCGTCAATCCGCTCGCCCAGCAAACCGGCCCTCTTGGCCTCGGCGAGGTCCTCGGCCCGGGCTGCCCGGCCGGGGCCGAGCAGAGCGAACGCACAGCCGGCGATCAGGACGGCACGACGGGCAGGCTTTGCACGCATCACTCGGTTTCGCCTCCGAAGAGCTCGGGATCGTCCAGGAGCTCGTCCAGGTCCCGCTCGACGCGCACCCGAACCTCCTGCTCGACCTTGACGTTGAGATTGATGACGATCGGCTCCTTGGGCGCCT
>CAZGUW010000295.1:0-5851 GCA_964528705.1 uncultured Geminicoccaceae bacterium
GGCTCGGTCGGCTGCCTGGGCTCCACCCCGGCATCGCGGAGCTGGCGGTGCCAGCGGGGCATACCATGGGGCCGCCGGCCGATCTCGCCCATGGCGGTCAGCACCGCGTGGTCGCCCTGGGCCTCGAGCAGGTCGTCGAGCTTGCGGGCGAGCCGGGTGGCCGGCCCGGTGCCCTGCTCCTCGACCACCGGCTCGTCGGCCAGCCAGAAGCGCAGCCGCCGCGTCGAGAAGGCGCGCAGCGCCCGGCGCCGCTCGCCCGCCACCGTGGTCTCGGACGAGGGCCGCGGCCCGCTCCAGCACCTGCTCGCGGCCGATCGCCTCGACGGTGCTCTGCCGCTCGCCCTGCAGGATGGCGAAGGTGACGAGCTGCGCCAGGACCAGAGCGAGGAGCAGGATGGCGACGAGCTGGCCGGTCATGCTGCGCGGCCAGAAGCGCCTCATGCCGGCTCCACCCGCCCGGCGAAGCTGTAGCCACCACCCCAGTGGGTCTTGATGAGCAGCGGGTTCTTGGGGTCGCGCTCGAGCTTGCGGCGCAGCCGGCTCACCTGGTTGTCGACGCTGCGGTCGAAGGGCTGCGCCTCGCGGCCGCGGGTGAGGTCCAGCAGCTGGTCGCGGCTGAGGACGAGGCCGGGATGGCGCAACAGCGCCGTGAGCAGGAGATACTCGCCCGTGCTCAGCGGCACCGTCACGCCCTCCTCGTCGACCAGGTCGCGCGTCCCGGGATCGAAGACCCAGCGGTCGAAGCGCACCCGCCCCCCCGTCGCCGGGGCACCCGGGCGGTGCGGCAGGCTCTGCGCCCGGCGCAGCACGGCCTTGATCCGGGCGAGCAGCTCGCGCGGGGCGAAGGGCTTCGTGACGTAGTCGTCGGCGCCCATCTCGAGGCCGACGATCCGGTCGGTCTCCTCGGCCATGGCGGTGAGCAGGATGATCGGTAGGTTGCCCTTGGCGCGCAGCTCACGGCAGAGCGCCAGGCCGTCCTCGCCGGGCATCATGACGTCGAGGATGACGAGGTCGATGGCGGCCCGGGCGAGCTCGCGCCGCGCCGCCTGGGCGCTGTCCGCCGTGGTGACGCGATGCCCCTGCTTCTGCAGGTACTGGCGGAGCGCGTCGCGCACGTCGCGCGTGTCGTCCACGACGAGGAGATGGGGTCCGTCACTCATGGTGACAGTCGCATAGGCCGGGCCGGCCGCCGGTGGACAGGGAAAAATGTCGCGGAATGTATCGTCCCCCGTCAGCCGGCACAGTCCGCGACCAAAGAGGCCCGGTCGCGACGAACTCCAGCAACAGGAAGGGGGCCATATGACCCGCGTACGTGAGCCACCAAAGGAATTTGGACGATGAACAGAACCTTGATCCTCTCCTCGGCCATGCTCGGCCTGCTGGCGCTGGCCGGCGGCCAGGCGCTCGCCGATGGCGGGCGGGGTGACGGCTCCATGGGCGGCCGCCAGCTGCTGCAGGGCTTCGACCGGGACGGCGACGGCAGCTTCACCCAGGAGGATGTTGACGCGGTGCGCAGCGAGCGCTTCGCCGAGTTCGACGCCGATGGCGACGGCAATCTGTCGCTCGAGGAGTACGAGGCGCTCTGGCTTGACGCGATGCGCGAGCGGATGGTGCGCAACTTCCAGCGCCACGACCGCGACGGCGACGCCATGGTCACGGTGGAGGAATTCACGTTCACGACCGAGAACCTCGTCGAGCGTCACGATCGCGACGGCGACGGGGTGGTCACGAGCGACGACCTCAAGCGGCGCCCGCACGGCGAAGGCCGGCGCGGCGGGCAGCGCCACCGGCCGGCCGCGCCGGAAGGCGACGACCCGAACTAGGCCGGCGAGCTAGGTAGTAGAGTGGAGGGCGGCGGTCAGCGCCGCCCTTCCACCACCTCGCCGTCGGGATCCTTGTCGATGACGTCGCCGAGCGCGTCGTCGTCGCCGAGTTCGGACGCGTCCTCGATCAGAGCGTCGTCCTCCTCGTCGTCCTCCTCGGTCTCGACGACCTCGGGCTCGTCGGCCTCTTCCTCATCGGTCTCGTCGACCTCGTCGACCTCATCGACATCGTCCTCGGTGTCGTCGGTCTCGGCCTCGTCGACCTCTTCCTCCTCGGCGGCGGCGGCCGGTGCGGCACGGGTCGCGGTGCGCGGCCGCCTGGCGCGGGCGACGAGCTCGAGATCGAACGCGGCACCGCAGGCGGGGCAGGCGAGGTCGGCGGTCTTGCCGAAGTCGTAGAAGCGAGCACCGCAAGCAAGGCAGGTGCGCTTGGTTCCAAGTTCCGGCCTGGGCAAGGCGGTCCCCAGTCATGAATGCGGGTAGGAGGGCGACGCCCCCTCGCAACGGGGCGCCCTGAAGCGGGCAAGGCAATTGCCATGATCGCCCGGGGCTGTCAAAAGCAAATCGCGCGAGGCGATGGCGGCTCTGCCGCCCGCTCTCCGGGGCATGGCCAAAGCGCCCGCGGGCCCGCCTCGCCGGGCTCGGCTCGTGCCCGTCCCGCCAGCGATTTCGAGGACCTGACGATGCTGCTCCAGGCGGCCCCACACGGCGCCCTAAAGGGTGATGCCGTGGTTCCCGGCGACAAGTCGATGTCGCACCGGTCGCTCCTCTTCGCGGCCCTCGCCGTGGGCGAGAGCCGCATCACCGGCCTGCTCGAGGGCGCCGACGTCATGGCGACCGCCGGTGCGCTCCGCGTCCTCGGCGCCACCGTCGAGCGGCAGGACGACGGCAGCTGGACGGTCCGCGGCTGCGGCGTCGCCGGCCTCGGCGAGCCGGCCGACGTGCTCGACCTCGGCAATGCCGGCACGGGTGCCCGGCTCCTCATGGGCCTGCTCGCCGGGCACGCCTTCACCTCCTTCCTCTCCGGCGACGCCTCGCTGCGCTCGCGGCCGATGCGCCGCGTCACCGAGCCCTTGGTCGCCATGGGCGCTGCGGTGCTCGGCCGCAGCGGCGGCCGGCTGCCGCTCGCCATCACCGGCCGCAACGACCTCGTGCCGATCACCTGGCGCTCGCCCGTGGCCTCGGCGCAGATCAAGTCGGCCGTGCTGCTCGCCGGGCTGCATGCCCCGGGCCGGACGACCGTCGTCGAGCCCCTGCCGTCGCGCGACCACACCGAGCGCATGCTGTCGGCCATGGGTGCCAAGGTGACCAGCGAGCCCGGCGCCGACGGCAGCTGGACAGTGGCGATCGAGGGCGAGGCCGAGCTGGCCCCGCAGGATTTCCTCGTACCCGCCGACCCCTCCTCCGCCGCCTTTCCGCTGGTGGCGGCCCTGACCGCACCCGGCTCGTCGCTCACTTTGCCGGGCGTCTCGGTCAACCCGCTCCGCACGGGCCTCCTGACCACGCTCCGCGAGATGGGGGCGAAGCTGGAGCTCACCAACGAGCGCAGCGTCGCCGGCGAGCCCGTGGCCGACCTCCGGGTCGAGGCGAGCCGCCTCGTCGCGGTCGACGTGCCGGCGGAGCGGGCGCCATCGATGATCGACGAGTACCCGATCCTCGCCGTGGCCGCCGCCTTCGCCGAGGGCACCACGCGGATGCGCGGCCTCGCCGAGCTTCGGGTCAAGGAAAGCGACCGCCTCCTCCTCGTGGCCGAGGGCCTTGCCGCCTGCGGCGTCGAGGTGGCCGTCGAGGGTGACGACCTCCTCGTCACCGGGCCGGTCGGCGCTACCCGGGCGGCCCGGATCGACGCGCATCACGACCACCGCATCGCCATGAGCTTCCTCGTGCTCGGCGGGCTCGGCACCGCACCGGTGACGGTGGCCGGGGCCGAGACCATCGAGACCAGCTTCCCGGGCTTCGCCGACCTCATGAACCGCCTCGGCGCCGGGCTCACGGTGGTCGAGCCGTGAGCGGGGCGGTCGTCGTCGCCATCGACGGCCCGGCGGGCTCCGGCAAGAGCACGCTGGCCAAGCGGCTGGCGGCTACGGCGGGGCTGCGCTTCCTCGACACGGGCCTGCTCTACCGGGCGGTCGCAGCCCGGCTTAGGGCGACCGGCGGCTCGCCCGGCGATGCGGTGGCCGCCGCCACGGCGGCACTGTCGATCGATCCGGCCGGCCTCGATCCCGAGGCCCTGCACGGCGAGGGCATCGGCGGCGACGCCTCCCGCGTGGCGGCGCTCCCCGAGGTGCGCGCGGCCCTGCTCGAGCTGCAGCGGCGCTTCGCCCGGACCCCGCCGGGGGCGGTGCTGGCCGGCCGCGACATCGGCACGGTCGTCTGCCCGGACGCCACCCTCAAGATCTTCGTCACCGCCTCGATCGAGGAACGCGCGCGCCGCCGCTTCGAAGAGTTGCGGGCGCGAGGCGAAGCGCCTATACACGAGCGCGTTTTATTGGAGGTGGCCGAGCGTGATCGCCGCGACCGGGAGCGGGCGGTCGCGCCTTTGTCCGTTGCCGAGGACGCCCTGGTGATCGACACCTCGACGCTCGACGTCGAGCAGTCGCACGCCGCGGTCGAGGCAGCCTACATGGCACGGATCGGATCCAGCGCCAATCGAACGTCCTAGTCAACCCCTAGCCCCGCCCGGCTTCGGCCGGCGGTCATGGAGCAAGAATGCAGGAAGCCATCGCGATCACCGAGGGCCCGTCACAGGCCGATTTCGCGTCGATGCTCGACGAGAGCCTGGGCGGCAGCTCGAAGCTGGAAGGCTCGGTGGTCAAGGGCACGGTCATCGCCCTCGACAACGAGGATGCGGTCGTCGATGTCGGCCTCAAGTCCGAAGGCCGCGTGCCCATCAAGGAATTCTCGACCCCCGGCCACCCCGTCGAGGTGAAGGTCGGCGACGAGGTCGAGGTCTATGTCGAGCGCTTCGAGAACCGCAGCGGCGAGGCCGTCCTCAGCCGTGAGAAAGCCCGCCGCGAGGAGAGCTGGAACCGGCTCGAAAAGGCCTTCAACGAGCAGGACAAGGTCGAGGGTGCCATCTTCGGCCGGGTCAAGGGCGGCTTCGCCGTCGACCTCGGCGGCGCCGTGGCCTTCCTGCCGGGCTCCCAGGTCGACATCCGCCCGGTGCGCGACGTCGCCCCGCTGGTGAACAAGCCCGAGCCCTTCCTCATCCTCAAGATGGACCGCCGCCGCGGCAACATCGTCGTCTCGCGCCGCGCCGTGCTCGAGGAGAGCCGCAAGGAGCAGCGCGACGAGCTGCTCGCCACCCTCTCCGAGGGCCAGGTGCTCGACGGCGTGGTGAAGAACATCACCGACTACGGCGCCTTCGTCGACCTCGGCGGCCTCGACGGCCTGCTGCACGTCACCGACATCTCCTGGAAGCGCGTCAACCACCCGACCGAGGTCCTGGGCGTCGGCGCCCAGGTCAAGGTGCAGGTCATCCGCTTCAATCGCGAGACCCAGCGCATCAGCCTCGGCATGAAGCAGCTCGAGGCCGATCCCTGGGAGGGCGTCGAGCTCAAGTACCCGGTCGGCACCAAGTTCAAGGGCACGGTGACCAACATCACCGACTACGGCGCCTTCGTCGAGCTGGAGCCCGGGGTCGAGGGCCTGGTCCACGTCTCCGAGATGAGCTGGACCAAGAAGAACGTCCATCCCGGCAAGATCGTCTCGACCAGCCAGGAGGTCGAGGTCATGGTGCTCGAGGTCGATCCCGAGAAGCGCCGCATCAGCCTCGGCCTGAAGCAGACCCTGGCGAACCCTTGGGATGCCTTCCTCGAGGCGCACCCCGTGGGCTCGACGGTCGAGGGCGAGATCCGCAACATCACCGAGTTCGGCCTCTTCGTCGGCGTCGACGGCGAGGTGGACGGCATGGTGCACCTCTCCGACATCGACTGGGAGAAGCCCGGCGAGGAGGCCGGTCAGGCCTTCAACAAGGGCGACGTGGTCAAGGCCGTGGTGCTCGATGTCGACATCGAGAAGGAGCGCAT
>CAZGUW010000296.1:0-5839 GCA_964528705.1 uncultured Geminicoccaceae bacterium
GCCTCGATCGCCCGGCGCTCGCCCTCGGCCTCGCCGGTGCCCATCATCGCCTTGCCCATCTCGGACATGACGGTGCGGATGTCGGCGAAGTCCAGGTTGATCATGCCCGGCATGACCATGAGGTCGGTGACCCCGCGGACACCCATGTGCAGCACCTGGTCGGCCATCTGGAAGGCCTCGGCGAAGGTCGTCCGCTCGTTGGCCAGCCGGAAGAGGCACTGGTTCGGGATGACGAACAGCGTGTCGACGAACTGCTGCAGCTCGGTGAGCCCGCCCTCGGCGAGGCGCATGCGATGCGCGCCCTCGAAGTGGAAGGGCTTGGTGACCACGCCGACAGTCAGGATACCCATGTCGCGCACCGCGCGGGCGATGACGGGCGCCGCCCCGGTGCCGGTGCCGCCGCCCATGCCGGCGGTGATGAACACCATGTTGGAGCCCTGCAGGAGATCGAGGATCTCGTCCAGGCTCTCCTCGGCCGAGGCCCGGCCGACCTCGGGGCGCGCGCCGGCGCCGAGGCCGTGGGTGATGGCGTGGCCCAGCTGGATCTTGCGATCGGTCAGGCAGTTCGCCAGCGCCTGCGCGTCGGTGTTGCAGGCGACGAACTCGACCCCCTCGAGATGCGAGGTGATCATGTTGTTGACGGCGTTGCCGCCGGCACCGCCGACGCCGACCACCGTGATGCGCGGCTTCAGCTCATGCGTTACCGGCATGCTCAAGCTGATCGTCATTTACTTTCTCCTCCTTCGTTGTGTGCGGTCGCCGACCGTTTTCGATTCGTGCGCCGCGGGCAGTGGCCGTACCCCGGGCAGGGGGGCAGCCGGGAAAAGGGTTCGCTTACGTCATCACTCAGCTCACGAAGTTCTGCTTGAGCCAGTGACCGAGTCGGGCCAGGCCGTTGGTCAGGGCCGGGACCTCCGTGCTCTGCTTCCAGCCGAGCCCGCCGTCGCGACCGGTGACCAGCACGAGGCCGCCGGCAGCGGCGCTGCAGCAGGTCTGGTCCTCGACGCCGGACGGCCCGCGCACGGCACCCGGCCGGCCGATCCGCGCCGGCAGGCCGAACAGCTCCTCGGCGAGCTCGACGATGCCTTCCATCTGCGCGGCCCCGCCGGTCAGCACCATGCTGCGCGGCGGCCGCGACTGCACCAGCTCCCAGTCGTCCCGGAGCCGTTCCTGGACGAGCCCCAAGGTCTCCTCGACCCGGGCGCGGATGATCTGCGTGAGGCGGGTGCGCGGCACCTCGCCGGTCGGATGGTCGTGCCGGTCGCCGATCAGCGGCACCTCGACCCGCACATTGTCGTCGCAGGCCCGCCACTGCACGCAGCCATAGAGGTTCTTCAGCCGCTCGGCGAAGACCCGGCTGGTCTTCAGCCCGTAGGCCAGGTCGCGGGTGACGTGCTCGCCGCCATAGGGCACCTGCCCGAGATGGCAGAGCGCCCCGCCCTGGAAGAGCGCGTGGCTGGTGCTGCCGCCGCCGAGCTCGACCAGCAGCACGCCGCGGCGCATCTCGTCGAGGGTCAGGCAGCCGACTCCGGCGGCGTAGACACCGTTCGCGACCTCCATGACGTCGAGATGGCAGCGCTCGAGGCAGGCCGTGAGGTTGCGCAGCGCCGGCTTGGCGACGCTCACCACGAGCCCGGTGAACTCCAGCACCTGCCCGGCGAGCCCGCGCGGGTCGGCCAGCGGCCGGCCGCCGTCGAGGCGCATCTCGACCGGCAGGATGTGGAGGATCTCGCGGTCGCTGCCGACCATGGTGGCGCGCACCGATTCCAGCGCCCGGTCGAGATCGTCGTCGTCGATGACGCGCCCGCCGAGCTCGCGCTCGATGCTGACGAGTGCCGCGCGCGGCGCGCCGCCGGACCAGGTGACGGCGATCTCGCGCAGCGTCTCGCCCGCCGCCTCCTCGGCCTCGTGCAGCACGGCCAGCATCGAGGTCTCGGCCTCCTCGGCGTCGGTCACCTCGCCGGCCTGGAAGCCGTCCGCCGACTGGTAGCCGCGGCCGAGCAGCTGGAAGCCGCCGCCGCTCTGCGCCCGGACGACGTAGCAGCAGAGCTTGGAGCTGCCGACGTCGAGCAGGCCGAACGGGGCGTTGCGCGCCGTGCGGCGCTGGTTCTGCAGCAAGCGCTGCCAGGCCATCTCGGCCTTGGCGTTCATGTCGACTGTCCCCGTGTGGCGTGGGCCGCGGATTGCAGGATCGCCTCGTCGAGGCGGACGACAACCCGGTCCGGCAGGCGCAGGTCGACGACCTCGACGGCCCGGGCGAGCAAAGCGGAATCGGCCTCGAGCTGGGCGAGACGGGTCCAGGCGGCCGTGGCGCCGCGCTCCGGCAGGCGAACCTCGATGCGCCCGTCGACGAAGACGTTCCAGCGCCGGCCGTCGACCCGCTGCGCCCCGCTGACCCGCTCGCCGAGCGACGGCACGCTGGCAACCAGCCGCATCAGTTCGTTCGCCGCCGCGGGTGCGCCGGCGCCGCTGAGGATCGGCAGGTGGCGGTAGGGGGAGAGGGCCGAGACCTGGATGATGTCGCCTTCCACGCTGACCAGCGCCGGACCGTTCGCCGTCTGCCAGAGGGCGATCGGCCGGTGCTCGACCAGGCGGGTCCGGAGCTGGTCGGGAAGCTGGCGGGTGACGGTGGCATTCTGGACCCAGGGAAGGCTCTGCAGACGCTTCTGCAAGGCGGCAATATCAACCGATAGTATATTTTGTCCATAGTAGGGCTCTAGTATTTGGACAATTTCACCAGGTGTGGTGCGCTGGCGACCCTCGGTGAAGATCTCGTGCACCTGCATGCCCATCGCATCGGTCAGGGCGATCAGCTGGTCGTTCAGCGCGAAGCGCGCCCGCTCGATCAGGCCGCTGGTCCGCGCCAGGTGCACGGTCAGCGCGAGCACGACGATGCAGCCGACCGCCACGAGGCCGTTGATCAACGGCTCCCGCCAGCGCGGCTTCGGCGGCTGCCGCAGCACGTGGCGGGTGCGATAGGCGAGGTGCCTCATCTGTCGCATCGAGCCCTCTCGATCAGCCGGACGACCAGCTCGCCGAAGCTGATGCCGCGATGCTTGGCCTGCTCCGGCACCAGCGACATCGGCGTCATCCCGGGCTGGGTGTTGACCTCGAGCAGCACGAGGCCGTCCATGCCCTTCGACGGGTCGTAGCGGAAATCGGCGCGGCTGATGCCGCGGCAGCCGAGCACCCAGTGCGCGCGCAACGCCCAGTCGCAGACCTTGTCGAGGACGGGCCGGGGCAAGGGTGCCGGAACGATGTGCTCGGCGACACCTTCGGTATACTTGGCGCGGTAGTCGTAGAAGCTGCCCTTCTTCTTCGGCCTGATCTCGGTGACGGTCATCGCCTCCTCGCCCAGCACGGCGCAGGTCAGCTCGTGGCCGGGCACGTAGCGCTCGACCAGAAAGCGCGTGTCCGGGGCGATGTCCTCGCGGTCGACCAGGTCGCCGATATCGCCCTTCATGGCGATCACCACGTCGACGCTCGAGCCTTCCGCCGCCGGCTTGACGACAAAGGGCGGCTCCATCGGCGGCGGCCCGTCCTGCAGGTCCTCGAACTCGATCTCAAAGCCCTCCGGGCAGACGAGGCCGGCGCTGCGGAAGAGCCGCATGGCCATCGGCTTGTCCATGGCGAGGGCCGAGGCGAGCACGCCGGAATGCGTGTAGGGGATACCCATGAGGTCCAGCACGCCCTGCACCCGGCCGTCCTCGCCCATGCGGCCGTGCAGCGCGTTGAACGCCACGTCCGGCTTGAGCTTGGCCAGCACCTGGGGCAGGTCGCGCCCGACATCCACGCGCGTCACGCGGTAGCCCTGCTCCTCGAGCGCGGCGGCGCAGTTCTCGCCGGAGACGAGCGAGACCTCGCGCTCGGCGGAAAGGCCCCCCATGAGGACGGCGACGTGACGATTCATCGATACTCTCCAACGGTTTGACGCGGCTCGGCCGGCTCGACATCCGGCGACGCCACACCCAACCGCTTGATTTCCCATTCCAGGCGTATGCCGCTCTGGGCCGCCACCCGCTCCCGGACGATCTCCCCCAGGGCCTCGAGCTCGGCCGCCGTGGCACCGCCCGTGTTGATGAGGAAGTTGCAGTGCTTGTCCGAGACCATGGCGGCACCATGCCGCAGGCCGCGGCAGCCGGCAGCGTCGACGAGCTGCCAGGCGCGATGCCCCGGCGGATTCTTGAACGTGCTGCCGCCGGTGGCAACCCGGATCGGCTGCACCGCCTCGCGCTCGGCCTTGATCGCCGCCATGCGCTCGGCGATGGCACCACGCTCACCCGGCTCGAGGCCGAAGGCGGCGCGCACCACGATCCAGTCCTCGGGCAGCTCGCTGTGCCGATAGGAAAAGCCCAGCTCGGCATTGGTCAGCCGGTGCAGCCCGCCCCGGCGGTCGAGCGCCTCGGCCCAGAGCAGGCGGTCCCTGGTCTCGCCGCCAAAGGCGCCGGCATTCATCCTGACCGCCCCGCCGATCGTGCCGGGAATGCCGATCATGAACTCGAAGCCGGCGAGCCCGGCCCGCTCGGCCACCTGGGCCGCCTTCTGATCGAGGGCGCCGGCGCCGGCGATCAGCGTGGCGCCGTCGATCTCGATCCGGGCGAGCGGGCCGCCGAAGCGGATCACGACCCCCTCGATGCCGCCGTCGCGGATCAGCATGTTGGAGGCGACGCCCATGGGCAGCACCGCCACCTCGGCCGGCGTGGCGGCGAGGAAGGCCGCGAGGTCGGCCGCATCGGCCGGCTGGAAGAGCCGCGCCGCCGGGCCGCCCACCCGAAACCAGGTGAGCGGGGCCAGCGTCACCTGCTCGCGCATGGTGCCGCGGATGGCTGCTTGTGCCGCCGTCATGAGCGCAGCTCCCGCAGGCGCTCGGGCAGCGTGTTGGCCCACTGGGTGATGCTGCCGGCGCCGAGGCAGACGACGAGGTCGCCGGGCCGGGCCATTTCCCTGATGCGCGCCGGCAGCTCGTCCGGCCCGCCGATCGCCGCGACGTCGCGCTGGCCGTGGCCGATCATGCCGGCCACCAGGGCCTCGTGATCGACGCCCGGCCGCGGCGCCTCGCCTGCGGCATACACGGGTGCGACGAGCACGCTGTCGGCATTGGCGAAGCAGGTGCAGAAGGCCTCGAAGAGCTCCTCGAGGCGGCTGTAGCGATGCGGCTGGACGACCGCGATCACCCTTCCCTCCGTCGCCTGCCGGGCCGTTTTGAGCACGGCGCGGATCTCGACCGGGTGGTGGCCGTAATCGTCGACGATGGTCACGCCGTCGACCTCGCCGGTCACCGTGAACCGCCGCTTGACGCCGCCGAGGCCGGTCAGCGCCTTGCGCACCACGTCCTCGCCGAAGCCGAGCTGGTCGGCGATGGCGATCGCGGCGAGCGCGTTCTGGACGTTGTGGTAGCCGGGCAGTGCCAGATGCAGGTCGACGAAGCGGTGCTGCTCGCCGGTGGCAGGGTCGCGAATGAAGACGTCGAAGGTCGAGCCCTTGGCGTTGGAGGCGGGCTCGGTCGCCCGGATGTCGGCCTGCGCGCTGAAGCCATAAGTGCGGATCTGCCGGTCGCCGATCCGGCCGATCAGCGCCTGGACCTCGGGATGATCGATGCAGAGCACGGCGAGGCCATAGAAGGGCAGCCGTTCGATGAAATCGCGAAAGCCCTCCCGGATCGCGTCGAAGCTGCCCCAGAACTCCATGTGCTCGGGGTCGATATTGGTGACGATGCCGATGGTCGCCGGCAGGCGCAGGAAGCTGCCGTCGCTCTCGTCGGCCTCGACCACCATCCACTCGCCTTGGCCGAGCCGCGCATTGGTGCCGTAGGCATTGATGATGCCGCCGTTGATCACGG
>CAZGUW010000297.1:0-5826 GCA_964528705.1 uncultured Geminicoccaceae bacterium
CGCGAGCTTCGAGCCGCCGTCGATCGCCGCCGCCGACGACACGACGACCCGCTCGACCGAGCCCCTGCTGCTGCCGGTCGTGGTGGGCACGGGCCCGGTCGAGGTGCCGCTGCCGGAGGAGGGGGCCGCCATTGTCCTGCGCGAGCCCTTGCGGCACGGCCGGCTCGTGGCGCGCGATGCGGACGGGATGGAGCTGCCGCTGGGCGACATGCCCGTGCGCCCGGCCGAGCTCCTCTACATGCCGCCGCTGGTGCTGCGCCAGGGGATCGACGAGGCCAGCCTGGCGCTGGTCGAGGCACCGGAAGCCGCGACCGAGGCGCTGGTCGCCGAGCTGGCGGCTCCTCCGGCCGACGGTGATACCGTTGTGCGTGCCGCGGGCGATGCGCCCAACGGACCGGTGGCCCAAGAATTTGATGGCGAGCCCTGGACCGTGCAGTTCGAGATCGCGGTGGATGCCTGCGACGAGCTCGCCGGCGCCCGGTTCGATCGCCAGGGCGTGGTGCTCGGCCGGTTCCCGAACGAGATCGACCCGGCGGCGGCCGTGCCCGCCTGCTGGGCCGCGGTCGAACGGTTCCCCGAGGTGCCGCGCTTCCGCTTCCAGTTCGGCCGGGCCCTCGAGGCGGCCGGGAATGGTGCCGAGGCGGCGGAGGAATACGAGCATGCCGGTGCGCACGGCCACCACATCGCCATCTATGCGCTGGGCTACCTGCACCTGATCGGCGCCGGCGTGCCGGAGGATCCGGAGAAGTCCGTGGCCCTCTTCGAGAACGCGGCGGCGAAAGGCGACCCCTATGCCATGAACAGCCTCGGCCGCGCCTATCGCGACGGCACCGGCGTCGAGGCGGACCGCGAGAAGGCGATCGACTGGTTCCTCAAGGCCGCCGCCCAGGGCCACACCTTCGCCTACAATAATCTCGGCTACATGCTCGCCGAGGCCGGCGAAACGGAACGCGCCCTGCCGCTCTTCCAGGCCTCGGCCGAGAGCGGCGACATCTACGGCTACAACAACATGGGCTACGCCTACCAGAAGGGTCTCGGCGTCGAGGCCGATATCGATGCGGCGATCGACTGGTACGAGAAGGCGGCCGAGGGTGGCCAGCCCAACGCGCCGATCAATCTGGGCTTCCTCTACCGCGGCGGTGCGCCCGGCCTCGAGCCCGACCCGCGCCGTGCCGCGTTCTGGTTCGCCGAGGCGGCGAGGGGCGGCAATGCCTGGGGCTCCGTCCACCTGGCGGCCCTCTACCGGGACGGACTCCTCGGCGAGAGCCCCGACCCGGTGCTCGCCGCCAAGATCCTGGCACGCGGCGCCCGGCTCGACACGGTGGAGGGCCGGATCGCGGCCCAGCAGAACTATGGCGGGGCGGGGGCCGAGGCGCGGACCCGCTTCGCCGAGCTGCCGGCCCGCGCCGTCGTCCAGGCGGTGCAGGAAGAGCTGGCGCGCGCCGGCTACGATCCGGGCCCGGTCGACGGCCTGCCGGGCCAGCGCACCGAGCGGGCAATCGCCGAGTTCACGGCGGCGCAGGAGCCGCCCCTGCCGGCCGACATCGCCCCGATCGAGCTCCTGGCGGAGCTCGTCACGCGGAGCTGACGCCGCGCTGATCTTGCAACGGTGACAATGTATTGATTGACTCTCCTGCCGGGGGCTTATGAATCGGCGGTCCGATGCGATTGCAGTGACCCTGATGGCCAGGATGGGTACCGCCTGCGATACGGGAGACATGGGCGCCCCCCGGACTTTCTGGGCAGGTGTGGAGGGAAGGGGATGGAGAAGCTGGCGATCGAGGCGAAGGCGGCGGCACCGCGGGCGAAGGCTTCGAACTATCCGGAGCCGTTCGCGACCCGCGTGGCAGGACGGGTGAAGAGACCGCTCGGCGACCTCTTCGGGCTCACCAATTTCGGCGTGAACCTCACCGAACTCGCCCCCGCCGCGGAATCCGCCCTCCTGCATCGCCACAGCCGCCAGGACGAGTTCGTCTACATCCTCGAAGGCACGCCGACCCTCGTCACCGATCAGGGCGAGGAACTGCTCCACCCCGGCATGTGCGCCGGCTTCCCTGCCGGCGGCGCGGCGCATCATCTCGTCAACCGCACCGATAGAACTGTCCGCTACCTCGAGATCGGCGACCGCACCGCCGGCGACGAGGGCAGCTATCCGGCGGACGACCTCAAGGCTGTCATGCGGTCGGACGGCAAGTGGGCGTTCACGCGGAAGGATGGTACGCCGTATTGAGGGGCGGCAGCGGGAAGGGGCGTTGCCGGCTCGGGTCCGTCGGGTGCGATCGGTAGAAAAAGCCGCTTGACCCCGTGAAGGCGAGTTGACCGCGGTTCAGGCTGTTCTATTGGCCCTTCAGCACGCCTTGTGGTAATCTCGTCCGTCATCTGTGCACGCCGTCTTCAAGGAAAATTCCAGGGAGATACGGCGATGGCCGGAGATCGGTCACGACCCGCGCCCGAATTGATGCCGTTCGTCGGACGGATGTACGATGCGGCCGTTTCACCAATACTCTGGGACGGCATTCTCGAGGATCTTGCCCGCGAGTTTCGCTCCGAATTTGCTGTCTTGACGGTGCACGACCGCTCGACCTTCGAGGTCGTCTTCAACAGCTACTACAGAATTGAGCATTGGGCGACGATCGAGTGGGCGACGATCGCGCGGCATGACCCGGCGGCCCCGGTGATCTACCACCACACCAACCGCGTCGAGCACTGTCGGGCGGTCAATACGACCGATGAAATACACTCGTCCATTTTCTACAAGAAATTGATGAGACCGCACGGCATCGAGTTCCGTATGGGCTTTCACTGTGACGTCTACGGATCGGTCGGGGCAATTCTGTCGGTCTTCCGGGCGCCAAGCAGCAGACCATACAATGACGGCGACACGCGGCGTCTGGGCCCGCTCGTGCAGCATTTTGCTCGGGCCATGCAAATGCAGCACCTCCTCAGCGGGTCGTTCGCCGCAGGTGGCATGTTGAAGAGAATTATCGACAATCTGCCATTCTCTGTTGTCGTCGTCGATGCACAACTGCGGCTGCTCTTCAGCAACCATGCTGCGAAGGACCTGGCCGACCAGCGACGTGGGATCTCGCTTCGACACGGGATGCTCTATGCCGAGGATGAACTGTCCGACCGTCAGCTGCGGCGGGCTGTCGGCCGCGTCGTTCGGACAGGAACCGCTTGCGGCATGCAGCTGCAACGGGACGAACGGGGGCCGCTCAGCCTTTGGATCGGTTCGCTGCACGATCCGGCGCGGGACAGCCACGGCGGTTTGGATCCGGTCGCGATCTTCATCGTGGACAGCGAACTGCACGACCGAACGGATCCCGGCTTCGTCATGCAGCTCCTGAACCTCACCAGGGCCGAAGCCGAGCTGGTCACCGGGATCGTCGATGGCAACAGCCTGCAGGCCGTCGCACGCCAGCGCGGCGTGACCGAAGGCACGGCGCGGCAGCAGTTGAAGTCCGTCTTCTCCAAGCTCGGCTGTCGCAGTCAGTCCGAGCTCGTGACCGCGGTTCTGCGGCACCCGATGTGGTTCGCGCGCGACGGCTGTGGCTCGCCCCGATGACCGGGCCTGGTCCCGCGCAAGTCGAAAGAGCAGCGCCGCATCTCTATAAGGTTTGGGAGATGTTCGCATTGGCATCATGTGCATGATGCTCTCGTGGCAAATCGTTCACGAGGGAGAACCGTGATGAAGCGGACGACCGCGCTGACGATGGCGACCATCTTCGGCCTGATGACTGGTTCCAGTGCTGCTCTCGCTGACGGGGATTCCGAGGCGGCAGGCGTGACCTGGGACGAGCTCGCGAGGACCACGACCAACGCGGTCGGTGATCCGATCACCTATCCCACTGGCACGTCCGAGATCTATGTCGAGATCGGCACCTTCGAGAAGGATGGGCGGACCTCGCTTCACCAACACCCGGTTCCCATTTTCGTCTACATGATCGAAGGCGAGCTCGAGGTGCGTACGGATGGAGCCGAGCCTATCCGCATGAAGAAGGGTGAGGCCTTCGTGGAACCCCAGAACCGCAACATGCAGGCGTTCAACGTGGCCGGCGGACCCAGCAAGGTCCTCGTCGTGACCATGGGAGCCGAAGGCCAGCCTGTCACGATTGATCCTCAATAGACCCGATCCTGCAGTTCGCATCGAGAGGGCAGGGCCGGGTCCCGCCACTGCCATAGAGGTGCGAAGGCAGCTCCACCGGCAACTTTCAGCTTCCTTTGACCGGCACGTTCAGTTGCCTGGAAGCAGAGCGTAGAGCGCGGTCGAGGGTGGCGATGGGAAGGCGCCGGCGTTGCGCAAGCTCGAGATACGTGGCGTCGTAGAGGGTCAGGTTGTGGGTGTCGGCCAGCGAGAGCGCGGCTGACCAGCAATGCGCGTCGGAGTCTGTGTCGATTTCGATGGGCAGGGCCGCAAGCTCGCGCAGCGTCATGTCACGAAACGTCCGGTCGATGCGCTGGCGACGGATGGCCATCTGCAGGGCATTGCCCACCTCGATGCGCCAGAGTTGCGGCACGACAGCGCTTGTCGCCACGATCTCATCGAGCACGGTGTCGGCCTCCGGCGTGGCTTCGCCGTCGAAGAACCAGGCGAGGGTCAGCGAGGCGTCGAGCACGACGCTCAAGGGCGACCTTCCTCGATCAGCTCCTTGATCGTGACGTCGCCAAGGGAAACGGTCTTGCGCATGGCGCGAATGCGTGTCGCAGCTGCCCGCGCAGCTGCGCGGTTGATGTGCTCCACTGGCGCCACCAGCCGAGCGACGGGCTTGCCATGCCGGGTGATGGTCACTTCTTCGCCCTTTTCGACAAGGTCGAGAAGCGTGCCGAGCTTGTTCTTCGCCTGGAAGGCCCCGACCTCACGCATGGACGAACTCCAACTAGCTTAAGCTAGCTTAAAGTACACGTGCGGCGTCAGCAAGAGCCATGATATTGAGTGACCGAAGGGGACCGGGGGAACTCAGTTCCCCCGGTACTTCAATTGCTACCGGATCCCCGCCTCGATGAGCGGGATGAGCTCGCCGATGGTCTCCGGCGTCACCACGCCGGCGCCGGTGTTGATGGAGAGGCCGGCGAAGCCGTAGGCCTTGGAGAGGACGCATTGCGTCACCGGCAGGAAGCCCTGCAGGTAGAGCTGCTGGTCGAGGGTGGCACTGATGTAGCCCTGCTCGAGGCCGTCGATGGTCGAGGGTGCGAGGTCGATGCCGCCGACGACGATGTCGCCGGGTTCCTTGCCGGCCTGTTCGAGGACGCGGGCGATCTGGCCCGTGACACCGCCGTGCTGGGTCCCGAACGCCTTGATGTCGGGGTTGCTCTCCAGGTACGAGACCAGGATCGGCACGGCGAGCGAGGTGTCGTTGTTCACCTCGGGGCTGATCTCGAGATAATCGACGACGACACCGCCTTCCTCGAGGCCCTCCTTGAGCCCGCGGGTGGATTCGCCGCGCTCGGCCTGGCCGAGCAGGCCGTAGACGAGCGCCTTGTCGCCCGGCTGCAGCTTGCCGGTGGCCAGCATGTTCTGCGCCGTGACGTAGCCGCCGTCATAGAGGATGACCCCGGCATAGCCCATGCCGTTGCCGCCATACTGCTGCTGCAGGCTGGAGAGCGGCGTGTTGTTGACGGTGACCAGGATACCGGCGGCCTCGGCCTCGTCGACGAGGTCCTGGAAGGCGTCGACGCCCGGGTGGCCCATGATGACGATGCAGTCGGGCGAGGATGCCACGGCTTCGCGGAACTGCTGGATCATGACGTCGGGGAGCCAGCCCGAATACTGCTCGACCAGGTCTGCCCCGAGATGGCGGGCGGCGTCCTTCGCCCCGTTGGCTCGGG
>CAZGUW010000298.1:0-5822 GCA_964528705.1 uncultured Geminicoccaceae bacterium
GGCGGCGCGGGCTTTGGCGCAAGGGCGAGAGCAGCGGGGACGTGCAGGAGCTCGTGCGCGTCACGCCCGACTGCGATCGCGATTCGGTGCGGTTCGCCGTGCGCCAGTCCGGGGCCGGGTTCTGCCATCTCGCCACGCGCACCTGCTTCGGCGAGGATGCGGGCCTCGGCCGGCTGCACCGCCGCCTGCTGGCGCGCCGCAAGGATGCGCCCAAGGGTTCCTACACGGCGCGACTGATGGCCGAGCCGGCGCGGCTCGCGGCCAAGGTCACGGAGGAGGCGGAGGAGCTCAACGCCGCCGCCAGCCGCGATGAAGTCGTCTGGGAAGCGGCGGACCTGCTCTATTTCACGCTTGTGCGCCTCGCCGCCGAGGGCATCGGGCTCGACGAGGTCGAGCGGCATCTCGACCGGCGCGAGCGGCGTGTCCGGCGGCGTGACTGACGATCGCCTGCATCGGGTGATCGTGTGGCTCCGGCCGCTCCTGGAGCTGCGGCTGCTGCTCGCGGTGCTGTTACTCGGTGCCTTCGCCTGGACCTTCATCGAACTCGCCGAGGAGGTGGTCGAGGGCGACACCAGGGCGATCGACGAGGCGCTGCTGTTGGGCCTGCGCACCGCAGCCGACCCGGCAGTGCCGATCGGGCCGGAATGGCTGCAGGTGGTGATGCGCGACATCACCGCGCTCGGCGGCTACACGATCCTCTACCTCGTGACCGTTGCGACCGTCGTCTATCTCTTCCTTGTCGATCGGCCGCGCACGGCCGTCTTCATCCTCGTGGCCGTGCTTGGCGCCACTCTCTGGACGGTGCTCTTCAAGCTCGGCTTCGCGCGGCCCCGCCCGGACCTCGTGCCGCACGCCATGCGCGCCACCTCGGCGAGCTTCCCGAGCGGCCATTCGAGCGGTGCTGCCGCCGTCTACCTGACGCTCGGCGCCGTTCTCGCAAGCTTCCAGGAGCGCCGCCGGGTCAAGCTCTTCATCATGGGCCTCGCCGTCGTGGTGACCATCCTGGTCGGGATCTCCCGGCTCTATCTCGGCGTGCACTGGCCCTCCGACATCATCGCCGGCTGGGCGCTCGGCGCCGGCTGGGCCGTGCTCTGCTGGGTGGTCGTCGCCTATCTGCGCAGGGCCAGGGTACTGCGCGGCCCGCCGGTCGGCTGATCCCTCAATCGGTGGCAGGGCCCGCCCCGGCGAGGAAGGCCAGCACCTCGTCGACGACGTAGGTATGCAGCGTGGCCCGGTCGCGGCCCTTGCCCTCCCGGCAGACGATCTCGTCGCCCGGCTCCAGCTCGGCCAGGATCGCTTCCCCGCCCGGCTTGCAGAGCCCGAGGAAGACGAAGTGCGAGAGGTCCGAGGGTTCGAGATAGCGCACATGGGGCAAGGCGGCGGCAAGAGCGCGGGATTCCGCCTCGAGCGGCATGAGCGGGTTCGCGTCGCCCGCGCCGATCACCAGCACCGGCAGATCGATGGCGGCGAGGCTGGCGGGATCGAAGGCCTGGGTCAGGCCGAGGTCGAAGATGACGACTTCTGTGACCCTCGGGTCGACCAGCGGGTCTTCGAGCGCGTCGCGGGATGTGGCGTCGGCGCCGATTTCGGCCGAGCGGTAGAAAGCGCAGTCGACCCGCTCCGGATGGGCGTCGCAATAGGCGTCGTAACGATCGGCATCGACTCTGGCGCCGGCCAGCGCCAGCACGGTGAAGCCGCCGAGCGAGTGGCCGATTGCGGTGACGCGGTCGGGAAGCAGCGCAGGGGCGAAGCGCGGGTCCTCCTGAATGGCGGTGATCGCCCGGCCGAGGTCCTGCGGTCGGCGCCAGAGCCGCGCCCGCTCGACCGGGTCGCGGTTCGCCGTGGTGGTGCCCGGATGGTTGGGGGCGACGACGATCATGCCGGCCTCGGCGAGCGCCGTGGCGAGCCAGGCCTGGTTGAAGGCGTTGCCCATGAGGCCGTGCGAGAGGACCACCAGGGGAAAGCGGCCGGGGGCGATCTCGCGGCCCGGATGGGCGTCGAAGCCGACCCAGACGGCGTTCTCGCCGAAACGGAAGGGGGCGTCGAAGCTGGTGGGTGCGCTGGCCGGCACGGTCGGGTACCAGATGAGGCCGTCGAGCGGTGGCGCTGCGGCGGTGCCGGCGATCTCGAGCTGGACCAGCCCTGCCTCGTAGGGCAGGGCGGTGTCTGGTGTGGTGGCGGCAAAGGCGATGCCGGCGAGGCCGGCGACGAGCAGGCGATGCATGGGTGTTCTCCGGATGGCTGAGCGGTCGGCGAACAGGGTGGGCAGGCATACCGGCGCCGGCAATCCGGTCGGCTGCGTTCGGCTGTCCTCGATCGCGATCGAGGACATGGGACGATTGCCGGGCGCCCGCTGATGGCGGAGCCCGGGCTCCTCGCCGTGCCGCTCCCGTTCGTGACGGCCCTGGCGGCGCTCGCGAGCCTGCTCGGCATGACCCGGGCCGGCTTCGGCGCGCGGGCGTCGCGGCTGGCCTTCACAGCGCTCTTCGCCGTGGTGGCGCTCCAGGCGGTGCTGGTCGGGCTGCGCTTCGGCTACGGGGTCGAGTGGTTCACCGCCATCCAGCGCGTGCTGCCGCTCTTCACCGCACCCCTGAGCTTTCTGGGCTTCCGGCTGGCGGCCGACCCGCAGGCGGCGTGGCGCCGCTCCCTCGTGCATCTCGGCGCGGGCTTCGGGCTGGTCCTCTTCTGCTTTGTCGCACCGTTCCTCACCGATTTCGTGATCGGCTGCAGCTTCGTCTTCTATATCGTTTTATTGGCTCGGCTTTTCGCCGGTGGGGCGCCTGCCTTCGAGGCCGTGGCGCTGGGCGACGTCGAGGCGGTCCGGCGCTGGCTCGTGGCGGCGATCCTCGTGCTCGGCTTCGTCGCATTCATGGACGGATTGATCGCCCTCGACTTCGCGCTCGGCGCTGGCGAGGGCGTGCCTCTGCTGATCGGCGTCGGCAGCCTCGTGCTGATCCCTTTGCTGGCCGCAGCCGCCGTTTTCTGGCCACGCGCCCGTCCAGCGCCGCGTCGCGGCGGTGACGGGGAGGAGGGCACGGCGGTCCTGATGGCGCGGATCGAGGCGCTGCTCGACGCGACCGGGCTGCATCGCGATCCCGATCTCTCGCTCGGCCGACTGGCCCGGCGGCTCGGCCTGCCGGCGCGAGAGGTGTCGGATGCGGTCAACCGGGCAAGGGGCTGCAACGTCTCGCAGTTCGTCAACGACCGTCGCGTGGCGGACGCGGCGGCGCGTTTGAGCGAGAGCGACGTGCCGCTTGCCGAGTTGTTGCCCGAGGTCGGGTTTCGCAGCCGCTCGAACTTCTATCGCGCGTTCGCCCGGGTCTACAGCATGACGCCGGCCGAATATCGGCGGCGGGCGGCGGCTCAGCCAGCGAGCCAGTCCGCGTCGAGCGGGGCGGTGGATTTGACCACGTCGGCAAGGCCGAGCGCCGGTGGCAGCAGGCGTTCCATGTAGAAGCGGGCGAGCCCGGGCCAGGCGGCACCGCGCGGGTCGTCCCGGGCCGCATCGGCGCCGATCGCCAGGAGATGCGCGCCGAGCACCCAGCCGAAGAGGTCGAGATAGGGGGTGGCGGCGGTTTCGCGTGCCTCGCCCGTGGCGATCTGCACATGCCGGGTCGCCTGCTTCAGCCGGTCCAGGGCCTGCGTCAGGCCCGGCCGCAGCGCCGGATCGGACCGGGCGACCTCGAGCTCGGCGAAGAGCTGCCAGGGCAGGCTTCCCTCCTCCATCCCGAGCTTGCGCCCGGCAAGGTCGAGCGCCTGGATGCCGTTGGTGCCCTCGTAGATCGGCAGCACGCGGGCATCGCGGAAGAGCCGGGCGAGGCCGGTCTCCTCGACATAGCCGGCGCCGCCCGCCACCTGGATGGCGTCGGAGGTGATCGCGACGGCGCCATCCGTGCACCAGGCCTTGACGATGGGCGTCAGCAGCGCAACGCGGAGCCCGGCGCGGCGTCGCTCCTCCGGATCGGCATGGCGGGCCGCCCGGTCGACGGCGGCGGCAGTGACGAGACAGAGCGCGCGCATGGCGGCGATGCGGGCGCGCATGCCGAGGAGCGTGCGGCGGATGTCGGGGTGATCGACCAGGGCAGCCGGCCGGCCGTCGCGCCGGCCTTGCCGGCGTTCCCGCGCAAAAGTGAGGGCCTCCTGGAAGGCCCGCTCGGCGAGGCCCAGGCCCTGCACGCCGACGCTGATCCGGGCATTGTTCATCATCGTGAACATGGCGGCGAGCCCGCCATGCGGCGCGCCGACCAGATGGCCCACAGCACCCGGCCCGTCGCCATAGGCGACCACACAGGTGGGCGAGGCGTGCAGGCCCAGCTTCTCCTCGAGCTTCAGCACGCTCCAGTCGTTGCGGCTGCCGTCGGGCAGCCGCTTCGGCACGAGGAAGAGCGAGATGCCCTTGCTGCCCGGCGGCGCATCGGGCAGGCGGGCGAGGACCAGGTGGACGAGGTCCGACGTCAGGTCGTGGTCGCCCCAGCTGATGAAGATCTTCTGGCCCCGGACGCGGTGATGCGGCCCGAGCACTGTGTCCTCGGCCGGCTCCGCCGTGCTGCGGATGGCGGCGAGATCGGAGCCGGCCTGCGGCTCGGTCAGGCACATGGCCCCGGTCCAGCGCCCGGCGACGAGCGGCGGCAGCCACCGTGCCTGCTGCTCCGCGTCGGTATGGTGCAAGAGCGCCTCGATGGCGCCCTGGGTCAGCAGCGGGCAGAGCTGGAAGGTGATGTCGGCGGCGGCGAGGATCTCGGCGACGCCGGTGTTCAGCGTCCAGGGCAGGTCCTGGCCGCCATGCGCCTCCGGGAAGACGAGGCCCATCCAGCCGCCCTCGGTGAAGCGCTCGTAGGCCTGTTGGAAGCCCGGGGCGGTGCGCACCTCGCCATCCCGGAGGACGGCACCCGGGCGATCGCCCCCGGCATTGAGCGGAACGAGCTCGGCTTCGGCGAACCTTCCCGCCTCGGCGAGGACGGCGGCGACGTCGTCCCCGTCGAGTGCCGCATCCCCGGGCAGGCCGGCGATCCGCTCGATGACGAAACGGATCTCGTCCAGCGGTGCCCGGTAGCGTGTCATGCGGTCGGGCTGGGGGTGACGACGGCGAACACGGCCTGCTCTAGGGCGCCTGACGCCACGCAGTTCTGGTCGAAGAGGTTGTTGTCGAACCGGTCGCGATAGACGCCGTAATAGTGCGTTTTCATGTCGACATTGGTCTGATTGCCGAGCGAGGTGACGCGGATCTGGACCAGGACCTTGTGGTCCTCGGGATCGACCAGCCGCGAACGGTTCGAATCACCGCTCGAATCCTCCACCCGGACCTTGTCGCAAAGGAACCAGTCGGCCGGTGCTTCCGTCAGGATGCCGGCGCGGATCATGCCGGGCTCGCTGTCGGGCTCGAGCATGAAGCCGAGCTCCCGCAGGCGAGACTCGAGCGCTGCCTGGGTCGTGGGCACGTCCTGCGTCGTGACCTGGGCACGGGTGGGATCGGGGGCGGCGGGGCCGGGGCCGTGCGCCGCGCAGGCGGCAAGGAGCAGGAGGCCGGCGACCAGCGGGAATATCTGACGCATCAGGAAATCTCTCCAGGGGCAGGCGCATCGGGCGCGGCCAGGATGACACCGGGATTGAGAATGCCGGCCGGGTCGAGGGTCGTTTTCAGGCGCCGCATCAGCTCGAGCTCGAGCGGATCCTTGCGACGCTCGAGCTCGCCCCGCTTCAGGCGACCGATACCATGCTCGGCGCTGAACGAGCCGCCGAACTCGGCGACGAGCATCATCAGGTGCTCGTTCAAAAGGGATCGGAGCTCAGGAACCCCCTCCCGGTCCCGGGGGATCAGGAAG
>CAZGUW010000299.1:0-4545 GCA_964528705.1 uncultured Geminicoccaceae bacterium
CATAAGCGCCAGGGCTGCTTCAAATATGGCCACGTTCGTCACGGTCTGCGGGCGGGGCATCTTGACTTCCGCTTATAAACGAATATTCATTTATAAATGAACGATCGGACCAGTGCAACTGAGGAGCCGATGGCGGAGGCGGCTGGGAAGAAGGCGCTTGCCGGCCGTGTAGCGCTGGTCGCCGGCGCCACGCGCGGGGCGGGACGGGGCATTGCGGCAGAGCTCGGGGCGGCCGGCGCCACCGTCTATGTCACGGGCCGGACGACGCGTGAGCAGCAATCAGAGTACGGACGTCCGGAGACCATCGACGAAACGGCCGAGCTGGTCGACAGGCTGGGCGGACACGGAATTGCGGTGCGCGTCGATCATCTCCTGCCGGAAGAAGTACAGGCGCTGGTCGCGCGTATCCGAACGGAAGCGGGACGTCTGGATATCCTCGTCAACGACATCTGGGGTGGCGAGAAGCTGTTCGAATGGAACAAGCCCGTGTGGCACCACGACCTCGCCAATGGCTTGCGCCTGTTGCGCCTCGCCATCGACACGCACCTGATCACGACGCATCACGCGTTGCCGCTGCTGATCGAGCGGCCGGGCGGGCTTCTGGTCGAGGTGACGGACGGGACGTCCGACTACAATGCCGACCACTACCGCATCAACCCGTTCTACGACCTCGCCAAGGTGGCGGTGAACCGAATGGCCTGGGCACACGCCAGGGACCTGGCGCCACATGGCGCCGTCGCCGTTTCGCTCACACCCGGCTGGATGCGCTCGGAAATAATGCTGGATGCCTTCGGCGTGACGGAGGCAAGCTGGCGGGACGCGCTTGCGACCGTACCGCATTTCGCGATCTCGGAGACGCCACGCTTCGTCGGCAGAGCGGTGGCGGCATTGGCGCGTGACGCCGACCGGGCGCGCTGGAACGGCCAGTCGCTGTCCAGCGGCGCCCTTGCGCAAGTCTACGGCTTCACCGACCTCGACGGTTCGCGTCCGGATGCCTGGCGCTACCTCGTCGAGGTGCAGGACAAGGGCCGACCGGCCGACGTGACGGGCTACCGGTAACCACCGTGCCACGGGCCTCCCGCCGGTCGAGCCGGGCGGCGCGTTGTGGTACGAGAAGTCAGGCCGGCAGGCGCTCGTCGTACTCGGCCTTGAGGCGGCGCCAGCCATCCCAGAAGGGTGCCGGCGCCTTGCCTGAGGCGCGGGCCGCCAGGATGTCGAGATGCATGTGCCAGCCGGCGCCGACCATCAGCAAGGTGTTGCGGTCCGGCAGGCGGCGATGGGTGACGGTGAGCAGCACCTCCCTGCCCTTCGGCTCCAGCTCGAAGGAGACGTCGCCGCTGTTCTGCCAGGTGAAGGCGAGCCGGCGCGGCGGGTCGAGCTCGGTGATCCGGCTCGCCATGCTGTGCGCCTCGGGGAAACCTTCGGGCACGTCGCCCGGCGGGTCGCTGAGCTCGTGGTTGCGCCAGGTGAAGGCGAAGGGTGCTCCCACCTGCATCTCCATCTCGCCCGCGGCCAGCCACTGGCGGCGCAGATCGC
The DNA here is from genome assembly GCA_964528705.1 of uncultured Geminicoccaceae bacterium. GTDB lineage: Bacteria > Pseudomonadota > Alphaproteobacteria > Geminicoccales > Geminicoccaceae > SLRI01. The sequence goes on from CAZGUW010000299.1 coordinate 1,537, forward strand.
TCTCGGTGAGGTAGGCCCAGACCCGCTCGATCGGGCCAGGCAGCAGGCGCTGGATCCGCAGCGTCGTGGGCTCGATCAGGACGCCATGCGGGTCGAGGGTGGCAAGTTCGGTCATCGGTCGTCTCCCTTCGGGGTGTTTCGCGCGCCCTCGGCGCGCAGCAGTCGCTCGAGCGTGTCCAGACGATCGGTCCAGAAGCGCTCGTAGAAGGCGAGCCACTCGTGGGCGGTGGCGAGCGGCCCGGGATCGAGCCGGCAGTGATGGGTGCGGCCCCTGACCTCGCGTCTGACCATGCCGGCATTCTCCAGGACCTTGAGATGCTTGGACGCCGCCTGGAGCGAGATGGCAAAAGGTGCCGCGAGCTGGCTCACCGTCCGCTCCTCGCCATCGGCGAGCTCGCGCAACATCCGCCGCCGCGTGGCATCGCCGAGGGCGTGGAAGACGGCATCGAGCTGCGCTGCGTGAAGTTCAACCATGTGGTTAAGTGTGTGCGCGTCTCGACGAATAGTCAACCACTTGATTGAATGATTGCCAGGACGTCAGGCAACGGGCAGAACCCCCGCGCTCCATTCACAGGGAACGAACCATGGGCGACCGCTACGAGCCCGAATCCGACTTCCTCGGCGCCATCCTTTCCGGGAACGTGCCGTTGCCGGACGACGAGCCGGAGGAAGGCGCGACCAGCGCGCTGCATGCCGAGTTGAGCGAAGCCAACCTTCAAAAGCTCATCTGCTTCACCCGGGATGAAGTCCTCTCGAACCGTGACTGGGCGACGTTTCTCCTGGCCCAGAGGGAGATCGATACGCCATTGGTTCGCCATGCCCTGCTCAGGGCCAGCGGCGATGTCGAGGACAACGTCCGCCACGAGGCGTTGTGGGGTCTGGCACGACGCGACCCCGGCCTCGCCCTGCCGCTCGTGCGCGAGGCGCTGGAAGGGTCGGCCGTCTCGGTGCCCCTCATGGAGGCGGCAGCCCTCTGCGCCGATCGGTCGCTCGTCTTGGGCCTGCGCGAATGGGCCGGGGCCTCGGGTCTCTCCGACGCCATCATGAGCTATCTCCGCGATGCCCTGGCCGCGTGCGAAAGCGGGACACCGTCGGCCTGACCCGAGAAGGGCAAACGCAGGCGCCGCAAGCCCGCGCTGGACCATCTGATCGAAATCGCGCACCTTTCGGCTACCGAGCGCACAAGGGAGGAGTTCATGCGCAAGCTGACGATGGCGGCGACTATCGCACTGCTGGCGAGCACCGGCGGGGCCTCGGCCCAGACCCTGAGCCTGGTCGAGGTGATCACGAGCCCGCCGCGAACGGAGCATCTGCGTTCCATGGTCGACCAGTTCGAGGCGGCCAATCCCGGCGTGACGGTGGAGATCACCTCCCTGCCCTGGGGCCAGGCCTTCGAGCGGCTCGCCACGATGGTGCAGGGCGGGCAGACGCCGGACGTGGTGGAGATGCCGGATCGCTGGCTCTCGCTCTATGCCAATGCCGGCCAGCTCGTCGACCTCACGCCCTATCTCGAGACCTGGGACGGCACGGCCGAGCTGACCGATGCGACGAAGTCGTTCGGCAGCGTCATCAGCGGCCAGACCCACATGATCCCTTATGGCTTCTATCTCCGGGCCATGTTCTGGAACAAGAAGCTCTTTGCCGAGGCCGGGCTCGACCGGGCGCCGGAGACGCTGCAGGAGTTCTACGACTATTCCGCCAAGATCGCCGAGCTCGACGGCAAGTACGGCTATTGCCTCAGGGGCGGGCCGGGGGCGACCAACGGCTACATCATGATGATGCTGAACTTCCTGGGCGAGAACAAATACTTCAACGAGGACGGCACCTCGACGCTGGACGACCCGAAGGCGATCGAGGGCCTGCAATTCATCGTCGACATGTACCAGAACGGCCTCGTGCCCCGGGATAGCGTCAACTGGGGCTTCAACGAGATCGTCGCCGGCTTCTATTCCGGCACCTGCGCCATGCTCGACCAGGACCCGGACGCGCTCATCGCCATCAAGGAGCGGATGCCGGCGGAGGACTTCGCCGTCGCACCGATGCCGCTGGGCCCCGCCGGCAAGTCCTTCCCGACCATTGGCTACGCGGGCTGGTCGATCTTCGAGGATTCCGAGCACAAGGACCTCGCCTTCGACCTCGTCGCCCATCTCTCGTCACGCGAGATGAACCTCGAATGGTCGAAGTTCGTCGGCGTCATTCCGATTCATGAGGGCGCCGAGCAGGATCCGTTCTTCACCGGGCCGAACTTCGAGGGCTGGTTCGTCGAGATCAACGACGACCGCTGGGAGCCGACCTCGATGCCCACCTATCTCGAGGAGTTCGGCTACTTCGCCGACGTGGTCTCCATCCAGGGCGGCCAGGAGGCGCTACTCGGCCAGCGCAGCGCCGAGGAGGTCGCGACCGAGTGGGCCGACTACCTGACCCCGGCCCAGCAGAAGTGGCTGGCAGCGCAGTAGCGGGGCCCATGACGGGGCGGGCCGGACGGGGCACCGGCCGGCTCGCCCTGGCACTCGAGCCCTGGGTCTATCTCTCGCCGGCGCTGGTGCTGCTGGCGCTCGTCATGTTCGTGCCGCTGATCGTCGGCTTCACCTATGCCTTCCAGGACATCCGCCTCTTGAACCCGCTGGCCGGCGGCTGGGTGGGGCTGAAGCATTTCGAGACGCTGCTCGGCGACAAGAACTTCGGCGTCGCGCTGGTCAACACCGTCTGGTGGACGGTAGGCTCGGTGGCGCTGCAGTTCCTCCTCGGCCTCGGCCTCGCGATGCTGCTCAACCGCGCCTTCTGGGGCAAGCGCCTCGTCCAGGCCGTGGTCTTCCTGCCCTGGGCCGTGCCGACCTTCCTCTCGGGGCTGACCTTCGCCTGGCTGCTGAACCCGGTGATCGGGCCGGTCCCGCACTGGCTCTTCGGGCTCGGCATGCTGGAGGAGCCCTACAACATCCTGGGCGACCCGACGCTCGCCATGTGGGGGCCCATTGCCGCCAATGTCTGGTTCGGCGTGCCCTTCTTCGC
>CAZGUW010000299.1:4555-5811 GCA_964528705.1 uncultured Geminicoccaceae bacterium
AACGAGATGTACGAGTCCGCCGCCATCGACGGGGCCACCTCCTGGCAGAGCTTCGTCCAGGTGACGCTGCCCTATCTCGCCCCGATGATCGCCATCACGGTGCTGTTGCGGACCATCTGGATCGCCAATTTCGCCGATCTCATCATCGTCATGACCAATGGCGGGCCGGCCAACGCCACGCAGATCCTGCCCTCCTACATCTTTACGACCGCCTATCGGAAGCTCGACTTCGGCTACGCCTCGGCCATCGCCATGGCGCTCCTGCTCCTCCTCTTCCTCTATGCCGTGCTGCTCCACCAGATGCGCAAGGCCATGCGGAGCACGGCATGACGAGCTTCACGCGGCCTTTGCACCACCAGCTTGCCCTGGCGCTCGGCCACAAGCTCGGCATCCTCGTCTATCTCCTGGCGGCGCTCTTCCCAGTCTACTGGCTGGTCAAGATCGCGGTGACGCCGGAGGCGCTGCTCTATACCGAGGGGGTCCGGCTCTGGCCCTCCTCCTTCACCTTCGACAATTTCGCCAAGGTGCTGCTGGCGAGCGATTTTCCGGCCTTCTTCAGAAACTCGGTGATCGTCTCGTTCGGCACCGCCATCGCCGTCACCGCCATCGCCAGTGCCGCCGGCTACGCCTTCTCGCGCTTCGCCTTCAAGGGCCGGGCGGCCATCGTCTTCGTCATGCTGCTGACGCAGATGTTCCCGCTCGTGCTGCTGATCGCTCCCATCTACCGGCTGATGACGCCGCTCGGCCTCACCGATTCCCTGGTCGGGCTGATCATCGTCTACACCGCCTTCAACACGCCCTTTGCCACCTTCCTCATGCAGTCGTTCCTCGAGGGCATCCCGAAGGAGCTCGAGGAGGCGGCGATGATCGACGGCTGCACGCGGCCGCAGGCGCTCATGCGGGTCATCCTGCCGCTGACCCTACCGGGCATGGGTGCCACGCTCGGCTTCGTCTTCACCGCCGCCTGGTCGGAGCTGCTCTTCTGCCTCATGCTGATCAACAGCGAGGCGAAGATGACCTTCCCCGTCGGCCTCCTCTCCTTCGTCTCCAAGTTCTCGGTCGACTGGGGGCAGATGATGGCCGCGGCCGTGCTGGCGCTGATCCCCGCCTGCCTCTTCTTCGCCTTCATCCAGCGTTACCTGGTCCAGGGCCTGACCGCCGGCGCGGTCAAGGGCTGAAGGGCGGGTCGGCCGTGGGGAGCGAGGCGCTCGACGGCGCCCATGTCGGCTGGCGCGAGATCCTGGGCCGGCGGCACC
>CAZGUW010000300.1:0-5806 GCA_964528705.1 uncultured Geminicoccaceae bacterium
TGGTTCCTTCCTTTCCATCGTCATGGCCCGTACACGAAATTCCTGACAGTCCCGGTGACGGCGGTGCGCTTCTCGTTATCGAGGATCTCCACGTAGGCGAGCCTGGAGGCCCCATCGACAGTAGGGTGGGATGGCGACATGGACGAAGTCCCAGCCGACACCGTTGCTCTGGCCGCGGCGGCTGCCGGTGATGCGGTGTCCGACACGGTCGAAGCGGGCCAGCTTCTTGACGTCGAGATGGACGAGGTCGCCGGGGTGTTCGCGCTGGTATCGGACAACCGGCGGCTGTGGATCGAGGGCCTGCAACCGGCCAAGCCCGGCGACCGTCAGGTGGCCGGCCACGGTCGTCCGCGCCAGGTTCAGGCGCGCCGCGATCTCTGCCGCCGTAAGTCGGTATCGGCGCAGGCGCAGGATCATCGTCACCCAAGGTGCCGCGAGCTTGTTCGCCACAACGCGCGCCCGGCTGGAGCGGTCCTCGAGGCCGGGCACACCCTCGGCACGGTAGCGCGCCAGCCATTTGCGGACTGTCCGCACACTCACCGCGAAGGCAGCGGCGACGGCCCCCGCCGTCCAGCCCTCGACCTCGATCCGACGCACCATCACCGCTCGACCAAGCGGTATCGTTCGCGCATTCTTGTGAACACTCATCCGGGGCACCTCCCAAGGCAGATGGATGGCTGGCACCAACCAACTGACCGGGATCACCCCGGGTGAGCAACCCGCTCGGATATCACAGCTAGAAGGCCTTCGATCCGATTCCTGAAGAGAACGCGGCCATTAGGCCGCGGATGGACATCCGAGGCGGTGTTGTCGCGGCTGACAAGCTCGCGCAACACCGCGCAGTCATGCCGGGCGGCGTCGGTCGCCTTGAAGGCACGTACGAAACCGTAGCGTCGGTCGATGACGACGTGATTCTTGTAGCCGAACACCAGGATCGCCAGCGCCGGACGAGGCTTCCCGTCGGCGCCCTCGCGGAGTCGGCTGGTCTTTACCGGCCAACGGGCTTCCGTGTCCTTCTGGCGGGCCTTCGCCGGCTTGTCCGGCCAGATCTCCGCAGCCGATCGGCCGGCCTTGACCGCATCCTTCTCCCCAACCGTGTTCTGCTGTCGCGAGGCCTGGACCAGGGTCGCATCGACGGGTTGGCCGCCCAAGATCGGCAGCAGGCCGATCATCCGTTGCACAGCACGGCGGTCAGCAAACAGCCGAGGGGCCAAATGGCCGCTGTCGCGAAGCTGGCGGTCGAAGTCCTCGAACAGCGTCTTGACCGCTCCGGCCTCGGTCAGGCGCTCCCGGAACATGCGGATGGTGTTCGCACCCGGCGTCGCCTTGCCCAACTCGTAGCCGAGAAACCGCAGCCAGCTCAGCCGATCGCGGATCAGAAACTCCATGCGTGCGTCCGAGACCGTGTTCTGGGCCTGAAGGATCAGCGCCTTGAACATCGCCACCGAGTCGTAGGGCGGCCGGCAGCCCTTCGCTTCGTGCGAGTAGCAGAGCGCCGCGTCCAAGACCGGTCTGAACGCCTCGAAGTCGATCGCCGCCGCCATCGCCTCAAGCGGATCGCCCGCCTCAGACAGACGCTTCAGATGCTCCGGAAGATCGAGAAACCCTGGTTGATGCATCGCCGCCCCACCATTTGAATTACCCACTCGCCCGATCCGCGAGAGCTTTTTTCAACCCTCCCACTGGCATCCAGCCGCGCGAGCACAAAAATGCACATTGGTAGCCATTTTGGTAGCCAATGTTTGGCCAACCATCGCCGAATCTGATTAACTATTTGATCTAGCTGGTGCGCCCCCAGGGACTCGAACCCTGAACCCGCGGATTAAAAGTCCGCTGCTCTGCCAATTGAGCTAGAGGCGCCCGGGCCGTGCTATCCGACAACCGCGCCCCGGCGTCAACCCGAGGGTCTCAGCCGGTCCAGGGCGGCATGTCGCCCCGCGCCTGTTCCGCGGCGAAGCGTTCGGCGAAGGCCAGGGCCTCGCCCGCCTCGATCGCCGCGCGCAGGCCGCGCATCATCGCCTGATAGAAATGCAGGTTGTTCCAGGTGAGCAGGATCGCCCCCAGGATCTCGTTCGAGCGCACGAGATGATGCAGATACGCCCTGGAATAGTCCCGCGCCGCCGGGCAGTCCGAGGTCTCGTCGAGCGGCCTGGGATCGTCGGCGTGCCGCGCGTTCTTCAGGTTCACCGGCCCGAAGCGCGTGAACGCCTGCCCGGTCCGGCCCGAGCGCGTCGGCAGCACGCAGTCGAACATGTCCACCCCGCGCAGCACCGCCCCCACGATGTCGAGCGGCTTGCCGACCCCCATCAGGTAACGCGGCCGCCCCGCCGGCAGATGCGGTACGGTCGCCTCGATGGTCTGGAACATCACCGCCTGCGGCTCGCCCACGGCGAGGCCGCCCAGCGCATAGCCGTCGAAGCCGATCCCGACCAGCCCCTCCGCCGACACCCGCCGGAAGCCCGCATCGGTGCCGCCCTGGACGATGCCGAAGAGCCCGTGCCCCTCCCGCGGCCGGAACGCCGCTTTCGACCGCTCGCCCCAGCGTAAGGAAAGCCGCATCGCCCGCTCCACCTCGGCCGCCGGCGCCGGCAGGGCGAGGCACTCGTCGAACTGCATGGTGATGTCGGCACCGAGCAGATCCTGGATCTCGATGCTGCGCTCGGGCGTCAGCTCGTGCCGGCTGCCGTCGTGATGCGAGGCGAAGACCACCCCCCGCTCGTCGAGCTTGCGGATCTTGGCGAGCGACATCACCTGAAAGCCGCCGCTGTCGGTGAGGATCGGCCCCGGCCAGCGCATGAAGCGGTGCAGCCCGCCGAGCGCCGCTATCCGCTCCGCCCCCGGCCGCAGCATCAGGTGATACGTGTTGCCGAGGATGATCCCGGCCCCCGTCGCCTGGACCATCTCGACGGTCATCGCCTTCACCGTGGCGGCCGTGCCGACCGGCATGAAGGCGGGCGTCTCGACCACCCCGTGCGCCGTCCGCAGCCGCCCGCGCCGGGCGCCGCCGTCCTCCGCCAGCAGCTCGAAGCCGATGCTCAAGACCGCTCCGGCAACGGCCGCTTCCGGCCGTCGGCGCCGATCGCCACATAGGTGAACCGGCCCTCCGTCACCTTCATCGGCTCGCCGGTCCGCGCCCGCTGCACCCAGACCTCGACCTGCAGCGTCAGCGACGTCCGCCCGGTATGCACCACCTCGGCGTAGCAGCTCACCACGTCGCCCACATAGACGGGCAGATGAAAGGTCATGCCGTCGACCGCCACGGTCGCCACCCGGCCGCCCGCCCGCTCATAGGCGACGATCCCGCCCGCCACGTCCATCTGCGCCAGCAGCCACCCGCCGAAGATGTCGCCCGAGGGATTGGTGTCCGCCGGCATCGCCAGGGCGCGCACCGCCGGCATGACCGCCGGGACACGCTCGTCCGGCTTCCTCGACTCCGCTTCAGGCCCCTGCATTGTCTTCGCCCTGCCACTTCCGATAGAAGCTGATTGCCGACCCGCCACTTTCGGGTCAAGCCGCCGCCGGAGCATACCAGCCAGCCCATGACCGACCTGCTCGACCTGACCCGCACGAAGCCCGCCGCCGACGACTACAATGCCGACCAGATCGAGGTCCTCGAAGGCCTCGAGCCCGTCCGCCGCCGCCCCGGCATGTATATCGGCGGCACCGACACGAACGCGCTCCACCACCTCGTCGCCGAGCTCCTCGACAACGCCATGGATGAGGCGGTCGCCGGCTTCGCCACGCGGATCGAGATCGAGCTCGCCGCGGGCAACCGCGTCACCGTCCGTGACAACGGCCGCGGCATCCCCGTCGACCCGCACCCCAAGTTCCCGACCAAGAGCGCCCTCGAGGTCATCCTCACCACCCTCCATTCCGGCGGCAAGTTCGCCAACAAGGCCTACCAGACCGCGGGCGGCCTGCACGGCGTCGGCGTCTCCGTCGTCAACGCCCTGGCCCTCGAGCTCGAGGTGGAGGTGGCGCGCAGCAAGTCCCTCTGGCGCCAGCGCTACGCGAAGGGCCACCCGCTGGGTGCCCCCACCCCCGAGGGTGCCGTCGCCAACCGCCGCGGCACCACCATCAGCTTCGTCCCCGACCCCGAGATCTTCGGCGAGAAGCTCGCCTTCGAGCCCGAGCGCCTGCACCGCATGGCCCGCTCCAAGGCCTATCTCTTCCGTGGCGTCGAGATCCGCTGGTCCTGCGACCCCGCCCTCGTCGCGGGCAAGCCCACCCCCGACCGCGAGACCTTCCACTTCCCCGCCGGCCTCACCGACTTCCTGGGCTCGCTCCTCGACGGCCGCGACACCGTCGTCGACGAGCCCTTCGCCGGCGAGACCGACCTCCCCGACGGCGCCGGCCGCATCGAGTGGGCCGCCGCCTGGCCGGTCGACGAGGAAGCCTATGCCGGCCTCTACTGCAACACCGTGCCGACGGCCCTCGGCGGCACCCACGAGCAGGGCTTCCGCTCGGCCCTCCTCAAGGCGCTCAGGAGCCACGCCGAGCGCACCGGCTACAAGAAGGCCTCGCTGCTCACCGCCGACGACATCACCGGCGGTGCCGCCATCCTCGTCTCGCTCTTCTACAAGACCCCGCAGTTCCAGGGCCAGACCAAGGAACGCCTCGTCTCGCCCGAGGTCGCCCGGCTCGTCGAGGGCGCGGTCAAGGACCGCTTCGAGCTCTGGCTCGGCGACCACCCCGCCACCGCCACCACCCTCCTCGACCACCTCGTCATGCGCGCCGAGGAACGCCTGGCCAGGAAGAAATCGAAGGAGGTCAAGCGCCAGTCCGCCACCCGCAAGCTCCGCCTGCCCGGCAAGCTCGCCGACTGCGCCATCGCCGACCGGCCCGGCACCGAGATCTTCATCGTCGAGGGCGACAGCGCCGGCGGCTCCGCCAAGCAGGCGCGGAACCGCGAGACCCAGGCCATCCTCCCGCTCCGCGGCAAGATCCTGAACGTCGCCAGCGCCACCGCCGACAAGCTCGCCGCCAACCGCGAGCTCCAGGACCTCACCACCGCCCTCGGCTGCGGCACCGGCAGGCACTGCCGCATCGACGACCTGCGCTACGAGAAGGTCGTCGTCATGACCGACGCCGACGTCGACGGCGCCCATATCGCCGCCCTCCTCATGACCTTCTTCTTCCGCGAGATGCGCCCGCTCATCGAGAAGGGCCACCTCTTCCTCGCCCAGCCGCCCCTCTACCGCCTCGCCCACGGCGGCACGATCGAATACGCCCGCGACGACCGCGACCGCGAACGCCTCCTGGCATCCACCTTCAAGGGCAAGAAGAACGTCGAGATCGGCCGCTTCAAGGGCCTCGGCGAAATGAACCCCAAGCAGCTCAAGGAAACCACCATGGACCCCAAAACCCGCCAGCTCCTGGCGGTCCGGGTCCAGGACATCGAAGGCAAGCCCACCACCGAGATCATCGAGGAGCTCATGGGCAAGAAACCCGAGCTCCGCTTCCGCTTCATCCAGGAGAACGCGAAGCTGGTCGAGGAGCTGGACGTTTAGCGAGCCGCCCCCAAAGACGCGGCAGCCCTTGCCTCATGCGCGGATCATGCACATATTCGACACATGATCCGCGCATGGAGGTACCGATGAGCGTCCGCTTCAATGTCGTCATCTCCGACGAGCTCAACCAGGCGATCGACCAGGCCGCCGCCGACTCCGAGAGCAACAAGAGCGACATCCTGCGCAAGGCCCTGCAGCTCTACTTCGCCGCCCGCGACGGCAAGCGCGAGAAGGGCCTCAAGCTCGGCCTCGTCGATCCGAAGACCGACAAGCTGCAGGTCGAGTTCGTTGGCCTT
>CAZGUW010000301.1:0-5800 GCA_964528705.1 uncultured Geminicoccaceae bacterium
GACTGAAGATGCGGCCAATCTTGTTGAAATCTTCGATGACAACGCAGGAGCGATCTGTTAGACGCCAAGCCGCAAAGCATCAAGCCGGCATTTGCACAGGCGAGCAGTGAGCGGTCGATACGCGGTGGGTTTCATGCGCATGTTTCGTCGGGGAGCCTTTCACCTCCTCCTCCTGATCGCCCTGGCCATTGTTTCGACCGGCACCGCCCGGGCGGTGCAGTGGCTGGGTGCCTACGATTATCCCTTCGTCGACCCGCTGGTCGCCACCGTCGTCCAGACGCCGCACGCCAACTCCATGGAGCTGCCGGAGCTGGTGCGGTTCGAGAATGTCGACATCTACTCGGTGCGCGGCCTGGTCGAGCGGCCGGTCCCGCCGGTCTACTTCTTCCAGCGCTTCGGCATGGAGTTCGGCTTGGTGGAGCAGCCGGGCCCGGCCCCGCTCGTGTTCGTGATCGCCGGCACCGGCGGCGGCTTCAACGCCGACATCAACCAGACGCTGGCGCGCATCCTCTACGCCGCCGGCTTCCATGTCATCGGCCTGCCGAACCCGACCCATCCGAATTTCACGGTGAACGCCTCGACCACCGGCGTGCCGGGGCGGCTCAAGGACGATGCCGTCGACCTCTACCGGGCGATGCAGGCGGCTTACGGGATGGTCCAGGACCGGATCGAGGTCACCAGCGTGAACCTGACGGGCTACTCGCTCGGCGCCACCTACTCGGCCTTCCTCGCCGAGCTGGATTCGCGCGAGAAAGCGTTCGACTTCGACCGGGTGCTGCTGCTCAACCCCGCCGTCTCGGTCTTCGCCTCGGTCGGCCTCGTCGACGGCATGCTGCTGACCAACACGGTCGAGGAGCGCAACAACGTCCGCGACTTCATCAACACCGTGCTCGCGGCTTTCGGGCGGCTTTACAAGGGTGGCGAGCCCGTCGATTTCTCGGGCGACTTCATCTACCGCACCTATACCGAGCTGGATCTTTCGGCGACCGAGATCGAGAAGCTGATCGGCGTCGCCTTCCGCATGTCCGCCAACACCATGGCCTTCACCAGCGACGTCCTGGCCGATACCGGCGTGATCGTGCCGAAGGGCACGGTCCTGACCTCCACCACCCCGCTCGACACCTACTATCTGCGCTCCCAGGAATTCAGCTTCACCCGCTATTTCGAGGAGATCTACACGCCGTTCTTCGCCGCCAGGGTGCCGGGGCTGACAGCGGAGCAGATGATCGCCGACGCCGATCTCGCCGCGATCGAGACCTATCTCGCCGGCGCCGACAATGTCGCGGTGATCACCAATGCCGACGACCTGATCCTGCGGCCGCAGGACTTCGCCTTCCTCGAGCGCGTGTTCGACGAACGCCTCGTGATCTATCCGATCGGCGGGCATTGCGGCAATTACCGGCAGCGTGACGTGGCGGCCCGCATCCAGGACTACTTCCGCGCCGCGGAGCCGGGCCAGTGAGGCCGCTTAGGGCACTGGCGCCCGCCCTCCTGCTGCTCGCCCTCGCCGCCTGCAGCCACGACCCGGCCGAGCTGACCGGCCAGTCCGCGGCGAACCAGAGTGCGAGCGGACATAACGCCGCGGATCCGGTGGAGCCGGCCAAGGTGGCCGAGGTGCCGCCGTTGATCACCAGCGTGCCCGACCCGCTCGAGCCGATGAACAGGGCGATCTACCGCTTCAACTTCGAGCTCGACTCTTATGTCCTGCTGCCGATCGTCAATGCCTACCGCTATGTCGTGCCGGAGTTCCTCAGGACCGGCGTCTCCAACTTCTTCAACAACCTGCTCGAGGTCACGAACGCCAATAACGGCCTCCTGCAGGCACGGCCGGAGATCGCGAGCCGCGCCGTGATCCGCTTCGCGGTCAACTCGACGATCGGGGTGCTCGGCTTCTTCGATGTCGCGACCAAGCTCGGCGTCACCGAGCGAAAAGAGGATTTCGGTCAGACGCTCGGCTGGTGGGGCGTGCCGGCCGGGCCATACCTCGTGCTGCCGGTGCTCGGCCCCTCCGGGGCCCGCGATGCCACCGGGCTCGCCGTCGACTACGCCGCCAGCGTCTACGTCCCACCGGGCCGCGAGATCAACGAGGCGGTGTTCTTCAATCCTGCGGTCATGGCGCTCTTCATCGTCAACGCCCGCTACTCGCAGCCCTTCCGCTATTTCAGCACGGGCTCCGCCTTCGACTACGAGCTGGTGCGTTTCCTCTACCGTACGCAACGCGAATTCGAGATCCAGCGATGACCAGGGCCTGTCGTTCGATCCTGCTGGCCGGCGGTCTGGCGCTGGCCCTGGCGCTCGCCCCGGCGGCACCGCGCGCCCAGGAGCATCCCGCTCCGCTGCGGTTCTCTGCCGGCGGCGTCACCGGGCTCTACTTCGCGCTCTCCAGCTCGTTCTGCCGCCTGCTCTGGCCGGATCTGGGCGAGCGCCTGAGGAGCTGCCACGTCGAGAGCAGCCAGGGCTCGGTCAGCAATCTGCGGCTGGTGCGGGCCGGCGCTGCCGATCTTGGCATCGCCCAAGCCGATCTCGTGCCGCTGGCGCTGACCGGTGCCAAGCCCTTCGAGATCGAGGGCCCGAATCCCAATCTCCGCGTGCTCTTCTCGACGGTGCTGGAGAAGCTCACCGTCGTGACGGCGCCGGGCAGCGGCATCCAGTCGCTCGAGGACATGCTGGGTCGAGCCGTCGACTTCGGACCGCCCGGCTCCGGCAGCCTCGCGACGGCCGTCCGTTTTCTCGACCACGAAGGCTATGGCCTGGACGATTTCCTGCCTGTATCGAGCACCACGAGCGCCCTCAACCCGCAGCAGCTCTGCAGGAACGAGATCGACGCCTTCGCCTTCATCGCAGCACATCCGAACAGCGTCCTGCAGGAAGCGATGGCGACCTGCGGTGCCGGCCTCCTGCCGGGCCGGGGCGAGGTCATGGACGCCTTCACGAAGCAGTTCCCCGAATACCACCTGACCGAGATCGACGCGGGCCTGTACCCGGGGATCGATTACGACATCTCCACCTTCGGCGTCCCGGCGATCGTCATCACCGATGCCCGGCTGCCCGAGGATGTCGCCTACCGGCTGACCAAGACCGTCTTCGAGAGTCTGCCGGCGCTGCACAAGCTGCAGCTCGCCTTCGTCGGCCTGACGGTCGAGGATCTGCTCCGCCCCTGCGCCGGAGCCCCCTATCACCCGGGAGCGCTCCGCTACTTCCGGGAAGCCGGGTACGCCACACCCGTCTGCGACTGAACGACGGGGCCGCGCCCCGCACGATTGCCGTGCCGCACCCGGCCGGCTAGAACGCTTCCAGCCGACACGGGTCGTCGCCGATGCCGCAGGGGCCGGCATTGCCGGGCCCGGTGACGGCCGTTGCCAGAAGAGGCCAGCCGCCCATGATCGATCCCGCCGCCGCCCGCGCCAACATGGTCGAGAACCAGCTCCGGCCGTCCAATGTCGACGACGGCCGGATCCTCGACGCCTTTCTGGAGGTGCCGCGCGAGACCTTCCTGCCGAAGCGGTTGCGGGCCGTGGCCTATCATGACGAGGACCTCGATCTCGGCAATGGCCGGCACCTGATCGAGCCACTGGTCCTTGGCCGCATGCTGCAGGTGAGCGCCCCTCGGGCCGACGAGGTGGCGCTCGTGGTCGGCTGCGATACCGGCTATGCGGCAGCGATCCTCTCGAAGCTGGTGGCCACGGTCTTCCTCCTGGCGCCCGACGCCGAAGCCGCGGCCGCGATCGAATCCGAGCTCGACGAGCTCGGCTGCAACAATGTGGTCGTCCAGCCCGGCCGGGCGGCCGACGGGCTGCCGGCCCAGGCCCCCTTCAACCTCATCCTCCTGGCCGGCTCGGTGCCGGCCCTGCCACCGGCCTTCGCTGACCAGCTCGACGACGGCGGCCGCATGGTCGGCGTGGTGCAGAAGGGTCGCTTCGGCAAGCTCACCCTGCTGACCCGCGTCGGCGACGCGCACGGTACCACGGCACCCTTCGACGCGTGGCTGCCGCCCGTCATGGGGCTGGAGCCGGCGGAGTCGTTCGAGTTCTGAGTAATGCACGTCGATCCGGATGGTTGAACTTGTCTATCCGACCTAGCGCGACACGTTAAATCGTGCTAGCGCTGGGACATGCGCGCGTGTCGTATGTTCCCCGCCCCTCTGGTTGCCCTGCTCCTGGCCTTCGCCCCCGCCCACGGGTCGGCTGCGGTGACCCTGCCGACGGCGCTGAGCAAGGCCTATCTCGAAAATCCGGCGCTCGTCGCCGCCCGCGCCAGGTTGCGCGCCGCCGATGAGGGCGTGCCGATCGCCCGGGCCGTCCGCCGGCCGCAGGTCGCGGCGACCACGGGCGCCTCGGTCGGACTGCAGGAATCCAACCGCGGCAGCCGTTCCACCTCCAGCTTCCGCCAGTCGGTCGGCATCGAGCAGCCGCTCTACACCGGCGGCGAGGCCAGCGCCCGGATCGGCCGGGCGGAGGCCGTGGTGGACGCCGAGCGGGCCAGGCTCGAGGCGGTCGAGCAGGAGGTCCTGCTGGCTGCGATCGAGGCCTTCACCGCGGTCCTCCAGGCGCAGCGCGTGCTGGAGCTGGCGCTGGGCAACGAGACCCGGCTCGGCCGCCAGCTCGAGGCGGTGCAGCGACGCTATCGCTTCGGCGAGCTCACCCAGACGGATGTCGCCCAGGCAGAAGCGCGCTATGCCCGCGGCATCGCCGACCGAGAGGCCGCCGCCGGCGGGCTGGAAGCCGCCGGTGCCGCCTACCGCAAGGTCATCGGCGACCCGCCCGGCACGCTGGTCGAGCCGGTCATGCCCGCCGACCTGCCCCCGGACGAGCAGGCGGCGCTGGAGCGGGTCGACGACAACCCGAACGTGCGCGCCGCCGACTTCGGCGTCGGTGTGGCACGGCGTGAGGTGGACGTCGCCCTGTCGGCGCTCAAGCCGCGCCTGAAGCTGCGCGGCGAAGCCAGCTATGTCGACGAACCGAGCGGCCGCTACGACTGGCAGAGCGACATCTCGATTGGCGCCGTGTTGTCGATTCCGCTTTATCAGGGCGGTGGTGAGTACGGACGTATTCGCCAGACGCGGCAGCTGTTGACAGAGGAGCGCTATACCCTTGAAAGCGCTCGACGGGACGTCCGCGAGGATATCCAGGCGGCCTGGCAGGATCTGCTCACCGCCCGTGCCCGCAGCCAGTCGCTCGCCCGACAGGTCGAATCGGCGGCGCTGGCGCTGGATGGCGTGCGACAGGAATCGCTGGTGGGTGCCCGGACGGTGCTCGACGTGCTCGACGCCGAGCAGGAGCTGTTCGACGCCGAGGTGGCGGCTACCGCGGCGGCGCGCGACGGCATTGTCGCCGCCTATCGACTGAAGGCCGGCATGGGCGAGCTGACCGCCAGGGCCCTCGACCTCGATGCCGTCCCCTACGACCCGGATGCCTACTACCAGGAAGTGCGCGGCGCCTGGTTCGGCACCGGCGACAGCAGCGCGGACGACCCGCCCGGGCCGGTGCCGGACGCCGATGACGGTGCGGACGAGGGCGAGACCGCAGAGGATCCCCCTGGCGACGAGAACGAGGCCGATGGCGGTCAGGGTTCACGCAATCTTTACCATTGATCCCGCATAACGGCGGGCGCGCCCACGACGGCGGCAACGGCAGCAGATCGAGTTGGATGGCATGAGCGCAGACAAGAACGACCAGGAGCCGTCGATGGAGGAGATCCTCGCATCGATCCGCCGAATTATTTCCGACGAGGATTCCCAGGGCGCCGAAGGTGGCGAAGCAAGCCCAGGCGAAGAAGCTGAAACACCGGTTGAAGAAGCGAT